>CAZAWM010000223.1:0-5384 GCA_964488605.1 uncultured Steroidobacteraceae bacterium | reverse complement strand
AGCGCCGCGCGCGCGTCCCAGCGCGTCGAGTTCGTCGATGAAGATGATGGCCGGGGCCACCTTGCGCGCCTGCTCGAACAGGTCGCGGACCCGCGCGGCACCGACGCCGACGAACATCTCGACGAACTCGGCGCCGTTGGTCGACAGGAAGGCGACACCGGCCTCGCCGGCCAGTGCACGCGCCAACAACGTCTTGCCGGTACCCGGCGGCCCGACGAGGAGCACGCCTTTCGGGATCCGCGCCCCGAGCCGTCCATAGCGCTTCGGATCCTTGAGGAAGTCTACGACCTCCTGCAACTCTTCCTTGGCCTCGTCAACGCCAGCAACGTCCGCGAAAGTCACCCCCGTGCTGCGCTCGAGCATCACCTTGGCGCGACTCTTGCCAATCGCGGTCAACCCACCGACGCCTTGGCGCTCGGCAATGCCGCGGAATACGAAGTACCACAGACCAACGAACACCAGTGCCGGAGCGATCCAGGACAGCAGCAGCGGCAGCCAGCTGCCGCTGGCCTCGGCCTCGAAGGGCACATCGAAGCGCGAGAGACGTTCGGCCACGTCCGGCGCGATGCGATTGGCCACCAGCGTGGTCTTTCCCGAAACGTCCTTGGCACGCAGATACCCGACGAGCCGCTGCTCGGAGACGACGACCCGCTCGATGCGCCTCGCCGCGAGCGCCTTCTCGAACTCGCTGTAGGGTACGATCTCGACCTCGCGTGCAGCGTTCCACCACGTCTGCAGCAGCACGATCGTCGCGATCGCGAACAGTGCATAGGCAAGGTTCCAGCGGGCCGGTGGCGACTTCATGATCGGCGAAGCTCCTGTTCGAGCGCGTACACGCGCTCGGTCACCGCGACGAGCGAATCGGGATTGAGACTGATCGAGTCGATGCCACAGCGGACCAGAAATTCTGCGAAATCGGGATGGTCGGAAGGGGCCTGGCCGCAGATGCCGATCGTTCGGCCAGCGGCGTGCACGCGCTCGATCGCCATCCTGATGAACTCCATCACACCCGGGTCCCGCTCGTCGAAAGCTTCGGCGACCAAGGCCGAATCGCGATCGACACCGAGCGCGAGTTGGGTCAGGTCGTTGGAGCCAATCGAGAATCCATCGAAGTAGCGGGCAAACTCCGCTGCCTGGATGACGTTGTTCGGAATCTCACACATCACATAGAGCTCGAGCCCGTCGACACCGCGTCGCAGGCCATACGACGCGAGTGCCTCGACGACGCGCCGAGCCTCACCGACGCTGCGGCAGAACGGCACCATGAGCTGTACGTTACCGAGTCCCATCGTCATGCGCACGCGCCGCACGGCCGCGCACTCGAGCGCGAAGCCCTCGGCGTAGGCCGGGTGCACGTACCTTGCGGCGCCGCGAAAACCGAGCATCGGATTCTCCTCGCTCGGCTCGAATGCCCGCCCGCCGAGCAAATGAGCATACTCGTTGCTCTTGAAGTCGGACAGCCGCAGGAGCACGGGACGCGGATAGAAAGCGGCGGCGATCGTGGCCACGCCCTCGGCGAGGCGCCGCACGAAGAACTCGGCCGGCGAGGGCTCGCCGCGCACGAGCCGCTCGATCTCCGCTCGCTCGGCCGCATCGGAGACCCGCCGCGGATGCAGCAGTGCGAGCGGATGCACTCTGATGGCCTGCGTGATGATGAACTCCATGCGTGCGAGGCCGACACCGTCGCTTGGCAGCTGGCTCAGACCGAACGCAGCATCGGGGTCACCGACGTTCATCATGAGCCGGGTGCGCGGCCTCGGCAGCCGCGAAAGGTCGAGCCGCTCGATCCGAAACGGCACGGCCCCGTCGTAGACGCGCCCGACGCTGCCGCTTGCGCAGGACACCGTAATCGTCGCACCGTCGCGGATACGCTGCAGCGGCTCCCCCGCACCGACGACAGCAGGAATACCCAGCTCGCGAGCGACGATCGCCGCGTGACAGGTTCGCCCGCCCGTCGCCGTGACGATGGCGGCAGCTCGCTTCATGACTGTGCCCCAGTTCGGCGATGTCGTTTTGGCTACCAGGACGTCGCCGGCCTGCACGTGCGCAAGGTGGGCGGCATCGAGGACCACTCGCGCACGCCCGGTAGCAACGCGAGTGCCGACTGCGCGTCCCGTCAATAGCGGAGCCGGAGGCTCGTCGAGCTGGAAGCGCTCGAGCGCGGTGAGCGCGCGGCGCGACTGCACCGTCTCCGGGCGCGCCTGCAAAATGTAGAGCGACCCCCCAGGTCCGTCCTTTGCCCACTCGACGTCGATGCCGGAGTCACGGCCGGTCGCCGCGGCGAAGTGCTGCTCGATGCGCGTCACCATTTCGGCGAGCTCGACGACGTCGGCGTCATCGAGGCAGAACCGCTCCCGGTCCGGCTCAGGCACCGCGACGGCCATGATAGGTTGCAGCCGGCCGGCAGGCGCGTAGACGAGCTTCGTCGCCTTGCGGCCGAGCGCACGACGCAGCACGGTGCGGTGACCGCTGCGCAGCGTCGGCTTGAAAACGTGATACTCGTCCGGCTCGACCAGCCCCTGCACCAGCGCTTCACCGAGCCCCCAGGTCGCGTTGATGAGCACGACATCGCGAAATCCCGTCTCGGTGTCGAGTGAGAACGCGACCCCGCTAGCCGCGAGGTCGGAGCGGACCATTCTCATGACGGCGACCGAAAGTGCAACCGCAGAATGGTCGAAGCCATTGTTGACGCGATACTGTATTGCGCGGTCCGTGAACAGGCTGGCAAAGCAGCGTCGCACGGCCATGAGCAGCGCGTCGCGGCCAAGCACATTGAGGAAGCTGTCGTGCTGGCCTGCAAAGCTCGCTTGCGGAAGATCCTCGGCGGTCGCTGAACTGCGCACCGCGAGCGCGCATTCTCGCTGCCCACCGCAGAGCCTCTCGTGCGCCGCATCGATCTGCTCGACGAGCGCGTCGGGCAGAGGCGCGGAGAACACAAGGTCGCGGGCGGCAGCCGCGCGCTGCGCGAGATCTCCGACATCGGCGGATGACGCTCCTGCCAGCAGCGAGCGCAGGCGAGGCTCGATGCCCGCTGCGGCAATCACGGCTCGAAACGCGGCCGCCGTGATCGCGAATCCGTCCGGGACGCGAACGCCCTGCGGCACCAACCGGCGATGCAGTTCGCCAAGGGCGGCTGTCTTGCCGCCGACGCTCGCGACGTCGGCAAGGCCGACCTCGCCCAAGCCCAGCACATACCTCCCAGTCTCGACTGACATCGGCACTGGTCCAATGGTCATCCAGCGTTCTCCTCCCCGAGGGATTGCCAATGCTGCCGTCTTACCGCCGCCGCGACGAGTCGTGGATTGCCGATGCCGAGGGCCACTACGTACATTCCATGATGACCGGCTCGAAGCAGCGCTCGCTATGGTCTGCCCGGTAGAGGGCTGTATGACCGATCGACCGAGTCTCATCGTGCCGGACCTCGCCGCGCTGCCGGTAAGGCCGAACCTTGGCGACTGGGCCACGGAGCGCGCGCGTTTCAGTTGGGAGGTGCTGCGTCGCGAGCTTTGCGGCGGCCCTCGGCATTCTGCCAACATGGCCGCGCTGGCCCTCGACCGTCACTTGGACGCCGGTCGCGGCCAGCGTCTGGCGTTGCGCTGCGTCGCAGAAGGCGGTTCGCTGCAGAACATCACCTACGAGGAGCTGGCGGCGCAGTCCAGGCGCTTTGCAAATCTGCTGGGGCGGCTGGGCTTTGGCCGCGGCGCGCACGTCTTCATGCTGACCGGCAGACGCCCGGAGCTGTACGCGGCGGTGCTCGGCGCACTGCGCGCCGAGGCCGTGGTCTGTTCGCTGTTCGCCGCGTTCGGCCCAGAGCCGCTGCGCACGCGACTCGAGATCGGCGCTGCGGAACTGCTCGTGACGACCACCAGCCTGTACCGGCGCAAGATCGCGTCCTTGCGCGCCGCGTTGCCGCGGCTGCACACCGTGCTGCTCGTCGACGCCCCCACCACCGACCCCGCCGATCCGTCGGTGCTGTCTTGGCCAGAACTGATGGCCGCTACCGGCGATCGGCACGATGCCCCCTGTTCTGCACCCGAGACACCCGCACTGCTGCATTTCACGAGCGGCACGACCGGCACGCCGAAAGGCGCACTGCACGTGCACGAGGCCGCGCTGATGCACTACATGACCGGGCGCTACGCGCTGGATCTGCATGAGGACGACGTGTTCTGGTGCACCGCCGATCCCGGCTGGGTCACCGGGATGTCCTATGGCGTGCTCGCGCCACTGCTGCATGGCGTGACCAGCATCGTCGATGCCGGCGAGTTCGACGTCGAGCGCTGGTACCGGATCCTCGAGTCGCAGCGTGTCAGCGTCTGGTACACGGCCCCAACGGCATTGCGCCTGCTGATCAAGGCGGGACGCGCATTCGCCGATCGGCACGCCCGACCTGCCCTGCGGCTCGTCGCGAGCGTCGGCGAACCCCTCAATGCGGAGGCCGTCTGGTGGGGCATCGACGTGCTCGGCCTGCCGATCCACGACAACTGGTGGCAGACCGAGACGGGCGGCATCGTCGTCGCCAACACGCCTGGGCAGCCGGTCAAGCCGGGTTCGATGGGACGGCCGCTGCCCGGCATCGAGGTCGCGGTTGTCGAGCGCCGGTCCGATGGCACGCTGGAGTTCAAGGCGGAGCGCGAAGCGAGCGGCGAGCTCGCCGTGCGCCGCGGCTGGCCCTCGATGTTCCGTGGCTACCTCGGGCAGCCGGAGCGCTACGCGAAGTGCTTCGCGGGCGAGTGGTATCTCAGCGGCGATCTGGTCAGACGTGATGCCGACGGCTACTTCTGGTTTCTCGGCCGCAGCGACGATGTGATCAAGACATCCGGTCATCTCGTCGGCCCTTTCGAGATCGAAAGCGTCCTGATGGAGCATCCGGACGTCGTCGAAGCCGCGGTCATCGGCCTTCCGGACCCGATCGCCGGCGAGATCATCAAGGGCTTCGTAGTCCTGCGCCAGGGCGCCGGCGCGAGCCCAGCGTTGCGCGAGGCGCTCGTCGCGCACGCGCGCCGGCGCCTCGGGCCGACGCTTGCGCCGCGCGATCTGGCCTTCGCCGCGTCGCTACCACACACCCGCAGCGGCAAGATCATGCGGCGCCTGCTGCGGTCGCGCGAGCTAGGCTTGCCAGAGGGCGACACCTCCGCTCTCGAGGCACCAGTATGACTCTGCACGGCATCCATCCGGTGCCCCTGCCGATCGAGGAGTCACGCACTTTGGTGCGCGACATGCTGCGAATTCGTCGCTTCGAGGAGGCCTGCGCCGAATGGTATGGCCTGCAACGCATCCGCGGCTTCCTGCACCTGTACATCGGCGAGGAAGCTGTCGCCACAGGCGTGATCCGCGAGCTGCGTGCCGAGCGGACCACCGTGCTGCTGACCACGCACTACATG
>CAZAWM010000222.1:0-5423 GCA_964488605.1 uncultured Steroidobacteraceae bacterium | reverse complement strand
CGGGCGGCCGGCGCTGCCGGCTTCGTCGTCGAACGCGACACGGCCGGCGAGCGGCCCGGTATCGTCGTCGCGGACACGCTGGCGGCACTGACGCGCGCGGCGGCCGGCTGGCGCGACAGCTTCCCGGGGCAGGTCGTGGCCGTGGCCGGCAGCAACGGCAAGACCACGGTTAAGGAGTTGATTGCCGCGATCCTGTCGCTCTCCGGGCCGACGCTCGCGACCCGCGGCAACCTCAACAACCACATCGGCGTGCCGCTGACGCTGCTGCGTCTGGCGCCGGAGCACCGCCATGCCGTCATCGAAATCGGCGCGAATCATCCGGGAGAGGTTGCGGCGCTGACCGCGATCGTCAGGCCGCAGGTCGCGATCGTGACCAACGCGGGTGCCGAGCATCTCGAAGGATTCGGCAGTCTCGAGGGGGTCGCGCGTGCCGAAGGCGAGCTGTTCGCCAGTCTCGATGCCGGGGCGACCGCAGTCATCAACGCCGACGACCAGTTCGCCTCGCTCTGGAGCGAGATGTCCAGCGGCCGGCAAGTGCGCTTCGGTCTCGGCGCCGCCGCCGAATTCACCGCCGCGGAGATTCGGCACGACGTCGGTGCCAACGGCTTCCTGACACGATTCGTGCTGGTCTCGCCCGCGGGGCGAACCGAGGTCGAGCTCAGGCTCGCCGGCATGCACAACCTGCAGAATGCGCTCGGCGCGGCCGCGGCCTCCATGGCTGCCGGCGCCACGCTGGAGCAGGTCCGCGCCGGACTCGGGTCGATGCGCGCCGTGACCGGACGGCTGCAGTTCCGCACGGCGCGCGGTGCGTGGATCATCGACGACTCCTATAACGCCAATCCGAGCTCGATGCGCGCAGCGATCGACGTGCTGGCGACGCTGCCCGGTCAACGCTGGCTCGTGATCGGCGACATGGGAGAGCTGGGCCAGTTTGCCCGCAGCAGCCACGTCGAGCTCGGCCGCTATGCGCGCGCGCGGGGGGTCGAGCGGCTGTTCGCGACCGGCCCGCTCTCGGCGCTCGCCGTCGAGGAGTTCGGCGCCGGTGCGCAGTGGTTCCCGAACGCCAGTGCGCTAGCGCGGGCACTTGCCCCCTTGCTCGCGCCGGGCGTCTGTGTGCTGGTCAAGGGCTCGCGCATGAACCGGCTCGAGCGCGTCGTGGACGCGCTGACCGGCACGGCCGGCGCCGAGGACGTGCAGCGATGATCTTCTGGCTCGCAAAGCAGTTCACGGCGACTTTCTCGTTCCTGAACCTGTTTTCCTACCTGACGCTGCGCGCCATCTTCGCGGCCGTCTCCGCGCTCGCGATCGCGCTGCTGATCGGGCCTTGGCTGATCGCTCGACTGTCGCGTGACCAGATCGGACAGGTCGTGCGCGACGACGGCCCGCAGACTCACCTGCAGAAGGCCGGCACGCCGACGATGGGCGGGCTGCTGATCCTGGTCGCGGTGGTGGCGAGTACTCTGCTCTGGGCCGACCTGCGCAATCGCTTCGTGTGGATCGTGCTCGGGGTCACGGTTGCCTTCGGCCTCGTCGGCTTCTGGGACGACTACCTCAAGCTCGTCAAGAGGAACCCGAAAGGACTGGTCGCTCGCTGGAAGTACTTCTGGCAGTCGGTCGCCGGGCTGGGCGCCGCGCTTGCGCTGTGGTTCACGGCCGCCTCGCCGGCCGACACGACGCTGTTCCTGCCGTTGCTGAAGAACTTTGCGCTGCCGCTCGGCTTCGCGGCGTTCGTGATCCTGAGCTATCTGATGATCGTCGGCATGAGCAACGCCGTGAATCTCACGGACGGCCTCGACGGGCTCGCGATCATGCCGGCGGTCATGGTAGCGGCCGCGCTCGGTGTGTTCGCCTACGCAAGCGGCAACGCCGTGTTCGCGAGCTATCTGGCGATCCCCGCCGTGCCGCAGGCCGGCGAGGTGCTGATCTTCTGCGCGGCGCTGGTCGGCGCCGGTCTCGGTTTCCTCTGGTTCAACACCTATCCGGCACAGGTGTTCATGGGCGATATCGGCGCGCTCGCCATCGGCGCCGCGCTCGGGGTGATCGCCGTGATCGTCCGACAGGAGGTGGTCGTGCTCGTCATGGGCGGCATTTTCGTGCTCGAGACGGCCTCGGTGATCCTGCAGGTCGCCTCGTTCAAGTTGCGCGGCAAGCGTATCTTCCGCATGGCGCCGATCCACCACCACTTCGAACTCAAGGGCTGGGCCGAACCGAAGGTGATCGTGCGTTTCTGGATCATCACTTTCTTCCTCGTGCTCGCGGGTCTCGCGACGCTCAAGATCCGATGACCGCCGCCAGTTCCAAAGCGCGTCGCGCACTACTCGTCGGACTCGGTCGCAGCGGGATTTCCTGCGCGCATCACCTCGTCGCGCGCGGCTGGGAGCTCGCGGCCACGGACAGCCGCGCGACCCCGCCCGGACTCGAGGCGCTGCGGGCGCTCGCGCCGGCGGCGCGCGTCAGCGTCGGCCGGTTCGATCCGGCGCTGCTCGAAGGCGTTTCGCTGGTAGTCGCCTCGCCGGGCGTATCCCTCGCCGAGCCCCTCCTCGCACAGGCCGTCGCGCGCGGGCTCGAAGTCGTCGGGGATATCGAACTGTTCGCGCGTGTCGCCGCCGCGCCGGTGGTCGGCATTACCGGGACCAACGGCAAGAGCACCGTGACGACACTGCTGGGACGGATGGCAGAGCGCGCCTGCCTACGCGTCGGGGTCGGCGGCAACCTCGGCACGCCGGCGCTCGACCTGCTGGCTGATCCGCCGCCCGACCTGTACGTGCTCGAGTTGTCTAGCTTTCAGCTCGAAACCACGCGCTCGCTGCAGTGCGTCGCCGCCACGGTGCTGAACCTCAGTGCCGATCACATGGACCGCTACGCGAGCCTCGACGAGTACGGCGCCGCCAAGGCCCGGATCTTTGCGCGCTGTGGCACGGCGGTCGTCAACGAGGACGACCCAATGGTGCGGCGCATGCCGCGCCCCGGTCAGCGCGTGGTCGGCTTCTCGGTCGCCGGCGCCGCGGCCGACTATCGAGTCGAGAGCCGTGCGGGCGAGGACTGGCTCGTGCACCGCGGCGAGCCGCTGCTTGCGCTGTCGGCGCTGCGTATCGCCGGGTTGCATAACGCCGCCAATGCGCTTGCCGGGCTCGCGCTCGGCGAAGCCTGCGGGCTGCCGATCGAACCGATGCTGTCGGCGCTGCGCGAGTTTCCGGGTCTGCCGCATCGCTCGCAATGGGTCGCCGACGTGCGGGGCGTGCGCTATATCGACGACTCGAAGGGCACGAATGTAGGCGCGACGGTCGCCGCGCTCGATGGACTGCGCGGTCCGCTGATCCTGATCGCCGGGGGCGATGGCAAGGGGCAGGACTTCACGCCGCTCGCGGCGGCCTGCCGCGACCGGGTCCGCGCCGCAGTGCTGATCGGCCGCGATGCGCCGCGGCTCGCCACGGCGCTTGCCGGCGTCTGCGCGCTCGAGCATTGCGACTCGCTCAAACAGGCTGTCGCGGCTGCGGCGCGGCTCGCCGAACCCGGCGACACGGTATTGCTGTCGCCGGCCTGCGCGAGCCTCGACATGTTCCGCGACTACGCCCATCGCGGCGAGGTTTTCGCCGCCGCCGTCCGGAGCCTACCCGCATGAGCGTCGAAGGCAACGCTGCGCGACGCGCCGGCGGTACCGTACGCCTCGACTCCGTGACGCTAGCCCTGGTTGCGGCGATCGTGCTTCTCGGGCTGGTCATGGTGACCTCGGCCTCCATCTCGCTGGCGAGCCGAGAGGCAGGCGAGCCGTTCGTGTATCTCGAGCGTCAGCTCTCATTGACGCTGCTCGGGTGCCTGCTTGCAGCGGGCGTGTTCTGCATACGTACCGAGCTGCTCGAGAGGTTGGCGATGCCGATGCTGATCGCCGCGGGCGTCCTGCTGCTGCTGGTGCTGATTCCGGGCATTGGCTATTCCGTCAACGGCAGTCGACGCTGGATCCGGCTGCTCGGCGTGAATTTCCAGGCGTCCGAACTCGCGCGAGTGCTGGTGCTGATCTACGTCGCGAGCTACGCCTCGAGGCGCGAGCGCGATCTGCGCGAGACACTCGCCGGGCTCGCGCGTCCGCTCGGCGTGCTCGCACTGTTCTTCGTGCTGCTGCTAGCCGAACCCGACTTCGGCGCGGCGACCGTGCTGCTGGTCACGGGGTTCGGCGTGCTATTCGTCGCCGGCGCGCGACTGCGCTATGTGCTCGGCCTCGCCTTGGCGGGCGGCGCGCTGATCGCCTGGGTGGCGTTGTCGGAGAGCTACCGCGTGCGGCGTCTGACTGCTTTCCTCGATCCTTGGGCGGATCCGTTCAACACGGGGTTCCAGCTCACGCAGTCCCTGATCGCGATCGGTCGCGGCGAGTGGTTCGGCGTCGGCCTGGGCGAGAGCGTACAGAAGCTGTTCTATCTGCCGGAAGCCCACACCGACTTCCTGTTCGCGGTACTCGCCGAGGAACTCGGGCTGGTCGGCGTCGTGCTCACGCTCGCACTGTTCACCGCGCTAGTCTGGCGCGCGCTGGCCATCGCAAGGCTCGCGGCTGACGCGGGGCTGAAGTTCCAGTCGTACCTGGCCGCCGGCTTCGGCATCTGGGTCGGCCTGCAGGCCTTCATCAACATCGGCGTCAACATGGGCGTGCTGCCGACCAAGGGGCTGACGCTGCCGCTGATGAGCTACGGCCGCTCGAGCCTGATCGTCACGCTCGCCTGGGTCGGCCTGCTGCTGCGCGTGTATCACGAGGCGATGGCGGCTTCGCGCACCGCCGTCGTGCCGCGACGGCAGGCGCCGGCGCGCGGCGCCGCCGCAACGGAGGCGGTGACGTGAGCGGCGCGCCGGTGCTCATCATGGCGGGCGGCACGGGCGGCCATGTGTTCCCGGCGCTGGCGCTCGCGCGCGCGCTACGCGAGCGCTCCTACGAGGTCGTCTGGCTCGGCACCCGGCGCGGCATCGAGGCCCGCGTCGTGCCCGCGGCGCAGATTCCGATCGAGTGGGTCAGCGTCGGCGGTCTGCGCGGCAAGGGCGCGGCGACGTTGCTGGCTGCGCCGTTCCGGCTCGCCCGCGCGCTCTGGCAGTGTCTCGGCGTCGTGCGCCGCCACCGGCCCATGGTCGTCGTCGGACTCGGTGGCTTCGTGACGGGACCGGGTGGCATCGCCGCCTGGCTCAGCCGCCGGCCACTCGTGATCCACGAGCAGAACGCGATCGCCGGTTTCACCAACCGGCAGCTCGCGCGCTTCGCGTGCACCGTACTCGAGGCCTTCCCGGGCAGTTTCGGCGCCGGCGTGCAGTCACGTGACATCGGCAATCCCGTTCGCGCCGAGTTCTTCGCGCAGCCGGCGCCGACGCAGCGCTTCGCCAGTCGCAGCGGACCGCTCAGGCTGCTCGTGATCGAACACCGATCATTGATTTCGAAGGTCGCGAGG
>CAZAWM010000221.1:0-5537 GCA_964488605.1 uncultured Steroidobacteraceae bacterium | reverse complement strand
AGCGGTGTGGCGGCGGCGATCATCGAATCGTATTCGATCAGGCCGTCGTCCGGGTCACGGCCGGCACGGGTGGCTCGGCATCGGCCCAGTCGCCGATGCTGAGGCCAAACGACCACAAGGTCGCCCAGCGCGGCGCGTACGAGACCGTGCCGCTCCGGCAGGACAACATCAACGTCACGGCGATCCAGTCGCGCGTGAAGTCGGTCGATGTCAGGAACCTAAAGGCCACGCTCAAGGAGAACCTCGACCACGTCGTCAGGCTGATCGATCAGGCGCAGGGCTCCGACGAAAGGTGGGGCGGCGAGCGGCTCTGGGGCGGCAAGCAGGATCTGATCTGCATGCACGAGTTCCCCATTCAGGGTTTCCAGCCCTGGAACCGCGCCGAACTGAATCGGGTCGCCTTCGAGCTGCCGGGTCCGGAGACCGAGATCATCGGGCAGCGGGCCAAGAAATACGGCTGTTACATCTCCTTCGGCTGCTACGCCAAGGAGAAGGACTGGCCCGACCACGTCATCAACATGTCGGTCATTGTCGGCCCAGACGGCAACATCGTCTCGAAGCAATGGAAGGCGCGCAACATCCTGGGCCTTTTCGGCGAGGACGCGCTGATCGGCACGACTGTTTACGACGTCCTCGACCGCTACGTCGAGATGTACGGCTGGGATGCGACGCTGCCGATCGCGCGCACCGACATCGGTAACATCGCGGTCACGGCGGTCGGCGCAGAACCGCTGCTCTACCAGTGTCTCGCGCTGAAGGGTGCCGAGATCATCGTGCTCTCGGTCACCGGCGGCAACAATCCCGACGCAGCGGCCGCCTGCGCGCGCGCCAACCGCGTCTATTGCCTCGGCGTCGGTAACTCGGTGACGCCCGATAACATCGGTTTTCCAGAGTCGGCCGGCTCGCGCGACGAGGGCACCGTCATCGTCGACCCGCGCGGCAACTTCATCGCACGCACGGCGAATCATCATGAAGATTTCGCAACCGGCCGCATTCCGATCGCGGACTTTCGCAAGACGCGCCGTCTGCCCGAGCTGCCGATGGCGCTGATGTTGCCCGTGCTGCAAAAGTACCAGCCGGTGTTCCAGCCGAACGCCTTCCTCGAGTACCTTCCCAAGACCTACAAGGAATCGGGCGAACTCGTGCGCCGCCGCATGCAGCGCAGTTAGCAATCGGCCGCGGCAGGCCGGATCGATCGGTGTGCGGCGCAAGTTCCGGGTCGCAGCCGATCGAGTTGCGCCGTCAGCTCGGTGCGCGCGTGCGGCACGCGCTGGAGGAACTCGAGGCCCCCGCTCATTCGAGATAGTGGGCGCTGGTCCGCGCGCGGGCCTCCGCCGCCGTGACGCCCGGCGCGGTCTCGAGCAGGCGAAATGGCGAGCGCCGGTCGGCGCGTCCGAACACTGCGAGATCGGTGATCAGCAGATCGACGACGTTAGCGCCGGTCAACGGCAACTCGCAGCGTGGCTTGAACTTCGAGCTGCCGTCCTTCGCTGTGTGCTCCATGACGACGACCACACGTCGTACGCCGGCGACCAGATCCATTGCACCGCCCATGCCCTTGACCATCTTGCCGGGCACCATCCAGTTCGCGAGGTCGCCGTTCTCGGCGACTTCGAGCGCGCCGAGAATCGACAGATCGATGTGGCCGCCGCGAATCATTGCGAAGCTGTCGGCCGACGAAAAGAACGATGAGATCGGCAGCGCCGTGATCGTCTGTTTGCCGGCATTGATCAGATCGGGATCCTCCTCGCCCTCGTAGGGGAACGGTCCCATACCGAGCATGCCGTTCTCGGACTGCAAGACCACCCGCATGCCAGGCGGGATGTAGTTGGCTACGAGAGTGGGGATGCCGATGCCGAGGTTGACATAGAAGCCGTCGCGCAATTCACGGGCAGCGCGCTCGGCGAGCTGCTCACGCGTCCAGGGCATGCTCAGGCCTCCGCGGCAGCGGGCCGCGGGCGCACCGTGCGCTGCTCGATCCGCTTGAGATAGTTCTTGCCCTCGATGATCCGCTGCACGAAGATGCCGGGCGTGTGGATGTGGTCGGGATCGAGTTCGCCGGGCTCGACGAGATACTCGACCTCGGCGATCGTGATCCGACCGGCCGTGGCCATCATCGGATTGAAATTGCGCGCCGTTTTCCGGTAGACGAGATTGCCCTCAGTATCGCCCTTCCAGGCCTTGACGATGGCGAGGTCAGCGGTGAGGCCAGTCTCGAGCACCCATTCCTCGCCGTCGATGAGCCGCGTCTCCTTGCCCGCGGCCACCAGCGTGCCTGCACCGGTGCGCGTGTAGAAACCCCAGATGCCGGCTCCGCCGGCGCGGATGCGCTCGGCCAGCGTGCCCTGCGGATTGAACTCGAGCTCGAGTTCGCCAGCGAGGTACTGCCGCTCGAACTCGCGGTTCTCGCCGACGTACGAAGAAATCATCTTGCGGATCTGGCGGGTCTTGAGCAGCAGCCCCAGCCCGAAATCGTCGACACCGGCATTGTTCGAGATGACGGTCAGGTCCCGGACGCCCGAGTCGCGCAGCGCGAGAATCAGATTCTCGGGGATGCCGCAGAGCCCGAAGCCTCCCGACATCACGCTCATGCCGTCGCGGACGACGTCCGCGAGGGCCGCATGCGCGTCGGGATAGACTTTAGGGGATCGGGCCAGAACGTTCACTGCCCCATTGTATCAGCCGGGATACTCGGCCACCCCCGCGACCGATTTCGCGCAACCGGTCTGGATGCTGCCAGTGTTGGCGCCGGTCGCGAGATCGATCCGTGCGACTTCGCCGGTGAAGAAGTTCGCGACGAACGCATGGCGGCCGTCCGCCTGCAGCGTCAGCAGCGCCCAGCCGAACCCCTCGAGCGGCAACTGCCGTACGCTCTGCCCCTGCTCATCCACGACGTGGATAGAAGCCCCACGCAGCACGTACAGCGTCCCATCGGCGGCGAAGGCCATCGCGAAGAACATCGGCGGAGGACCGGGCGGGAACGGCGGCGCGAATGACTGCAGGTCGGGTAACTGACGGTCGCCCACCAGGTCGTAGCGCATCAGGCGCGGCCCCGTCTCCGAGCAGTAGACGAGCGTACGCTCGTCCGGCGACACCGCGGACATCGTCACGCCAAGGAAGCCTCCCATTCCGCCGTGAGTCGCGGTGGCGTACTCCTTGAGCAGTCGGCCATCCGCGCTGAAGCGGAACACATGCCCGTCGCCGAAACGCTTCGTCCCGGGCATGTGCGGGATGGTCGTATGCATGCGCGCGGCTACCTCCGGCCGGATGCTGTCGCCGACCACGTGCTCGCCGAGCAGCAGCGAGCCGTCGCGCAGGAAGTTCACGTGCGAGAAAGCGCGTTTCGGAAAGTCCCGCACCTCGACACGGCCGTCGGAGTGGATGTTGAGCACGAGGAACTCCTGGCTGTCGAACGCCCAGAGCACGCCGCGCGAGTCAAACTTGAGACCGCCGACCAGGTGCGTGGTCTGCGGCAGCCAGAGTTCGCCCTTGGGGGAAAGGTCCGCGTCGAACTGCAGGATCCGGCCTCGGCCGGCGTGGTCGTCTGTCGGGTTGTCGAGCACGGTGGCGGCGACCAACACGTCGCCGCGCGCGAAGGGCTTGAGGGTTGTCACGGTCATCTGCGGTTCCTAGGCTTTCAGGCCATAGCGCGACAGCAGGTCGCGCTTCGAGAAGAGCATCGATACGGTACGGCCGAGCATGCGGCTCGTGGTGAGCCAGGTGATATCGTTGCCCTGGCGACGGTCGTTGAGAACACGCTCGACGATCCAGGGCGCCGTCGTCTCGACGTGTTCGCCAATGAAGTTGATCTGCCGGAGCGCCTTCGCGCGCTCGACCGGCGACAGCTGGTCGAACTCGCGGATCATGCCCTCGGTGATGTTGACACCGGGACTGATCGTGCCAATCAGGATCGAATCGTCCTTCGCCTCCCGGCGCTCCTTGACCAGCGTGTCGGCGAGATACTTCACGGCGCGCTTGGTCGTCGAATAGACCGTCATGCCACGAACGACGCGGCCGCTCGCGCCGCCGCCGCCGAGCGTCAGGTAGAGACGTCCGCCTACCTGGCGCGCCATACCGGCAATTGCCACCTGCGCCGCGTTCATGCTGCCGATGACGTTGGCGCGCACCATCGCCTCGATCTCCTGCGGAGTGTTGTCGATGAAGCGCGCTCCGGTTCGCGCATAGCCGGCGTTGTTGAGCCAGACGTCGACGCGGCCGAACTCGCGGACCCCGCGCTGCCAGAGCGCCTCGAGCGCGTCGATATCGGCGGTGTCGGCCACCTGACCGACGATACGGGCGCCCGCGCCGAAGTCCGGCGCGAGCCTGGCGACCGCCGCCTCGACGCGGTCGGCATGGCGGCCACAGATCAGCACGTTGTGGCCGCGGCGGCCGAACTCGCGGGCATAGCCGAAGCCGAGTCCCTGCGTGCCGCCGGTGACGATGACGTTCTGCTGGGTCAACGGTCCCTCTCTGTGCCGAGCGAGAATACTGCCAGCCTCGGGCCTTGCGAGAGGCGCGCGGACCGTGACCGCTGATCGGACGCCTGTGGAGGCGGATCCGCGACCGTCCGGACTGCTGCCTAGGATTCATCGGATCGGGACACCGGAGTGCACTCCATGACGGCGGCGCCGCGCCGATTCGTGATCACCGGCAGCACGCGCGGCATCGGCCGCGGACTGGCGGAGGAACTGCTGCGCCGTCATCACCATGTCGTGATCAGCGGCCGCGGCGAGGCCGCCGTCGAAGCGGCGGTCCGCGAACTGGCCAGCCTCGGTGGCCGCGTGGTCGGCGCCGCCTGCGACGTCCGCCGGAGTGCAGACCTGCAGCGCCTTTGGGACCTCGCCACGCAGTCCTTCGGCGGCGTGGACGTCTGGATCAACAACGCCGGGGTTTCGCACCCCCGGCAGCGCGGCGGCGAGTTTCGTGCCGCCGATATCCTGGCCGTTCAGGAGACCAATCTGCTCGGCATGATGCTGGCGACTCAGGTCGCGATGCGCGGCATGGCGGCGCAACCGGACGGCGGCTTCATCTACAACATGGAGGGCTTCGGCTCCAACGGCATGACCTCGCCGGGCATGGGCCTCTATGGAGCGAGCAAGTTCGCGCTGACCTACTTCACCAAGTCCCTGCTCGCGGAAGCCGGCTCAGGGCCGGTGAGACTCTGCTACCTGAGCCCCGGCATCGTCGTCACCGATCTGCTCAAGCGCGACATCGGCAGTGCCAGCTCGGCCGAGGCGCTGCGCACGCGCCGTATCTACAACATCCTCGGCGATCGCGTCGAAACCGTGACGCCGTGGCTCGCCGAACGGGTGCTCGCCAACGACCGCGCCGGCGCCCGCATCGCCTGGCTCACCGGTGGCAAGGCCGCGCGGCGGTTCGTGGCGTCGCTGTTCCGCAAGCGCGAGGTGCCCGGCGTCGCCGATCTGCCGGCCCCGTAAGTCGCAGGCCTGCTGTCGCGCGAGCAACGGCTCACCACGGCTGCGGCTCGCCGCTGAAGCGCACGAACGTACCGCTCTGCTCGAGCGTCAGGCCCGCGA
>CAZAWM010000220.1:0-5540 GCA_964488605.1 uncultured Steroidobacteraceae bacterium | reverse complement strand
CTCCACGGCGACGCGGGCCTGCGCCTTGACCAGGGCGGTCACGCGCAGGTCCGGTTCCACCTGCGTGCCGTTCAGGTGGTCGGCGACCGGGAAGCCCGCGGCAATCACGGCGCTCCAGCCACCGCTGCCGACGAGTCGCACGCCCGGAGTCAGGAACACCACGTTGCCGCCCGAGTCGGGATTGTCGACGCTTTCGGTATTCTCCTCGTCCTGCCACTCGCCATTAAGCTCGAGGAACAGGTTCCAGGCGCAGCCCGCGCAGGGCGCGAGCCGCTCGCCGGTACCGTACGACAGTGCGACATTGTAGGCGAACGTGTCGCCGAGCTCGGTGTCCTGCGCGCCTTCGGTGGTGATCGTGTAGAGCACGCTCGCGTTCAGCGTGAAGGGGCCCGCCGGACGCTGCAGGGCCAGGCCCGCGAAACCGTCCCAGGAATCGGAGCCCGGTTGCAGGTGGGTCTCGACCTGCCGACCTGCATGATGGTGCCCGCCGCCGTCGTCTTCGTCATCGTGATGCGGCTCATAGGGCTCGCGTTCCTTGGTTTCGTAGTGATAAACGGACTCGAAACCCTCCTCGTCATCCTCGCCGGTCGGCGCCTTCACGCCGAACAGCGTAGAGATCGTCAGGCCCTCGTCCTGGTACCAGCGATACAGCCCGTAGAAGATCGCATCGCCCAGCCCGGAGATATCGCCGTGATCGATGATGTCGTGGGCTGAAAAGTGCCCGTCATGAAAGTGACCTTCTTCCGGCTCCAGCACGTTGGTCCGCTCCACGTACGGCAGGCGCACGCCGATCGTCAGGTCCTCGGTCATGCCGTAGCTCAGGCCGAGCGATATCCGCCGCAAATCGTCGATGCTGTGGAGATCCGCTTCGGGATCGTTGCGACGGGCCTCGATGAGTTCTTCATCCGAAAATTCGTCGAAATCAACGTAATCGATGCGCATGCTGAGCGACCAGGCGCCCTGCTGCAGAGGAATCGCCGTTTCCGTGATCAGCGGCGCGGCGGTATCGACGCCGAAACTGCCGCCGATGTGGTCAGCATGAAGTGGCGCCGCGGCCAGCAGCCCGGCCATGCCGGCGCCAGGTAATATCGAGCGACGAACGTCTGTGATGAACATGTGACCTCCCGTCGGTAATACCATCCACGCTTACAGGTTAAGCGACGCAGTGTCGCTTTCGCTGCGTCAGATTGTCGCAGCGGCGCGCTGAGCAGCCGATCGGGCGGCCGGCGCGGCTCAGATCTGCCGCGATGGCCCGTGCAGATTCAAGCGATCGCGATCCCTGCGGATGAGCAGGTTGCGTGCCGGCCATTCCTGCCGCGGGTCGGACGGCACGAGCCATTGCACTTCACCGCTGACATAGACCGCAACCGGCACGCCATCGCGGTACAGCACGCGATTGCGCGGCGCCGCCGGCACGCGCGGACCCGGCGCGAGAACACCGCAGAGATTCAGCGGATCTGCGGCGGCCAACGCGATGTCCTCGCCGCGTGACACCTGCCGGCGCATCGCGCGCAGCTCCTCGACGGCCTCCGGCAACGCGAACTGTTCGCCGCTGAAGCCGCTGACGAAGCGCCCGCCACGAATCTCGCCACGCGCCTCCAGCCGCCGCAGGATGCGCGCCAGCTCCCGCCACGGCGGCAGGAACCAGGCCTCTCGCTTCGCGATCGCGCGAAACACCACACCGTAGCGGTCGAGCAACGCCCGCGCCACGCGCTCTGCCGTCGCCTCGGCGGCAACCGGTCGCGCCGCCTCTTGCTCGCCGCGATAGACCAGCGACCAGCGACCGGCCGCATCCACGCTGATGTCCCGGCCGCGCAGCGGCCGGGAGAAGCTGGCGCGATGCGACGCCGGCGTAATCAACGCGCGAAGCCCGGCAAAGGTATCGGAAGTGACGAGTCCCCATGCCACCAGCTCGCCGAGCGCCTGTTCCGCCTGCGTGCGCAGCAGGCCGGTGGCACGCACGAGGTCGACGAAAAACATCGCGCCCTGCGAGCGCAGCGCCGCGATGACCGCGCGCGCCGGCGCAGACAGCGACGCGTCATCGGGCGCTGCCGCAGGCTCCGACAAGGCCAGCCAGTCAGACGCCTCGGCGCGATCGAGCAGCACGATCGGTGTCGAGCGCACTGGCCCTGCCTTGCGGCCCTCAACGCCTGGCTCGGCCTGCGGGCGCAGCCACACAAACTGACCGCTGCCGATCAGGGCATCGAGCTCCGCGCTCGCATAGCGCGCGACCCGGGCCGGCAACAGCGCCGCCTCCCAGCTCGCCGCCGGGGCCGGAAAGCCGCGCAGCTTTTCGAGCGCACGGCGCACGGCTTGCACGCCCTCGGCGCGGTCCTCACCCAGGCCGTGCCAGGCGAACAGGAAGCGCATGAAGACCGCGGGACTGACCGGTTCCACCTGCTCGCGCAGCCGCTGGATCGTATAGCGGTGAATCCGCGCCAAAAGCCGGCGATCGCACCACTCCACGTCCGCTCGCAGCGGGCTGCGGTACCGGCCGCGCATAACCATGCCTTCCGCTTCGAGCGCCAGCAGCGCAATCTGCACCTCGGCGACCTCCAGCCCTAACGGTGCGGCCAGCTCCGCCACCGTCACCGGCCCAAGCAACTCCAGCCGGCTGCGCGCGATCTCGCGCAGCGACTCGTCGCGACCGGCCGCGGCACCGCGCGCCCCGACGCCTATCGCGTCAATCGGCGGCAGCAGCGTGACTCCGGGCAGGACTTCCTGGCATTGCGCCAGACGCTCGGCCGCGACCCACAGCCGGATCCCGGCGGCGGTGACGGCAACGGTTGCGCGCCGCTCGGCCATCAGCGCGGAGAGCCACCTGCCCCACGGCCGGGTGCCCACCTCCTGCTCCGAGAGAAAGCCCGACAGCACCAGCGCATCGTGCAACTCGTCGGCGTTGCGCGGATCCGGCCAGGCTTCCGCGCAGACGCGGGCAATCGCCTGCGGGTCGAGCTGCGCGAGATTGGCCGCATCGGCCGGATCGAGCAGGTGGCGCGCGCGAATGGCCTGCGTGCGCCGCTCCTCGGCGGGCGCATCGTCGAGAAAGGCATAGGGCCGCGCCGTGATGATCTCCTGCGCCAGCGGCGAAGGCGTGGTGACGTCGCGCACCTCGACACGAACCTCGCCCGACTCGATGCCGCCGAGCAGCTGCTCGAGCCCCTCGACGTCCATCAGCTCGTGAAGGCAGTCATGCAGCGTCTGCGCTACCAGCGGGTGATCGGGAATCTGCCGGTCGCCGATGATGTTCTCGGCGCAGGCGATCTGGTCGGGGAACACCACCGCGAGCAGGTCCTCGGCATCGCTCCTCTGGAACTGCGGCGGCACCTTGCGGCCACCACGGAAACGCTGCAGCGCGAGCGCGATGCTCGCCGTCCAGCGCCAGCGGGTCGGGAACATCGGCGCGGCAATCAGCGCCTGCACCAGCACCTGGCGCACGGTGTCTTTTTTCAGGTAACGGGCCACCTCGTCGAGGGGGAAACCGTGCACCGGCCCGAGCGAGATGACGATGCTGTCCTCGAGCGCGGCAGCCTGCAGCTCGTAGTTGAACTTGCGGCAGAAGCGCTTGCGCAGCGCCAGGCCCCAGGCGCGGTTGATACGCGAGCCGTAGGGCGAGTGGATGACCAGGTGGCTGTCGCCGACCTCGTCGAAAAACCGCTCGAAGATGACGGTTTCGCGGGTCGGCAGCTCGCCGAGCGCGACCTTTGCCGTGCCCAGGTACTCGGCAAGTTGCCCGCTGGCTGCGGCAGACAGGCCGAGCTCGCGCTGAAGCGATCGCGCCGCCGGTTCGATGCCGTCATCGAGCGCTGCCGCCATCGAGCGTCTTAGCCGGGACACCGCCACGGACAGCTCATCGCTTCGGCCCGGCGCCTCGCCGAACCAGAACGGGATGTTTGGCGGCTGGCCCTTGGCGTCCTCGACGAACACCTTGCCCGTCTCGACCTTGAGGATGCGATACGAGGTATTGCCGAGCTGAAAAATATCGCCGGGCAGGCTCTCGAAGGCGAAGTCCTCGTTCAGCGTGCCGATCGGCAGCGCTTCGGGCAGCAGCACCACGTCGTAATCAAACTGGTCCGGGATTGCCCCGCCGTTGGTGATGGCGGTAAGCCTCGCACCGGCGCGCCCCCGCAGGCGGCCATTGACCGCATCGAAATGCAGGTACAGCGCGCGCCGGCCGCGACGCGTGGTGTAACCGTCGGCGAGCATCTGCACGACCTGCTCGAAGGTGCAGCGAGGCAGGTCCCGATACGGCGAGGCGCGACGCACCAGCTCGAAAAGCCCGTCCACGGTCCACTCACGCGCGGACACTTCGGCCACAATCTGCTGCGCCAGCACGTCGAGCGCCGGTCCCTGCAGGCGGATGAGGTCGAGTTCCTCGCGGCGCACGGCATCGAGCAGCGCGGCGCACTCGACCAGGTCGTCGCGCGTCAGCGGAAACAGCCGGCCCTTCGGCACGGCATCGACGCCGTGACCCGAGCGGCCCACGCGCTGCAGGAAGGTCGCGATCGCCCGCGGCGAACCGAGCTGGCAGCACAGATCGACATCGCCGATGTCGATACCGAGCTCGAGCGAGGCGGTGGCCACCAGCGCCTTCAACTGCCCTGACTTCAGTTTCTGCTCGGCATCCTGCCGGTGCTCGCGGGCGAGACTGCCGTGATGCGCCGTTACCGTCGCCGGATCCAGCCGCTCGGCCAGATGCCGTGCGATGCGCTCCGCGAGCCGGCGCGTGTTGACGAAAATCAGCGTCGAGGTGTGCTCCTGCACCAGTGCGGCGAGCCGGTCGTAGATCTCGGCCCAGACCTCGGTGGCCATCACCGGCTGCAACGGCGAGGACGGCAATTCGATGGCGAGATCGCGCTCGCGCACGAAGCCGGTATCGACGATCTCGCAATGCTCGTGGCGGTTGCCGAGCAGGAACCCGGCCATGCGCTCGATCGGCTTCTGCGTGGCGGAAATGCCGATCCGCAAGAGGGACCGCGGGCACAGCGCCTGCAGCCGCTCGAGCGACAGCGCAAGATGCGCACCGCGCTTGCTGTCGGCGACCGCGTGCAGTTCATCGACGATCACCGTGCGCACTGTGCCAAGCATGGTGCGGCCCGACTCCGAAGTGAGCAGGATGTAGAGCGACTCCGGCGTAGTCACCAGAATATGCGGCGGCTCGCGGCGCATGCGCGCGCGCTCCGCGGCGGGCGTGTCGCCGGTGCGCACCGCAGCGCGAATCCCCAGCGGCCGCAGCACCCGCTCCTGGATGCCCTGCAGGGGCTCCTCAAGATTCCTGCGGATATCGTTCGACAGGGCCTTCAGCGGCGAGACGTACAGCACCCGCACTTCATCGGCCAGGAAGCCCCCATCGGCCTCGCGCACCAGCTCATCGATCGCCGCAAGAAACGCCGCCAGCGTCTTGCCGGAACCCGTGGGCGCGGCCAGCAGCGCGTGGTGCCCGGCGCGGATCGCCGGCCAGGCGCCGGTCTGCACTGCGGTCGGCGCGGTAAAGCGCGAAGCGAACCAGTCGCCGACGGCCGGGTGGAAAGGCGCCAGGG
>CAZAWM010000219.1:0-5546 GCA_964488605.1 uncultured Steroidobacteraceae bacterium | reverse complement strand
GCCACGGGCTCGCTCGCGTGCGGCTCCTCGAGGGCTCGTGGTTCGAGCCAGTCGCCGACGAACGCTTCGAGATCGTGGTCGCAAACCCACCGTACGTCGCCGCCGAGGACGCCGCGCTGAACGATCCCGCACTCCTTCACGAACCACGTCTCGCGCTGACGCCGGGTCCGGACGCTCTGGCGGCGCTACGCCAGATCGCGCAGCAGGCGCCTGCGCATCTCGCCGCGGGCGGTTGGCTGCTGCTCGAACACGGTGCCGGCCAGGGGATCGCGGTGCGTGCGCTGCTTGAGGCTCGAGGCTACGCTCACGTAGGCTCGCACTGCGACCTGGCCGGGCACGAGCGCGTGACGGAGGGTCGGTGGTCCGGCGACCCTGCCGGCCAGCTGCATCGCTAGAGGATACCGTCAGATGATCCGATTCGTGACCTCGCTCGGCGACTTCACCGTCCAGCTGTTCGACGGAGAGGCGCCCATCACCGTCACTAACTTCCTCCAGTACGTCGACGACCGGCACTTCGACGGCACGGTGTTCCACCGGGTCGTTCCCGGTTTCGTGATCCAGGGCGGTGGGCTGGACGCCGCGCTGGAACCAAAGCCCACCCGTCCGCCGATCCAGAATGAGGCCCATAATGGCCTCGAGAACCTGCGCGGCACGCTGTCGATGGCTCGCACCAGCGATATCCACAGCGCGACCTGCCAGTTCTTCGTCAATCTCAGCGACAACGATTTCCTCGACCATCGGCCCGGCCAGTATGGCTATGCCGTATTCGGCCGCGTCACCGATGGCATGGACACGATCGACCGGATCGGTGCCGTGCGAACTGGTCGCGTTCGTGGCTATGACGATTGCCCGCGCGATCCGGTCGTGATCCAGAGCGTGCGCCGGGTCGACGCCTGACCCGAAGCGCGTCCTCGAGCGGTTCCCTGCCGACGCGACTGTCACGCGCGCGCGGCTGGATCGCGCGCGCGCTCGCGCTTGCCCTGATCGGCTTCATGGTCGTGACGGTGCTGCCGGTAATCGCGCTGCGCTGGATAGACCCATGGACGAGCGCGTTCATGATCGGCGCGCGGCTCGATGCGGTGCTCGATGGCAACTGGCGCGCTTCGAATCGCTTTGAATGGCGTGACTTCGACTCGATCTCGCCGCAGGTGGCGCTCGCCGTCATCGCCGCCGAGGACCAGCTGTTCCCGTTCCACTCGGGCTTCGATCTGCAAGCGATCCGCGCAGCGATACGCGACAACGCCCGTTCGAACCGCGTCCGCGGCGCAAGCACCATCACGCAGCAGGTCGCGAAGAACCTGTTCCTCTGGAGGGGGCGCAGTTACGTGCGAAAGGGCCTCGAGGCCTGGCTTACCTTGCTGATAGAAGCGACCTGGAGCAAGCAGCGGATTCTCGAGGTCTACCTCAACATCGCCGAGCTCGGGCCGCGCGTCTACGGCGCGGAGGCCGCGGCGCGCCACTATTTCGGCCGGCCAGCCGCCGGACTGACACAGTCTCAGGCGGCGCTGATGGCCGCCGTGCTGCCGAATCCGGTCCGTTTCAGCCTTGCGCGCCCATCGAGCTACGTCCGACGCCGCGCCGCCTTCATCGAGGCGCAGATGCGGGCCCTTGGCGGTACGGCCTACCTCGAGCAACTCGAGCGACCCACCGCTGCGCCGCCACGTGGCGCCCTGCGATAGCGATCAGCGCGGATCGTAGCCGAGATTCGGCGCCAGCCATCGCTCGGTCTCCTCGACCGTCTGACCCTTGCGCCGCGCGTAATCGAGGACCTGGTCGCGGTCTATCTGCCCGACCGCGAAGTAGCGTGCCTCGGGATGCCCGATGTACCAGCCGCTGACGGCGGCCGTCGGCCACATCGCCATGCTTTCGGTCAGCCGGATACCAGTCCTTCGCTCGACATCGAGCAGCGCGAACAGCTTGAGTTTCTCGGTGTGGTCCGGACAGGCCGGGTAGCCGGGCGCGGGGCGAATCCCGACGTATTCCTCCCTGATCAGCTGCGGGTTGCTGAGCCGCGGACCGGTTTCGTACCCCCAGAACTCGCGTCGCACGCGCTCGTGGAAGTGCTCCGCCGCCGCTTCCGCGAAGCGGTCCGCCAGCGCCTTGAGCATGATACTCGAGTAGTCGTCGTGCGCCGCCTCGAAGCGCGCGACATGCTCTTCCATGCCGATCCCGGCGGTCACGGCGAACGCACCCCAATAGTCGGCAATGCCGCTGTCCCTGGGCGCCACGTAGTCGGCGAGGCACTCATGCGGCTGGCCCGGTGGCTTGCCCTTCTGCTGGCGCAGGTGACAGAGCCGCGCGAGGACGACGCGCCGTGACTCGTCGGCGTAGAGCTCGACGTCGTCGCCGACGGCGTTCGCGGGGAACAGTCCGAGGACGGCGCGCACGCGCAGCCAGCGCTCCGCGATGATCCGCTTGAGCATGCGGCGCGCATCCGCGTAGAGCTGGCTCGCGGCCTCGCCGACCACCGAGTCGGTCAGAACGTCGGGGAACTTGCCGCTGAATTCCCAGGCGTTGAAGAACGGCATCCAGTCCACATAAGGCAGCAGTTCGTCGAGCGGATAGTCTTCGAAACTCTGCACGCCGAGCAGGCGCGGTACTGTCGGCCGCCACGCTGTCCAGTCGATGCGGCGACGATCGGCACGCGCCTGCTCGATCGAGAGCGCTGGCTGCTTGACGGACCTGCCGGCGTGCTGCTCGCGGCGCCGCTCGTGTTCCTCGGCGACCTTGCATGCGAACTCCGCCCTGCTGTCCGGCGTCACCAGCGACTGGCAGACGCCGACCGAGCGCGAGGCGTCCTTGACGTAGACGACTGGGTGGCCGTACTGCGGCGCTATCTTCACGGAAGTGTGGGTGGGCGAGGTGGTGGCTCCGCCGATCAGCAGTGGAATCTCGAACCCCTGCCGCTGCATCTCGCGGGCCACGTTCACCATCTCGTCGAGCGACGGCGTGATCAGTCCGGACAGGCCGACGATCGCGGCATTTTCGCGCCGCGCAACCTCGAGGATCCTCTCTGCCGGCACCATCACGCCGAGGTCGATGACCTCGAAGTTGTTGCATTGGAGCACGACACCGACGATGTTCTTGCCGATGTCGTGCACGTCACCCTTGACCGTCGCCAGTACGACCTTGCCATTCGTGCGCGCCGCCCCGCTCTTCTGCTTCTCGATGAACGGCACGAGGTGCGCGACCGCTTTCTTCATGACACGCGCACTTTTGACCACCTGCGGCAGGAACATCTTGCCGGCACCGAACAGGTCACCGACGACGTTCATGCCGTCCATCAGCGGCCCCTCGATCACGCGCAACGGGTGCTCGGCCTTGAGGCGGGCGGTCTCGGTGTCCTCAACGATGAACTCGTCGATACCCTTGACGAGGGCGTGGACGAGCCGCTTCTCGACCGGCCAGCCGCGCCACTCGAGATCGGTTTCCCGCTTGAGACCCGATTCGCCCTTGTAGCGACCCGCGATCGCGATCAGGCGCTCGGTCGCGTCGGCGCGACGGTTGAGGATCACGTCCTCGACCGCCTCGCGCAGCTCCGGGTCGATGTCGGCATAGATGGCGAGTTGCCCGGCGTTGACGATCCCCATGTCCATGCCGGCCGCGATCGCGTGGTAGAGGAACACGCTGTGCATGGCCTCGCGCACAGGATCGTTCCCACGGAACGAGAACGAGACGTTGCTGACGCCACCGCTGACCATCGCGTAAGGCAGCTCCTGCTTGATGCGGCGCGTCGCCTCGATGAAGGCGACGGCGTAGCCGTTGTGCTCCTCGATCCCCGTCGCGACCGCGAAGATGTTCGGATCGAAGATGATGTCCTCAGGGGGAAAGCCGACCCTCTCGGTCAGAAGCCGGTAACTGCGCCTGCAGATCTCGACCTTGCGCTCGACGGTTTCGGCCTGTCCCTGCTCGTCGAACGCCATGACCACGACGGCCGCCCCGTAGGCGCGGATCTTGCGGGCCTGGTCGACGAAGACCGCCTCACCCTCCTTGAGGCTGACCGAGTTGACGATCGGCTTGCCCTGAATACATTTGAGACCGGCCTCGAGTACAGACCATTTCGACGAATCGACCATGATCGGCACGCGGGCGATGTCGGGCTCGGCGGCCACGAGATTCAGGAAGCGGGTCATCGCCGCCTCCGAGTCCAGCATGCCCTCGTCCATGTTGACGTCGATGATCTGCGCGCCTGCCGCCACCTGTTGCTTGGCGATCTCGAGCGCGGCCGCGTAGTCGTTGGCCTCGATGAGCTTGCGGAACCGCGCCGACCCGGTCACGTTGGTGCGCTCGCCGATGTTGACGAACAGCGAATCGGGGCCGATGTTGAGCGGCTCGAGTCCTGCCAGCCGGCACAGCCGCGCCGGCTGCGGCCGGCTGCGAGGCCTGGCTGGCTGCACCGCTTCGCGGATGCGCCGGACGTGCTCGGGCGTCGTGCCGCAACAGCCGCCGACGATGTTCAGGAACCCGGAACGCGCGAATTCGCCGAGGATCTCCGCGGTCGTGTCCGGTGTCTCGTCGTAGTCGCCAAAGGCGTTGGGCAGTCCGGCATTCGGGTAGGCGCAGACATAGGTGTCGGCAATGCGCGCGAGTTCGGCCACGTAGGGGCGAAGCTCGCGGGCGCCGAGCGCGCAGTTGAGCCCGATCGCGAACAACTCGCCATGCCGAACCGAGTTCCAGAACGCCTCGGTGGTCTGGCCCGACAGCGTGCGCCCGGACGCGTCGGTGATCGTCCCCGAGACGATGACGGGCAGGTCGAGCGAGAGCTCCCCAAGCACGCGGCGCACCGCGAACAGCGCGGCCTTGGCGTTCAGCGTGTCGAAAACGGTCTCGATCAGCAGGATGTCCGCACCGCCCTGGACGAGCGCGCGCGCGGCCTCCGCGTATGCGCCCACGAGTTCGTCGAAGCTCACATTGCGGAAGCCGGGATCGTTGACGTTCGGCGACAGGGACGCCGTGCGGTTGGTGGGACCGAGGGCGCCGGCGACGAAGCGCGGCGTGCCGGTACACGCGGCGACTTCGTCAGCGACCACGCGGGCGAGGCGGGCACCGCGGTAGTTGAGCTCGGGTACCAGCGCCTCCATGCCGTAGTCGGCCTGGGCGACCGCGGTCGAGCTGAACGTGTTGGTCTCGACGATGTCGGCCCCAGCCTCGAAGTACTGCCGATGGATGTCGGCGACGATCTCCGGACGCGTGACCCCGCCCCCGTCGTTGTTCCCCCGGTCCTCGCCGCCGACCCGCGCTCCGCCCCCGCCACGGTAGCCTGCCTCGTCGAGGCGGTGGCGCTGGATCATCGTACCCATCGCACCATCGAGGAGCACGATGCGCTGTTCGATCAACTCGCGTAGCCGCCGCACTCGCTCCTGTCGGGCCCGCTCGTCGACGGGCTCGACCGCGTAAGGCACGGCGCTGGCGCGTACGTCACCGCCCGGCGCCGCAGGCGGCTCGAGTGCCCGTGGCGCGACGGGCGAGGACTGGTCGCAGCCGCAGGCCGAGTGGTGCGGATGGCCGCGCCGGTGAGGCCGGGCCGCGCTCATGACGCCGCCGCC
>CAZAWM010000218.1:0-5573 GCA_964488605.1 uncultured Steroidobacteraceae bacterium | reverse complement strand
GCCGGGTAGCTATGTGCGGACGGGATAACCGCTGAAAGCATCTAAGCGGGAAGCCCCCCCCAAGACTAGATCTCCCTGGGAGCTCGACTCCCCTGAAGGGCCCAAGAAGACGACTTGGTTGATAGGCCGGGTGTGTACAGTCAGTAATGGCTTCAGCTAACCGGTACTAATTGCCCGTGAGACTTGACCATATAACCCCGAGGGGTTTGCTGGTGCAGATCACATACGACGCGACATTTCCGGGCTCGGCTCGCGAGGATGTCGGAGTCATGCAAAGAACTTCCGGATTGGCGGCCGGCGCGGTGGTGCGGAAGCGCCGCTGTGAAGGCTGCGACAAGTTTCCCTGGCGGCCATAGCGAGCGGGAACCACCCGATCCCATTTCGAACTCGGAAGTGAAAACGCTCTGCGCCGATGGTAGTTTTGCCTGTTGCAACGCTAGAGTAGGTCACTGCCAGGGTCCCAGACGGAAACCCCGTGGATCGAGAGGTCTGCGGGGTTTCTCCTTTTGGGGTCTGCGCGCTCGCGGTGCGCCGCCTACACAGCCGTCACTTTGCGGTGCGAGACTGAGTCCATGCCGACACTTCCAGCGCCGACAGTACCGGAGGCCGTGCTCGAACATATCGGCCCTGATGCCGATCTGATCGTGCCGATTGCCAACGGGGAGCCAGTGGCGCTGCTCGACGCGATAGAGGCGGCCGCCGAGCGGCTCCAAGGCGTGCGCGTGCACCAGATGCACGTGCTACGCGACAGGCCGTACCTGCACGGTGCTCACGGTGACCGTTTGCGGCACGTCTCGTACTTCCTCTCGCACGTCACTCGTCCGTGTTTTGCGGCGGGACATGTGGACCTCGTGCCTAACCACTTCAGCGAGGTCGCGACGCTGCTGCGCGGCCGGTGCCGCGATCCGCTCGTGATCGCGACGGTCTCGCCGCCCGACCGTCACGGCTACATGTCGCTCGGCACTGGGGCCGATTACGTCGCGAGCTTCATCGGCCGCGCACGCTTTTTCGTCGAGGCCAACGCGCAGATGCCGCGAACTTTCGGCCGCAACCAGCTGCACCTCTCGCAGGTGATCGGCTGGACGCGGCGGGACGGTCCGCTGGTGGAGGTTGCGCCTGCCGAAGCCACTGCGCTCGATCGGCGAATCGCCCAGCGCGTCGCCGAGCGTATCCCGGACGGTGCGACGATCCAGACGGGCATTGGTGCGATCCCGAATGCGATTCTCGGAGCGCT
Organism: uncultured Steroidobacteraceae bacterium; assembly: GCA_964488605.1. Taxonomy (GTDB): domain Bacteria; phylum Pseudomonadota; class Gammaproteobacteria; order Steroidobacterales; family Steroidobacteraceae; genus UBA964. The sequence goes on along the minus strand of CAZAWM010000218.1, from coordinate 4,339 downwards.
TGGTGGGCATAGAGAACTCGGCGTCCACACAGAGCTGATCTCCGATGGCGTTATCGACCTGATCCAGTCAGGTGTCGTCACGGGTGCGCGCAAGCGCAACAACCGCACCAAGACGATCGGCACGTTTGCGCTCGGCACCCGCCGGCTGTACGACTTCATCGCCGACAACTCTGCGGTGGAGTTCTGGCCCGTCAGCTACGTCAATGATCCGCGGCGCATCGGCACGGAGCCCAACTTCGTATCGATCAACGCCACGGTCGAGATCGATCTGTTGGGCCAGTGTGCCTCGGAGACGATCGCGGGGCGGTACTGGTCGTCTTCGGGTGGCCAGGCGGATTTTGCCCGCGGCGCGATGCACTCCGAGGGTGGACAGGGGTTCATCGTGTGCCGCTCGACGACCGAACAGGGTGTCTCGAAGATCGTGCCCTCCTTCGGCCCGGGCACCGTGGTGACGACCGGCAAGAACACTGTCGACAAGGTCGTCACCGAATGGGGTATCGCCGAACTGCGGGGAAGAAGCCTTCGCGAGCGGGCGCGCGCCCTGATCGCGATCGCGCATCCGGATCACCGCGATCGACTGCACCACGCGGCAGCGCAGCTCGGATATCTGTGACGGGCCGCCGATACCGGTAGAATCGGCGCTCCGACGCTGGAGCTCGACATGCCGATCGATAAACCCGTGATCATCGCCGGTGCCGGCCCGGTGGGCTGCACTGCGGCGCTGCGACTCGCCCAGGCCGGCATTCCGGTCATGTTGCTCGAGGCGCTCGAGGCACTCCCGCAGACACTGCGCGCATCGACGTTCCACCCACCTTCTCTCGACATGATCGAGCAGCTCGGACTGATCGAACCGCTGAAGGAGCAGGGCCTGGTCTGCCGCTACTACCAGTACCGCGACCGGCGTACCGGCGAGATCGCCGAGTTCGACCTCGACGTGCTGCGTGAGGATACCCGTCATCCCTATCGGCTGCAGGCCGAGCAGTGGAAATACACCAGGCTGGTCTGGGACGAACTGCAGGCGAAGTATCCGCACGCCGAGTGCCGCTTCAACGCGTCGGTCAAGGGTCTGCATCAGACGACGACGGGCGTCGAAGTGCTGGTCTGGGAGAACGGCGTCGAGAAAATCTTAGAGGGCTCGTTCGTGGTCGCCTGTGAGGGCGCCGATAGTGCGCTTCGCAAGGCGGCCGCGATCCCATTCGACGGTTTCACCTACCCCGAGCGCTTCCTCGTCGCCTCGACCCCATTCCCGCTCGAAACGAAGTTCCACCGTCTCGCGCTCGTGAATTACATCTCCGATCCCGAGGAGTGGCTCGTGTTGCTGCGGACTCCGTCATTGTGGCGCGTGCTGATTCCGACGGATCCGGCGATCGACAACGACGCGCTCTGGCTTTCCGATCAGTGGATTCAGCAGCGGCTGCACCACATGGCGCCGCACGACACCGATTACGAGATCATCCATCGCACCGTGTATCGCGTGCACCAGCGCGTGGCGAGGACCTATCGGCGCAGCAGGCTGCTGCTGGCCGGTGACGCAGCCCACATCAACAACCCGCTCGGCGGGATGGGCATGAACGGCGGCATACACGATGCGTGGAATCTGGCCGGCAAGCTCATCGAGATCAGCGCGGGCGGCGATCCCTCGTCGCTGCTCGATCGCTACGACCGGCAGCGGCGCGAGATCTGTGTCCGCTTCGTCCAGGAGCACACGATCCGCAACAAGAAGCTGATGGAATCCAAGGATCCGGAGATCCAGCGCCGTCGCCAGGAGGACTACATGCGGCAGGCGGCGGATCCTGTACTCGCGCGTGAGTTCCTGCGCAAGACCTCGATGATCCAAAGTCTGCGCGACGAGGCGACGATCGTCTGACAGCCCGCTCGGATTCCGTTCAATCGCGATGTGAACGGGATCACACTCCCTGGCCGGCTGTCTGCGCCCACCGACCGCTTATCGGGTCATGGCCTGCGCGGGAGCGACGGCTGCTAGCCTGCGGCCATGATCGAACGAACGGGCGGTTTCACGTTGCTGGAGTTCATGGTCGCACTGGCGATCATCGGCATTCTGCTCGGACTCGGTGCACCGAGCTTCCGCGAGTACACGCGTAACAGCGCCGCCGCGGCGACCCAAACGGACCTGATCACGGCGTTCAGCCTCGCGCGCAGCGAAGCGCTCAAGCGGAGCCGGGCCGTTTCGGTGTGCGCTTCGAAAGACGGTATCGACTGCAGCGATGCCAGTGCCGACTGGCAGGCCGGGTGGCTGGTCTTTGTCGACGACGCACCGGCCGGTCAGGTCGATGCGACCGACGAGCCGCTGCAGTTCTGGCGTGGCCCGCGAGGCGACGTGCGCATCGATGCCGCCTCGGCGCCATTCATCCGGTATCTGCCGACGGGAATGATCGCGGCCGCGGCACCGCTCGTGATCGACGTCGACTGGCCGGACTGCGCCGGCGAGAGCAAGCGGCGCGTCGCTGTCTCGGTCGCCGGCACAACCCGTTCCTCGAGGGTCACATGTTCATAAGACGCTACAAGGCTCCACCGATCGATCGGCGCCCGTCGAGTCGCGGCTTTACGATGGTCGAAGCGCTCGTGACGCTGCTCGTGCTGTCGATCGGCCTGCTGGGGGTCGCGGCACTGCAACTGAACAGCCTGCGCGCCAACCACTCGGCCTCTTTGCGGTCGCAGGCGACCTTCCTGGCGTACGAGATCGTCGACAAGATGCGTGCCAACCGCTCGGCAGCGCTGGTGGCGAATGCCTATGTGACGGAACTCGGCGCAGCCGCGCCGAGCTGTACGACCGTGGCGAGATGCGACCTGGCCGACTGGCGCGCTCGGCTCGCCTCTCTGCCTGCTGGCGATGGCGCGATCGAGCGGCTCGCCGGTCCAGAACTGTTCAGGATCACCGTCGAGTGGGACGATACGCGCGGCGATGCGGTTCAGACTACCGGCATGACCGTGCTCCCGCCCGCGCGCCTGCGCTTCGTCATGGAGACGCGACTGTGACGGTCGTGACCCGCACGACTGGATCTCAGCGCGGCTTCAGCGTCGTCGAGCTGATGGTCGCGATGCTACTGAGCCTGATCCTGCTCGCCGGAGTGGTGACCGTCGTTGCCAGTTCCAAGGTCACGTATGCCGAAAACGAGCGCGTGGCGCGTCTGCAGGAGACCGGACGGGTTGCCATAGAACTGATCCTGCGAGATGTCCGCGCAGCGGGTTTTCGCGGCTGCGCCCGCGAGGTTCCTTTCCGCAATCTTCTCAATGACGCCAACGAGCTGCTTTGGAACTTCGCCGAAGCGCTGCAGGGCTTCGAGTCACTCGATGCACCCGGCAGTACCGTCGGCGGTTCATGGGCCCCGGCTCTGCCGGGCGCATTGGTCCCGAACGCCATTGGTGGCAACGATGTGCTGGTTGTGCGCAGCAGCGCGGTTGGTGCGTCGACTTTCGGCTTGGCCACGTCCATGGCCAGCCCCACCGGACCGCTGGTGGTGTTCGACGACCAGCAGCCCCCGCTCGCAAGCGGTCAGCCGTTGCTGCTCTCCGACTGCTCTGCAGCCGCTGTCTTCGCGTTTACCGGTAGCAGCGCGGTGGCACCGGTGGCCGGCGCACCCGCGCTCGAACTTCAGCGTGCCGGCCCCGTCAGCAGCGGCCCAGGTAATGCGACCGAGGACCTCGGTACCGAGTTTCCGCTCGGGGCCCAGATCGTGCCGATCGATACCATCATCTACTACATCGCACCGGCCTCGGATGGCGGCGGTCCGGCACTCTGGCGGAGGTTCGGCGCCGCTGCGCCGGTTGAACTGGTAGCTGGCGTCGAGGGCCTACAGGTTCTGTACGGAGAAGATCAGAACAACGACCGGCTCGTCGACGAATACCTGCCTGCCGATGGCGTAGGGGATTTCGGCCGGGTCATCGCAGTGTCAATCGCTATGCTCGTGCGTTCCGCACAGGCGGATGCACCGGTCAACGACACGCGCACCTACGATTTGCTCGGTGTCGAGTACGGACCGTTCGATGACCGGTTCCAGCGCTTGCAGCTCAGCACGACTGCGACCTTGCGGAATCAGACCGATTAGCGGGAGGGTGGGCTCTATGGACGCCGGAATACGGTCTGTTCGCACCGCCACGGGCCAGCGCGGCGCCGCATTGATCGTTGCGCTGCTGCTGCTCGTCGTGCTGACCATTATCGGCATCGGTGCGATGCAGACCACTCGCATGGAGGAGCGAATGGCGGGCAATACCCGCGATCTTAACCTCGCGTTTCAGGCAGCCGAGGCCGCGCTACGGGATGGCGAGGCGAGAATCCGTGCGGCGAACTCGCGCCCGGAAACCTGCTCGGCAGCACCGT
>CAZAWM010000217.1:0-5649 GCA_964488605.1 uncultured Steroidobacteraceae bacterium | reverse complement strand
TTCGGCGTCCGCGACCGGGCCCTCGCGCTCGTCGAGCAGCTTGACGTAGCCGCCAAGTGGCAGCGCCGCGAACACGTATTCGGTCCTGTCCTCCCCGGCCACGCGGCTCCAGAGTGGCCGACCGAAGCCGACCGAGAAACGCAACACCTTGAAACCGAGCTTGCGTGCCACCCAGTAATGGCCGAACTCGTGCACCGTGACCAGTAGACTCACGGCGATCAGGAACCAGATGGCGTACCAGAAGAGGGTCACGGGATCCGCGGACGCGCTCAGCGGTCCGCCAACGCCGCGACGGCGGCGCGGGCCGCAGCGCGCGCCGAGGCATCCGCGGCCAGTACGGTCTCGAGGCCGGGGGAGGTGGAGGAGGCGAAACGCCAGGTGTTCTGCTGCATCACCGCATCAATGACCGTCGCAATCTCCAGAAAGTTCACCCTGCCCTCGAGGAAGGCCGTCACGGCCACTTCGTTCGCCGCATTAAGTGCGGCCGGCGCGAGCCCTCCCTCCGCCGCGGCCTGTTGCGCCAGCGCGAGGCAGCGGAATCGATTGGTGTCGGGAGCTCGGAATTCGAGCGCACCGACCCTGACCAGGTCGAGGAATTGTACACCGGAGCCGATCCGCTCCGGCCAGGCGAGCGCGTGTGCGATCGGCGTCCGCATGTCCGGCGAGCCGAGCTGTGCGAGCACGGACCCGTCGACGTATTCCACCATCGAGTGGATGATGCTCTGCCGGTGGATGACGATGTCGATCTGCGCCGGCGGCAGCCCGAACAGCAGGTGCGCCTCGATGAGCTCGAGACCCTTGTTCATCAGCGTCGCTGAATCGACCGAGATCTTGCGCCCCATGACCCAGTTCGGATGCGCACACGCCTGCTCGGGCGTCGCCGCGCGCAGCCGCTCGAGCTCCCAGTCGAGGAAGGGCCCTCCTGATGCCGTAAGCAGAATCCGGCGCACGCCCGGCGGCGGCCGACCCGCCTCGAAACCCGCTGGCATGCACTGGAAGATGGCGTTGTGTTCGCTGTCGATCGGCAGGAGCGTCGCCCCGCCCGCGCGCGCCGCGGCGATCAGCAGCTGTCCGGACATCACCAGCGATTCCTTGTTGGCCAGCATCAGCCGTTTGCCGGCACGCGCCGCAGCAAGAGTCGACTCCAGACCCGCGGCGCCGACGATGGCGGCCATCACGTAATCGACGCCGGGCAGACGCACGAGTTCGGTCAGGCCGGCAGCACCATCCAGAACCTGCGTCGGCAACCCGCGACGCGACAGCTCGTGCGTCAGCTCGCGCGCCGCTGCCGGCTCGACCAGCGCGACGACCTCGGGACGGAAGCGCTCGCACTGCTCGAGCAGCCTGAGGTGGTTGTTGCGCGCGCCAAGCGCGACGACCCGAAACCGATCGGGGTGACGCGCGCAGACATCGAGCGTGCTCTCGCCAATCGAACCCGTGGCGCCGAGCACGCAGACGCCGATCATGGCATCGCCCCGATCAGCAACAGACCGAGCACGAATAGCGGCGCACCGGCGGCGATGCTATCCAGTCGATCGAGCATGCCACCGTGACCGGGAAACAGATGTCCGCTGTCCTTCACGCCGGCCGCACGCTTAAGCAGACTCTCGGTCAGATCGCCAACGACCGAGAATCCGGCGGCGGCGAACGCGACGGCGACGAACGGCAGTACCGGCACGCCGAAATGGACAGCGCCCGCCAGACCGGTTAGCAGCGCGAGTAACATACCGCCAAGCACGCCCTCCCAGGTCTTGGCTGGCGAGACGCGCGGCGCGAGCTTGAAGCGCCCGAAGCGCCGTCCCGCGAAGAACGCACCGGTGTCCGCGGCCACGATCAGCACCAGCGCGTACAGCGTCCACTCGCCGCCATCGACTCCAGCCTGGCGTAACTGCGCGAGCGCGGCCCAGGCGGGCACCAGGGCGAAAACCCCGGCTAGTGCTGCCGACCACGGCGCTACGCGCTGAGGCGCCAGCGTGATCCAGGCGAGCGCCACGAGCCACCACAACGCCGTCAGCAGCAGCACAGCGCGCAGCGCCGCGCGTTCGCTGCAGTACTCCCACGCGATCGCGAGCAGCGCCGCGACGAGGGCGACGTAGCCGACGCGCATGCCGCGACCGGCGTCGCGGATGAATGCCGACCACTCCCAGGCGCCGATTAGTACCGCCACCGTCAGCAGGACGAGGGTGACGGCCGGCGGCAGCAGCAGCAGCACCGTCAACAGGATGACGGCCATCGCCAGCGCGGTCAGGATCCGCGACCTAAGCACCGGTGTTCATCCTGAGCTGATCGCCGGTCAGGCCGAAGCGCCGGTCGCGGCTAGCGAAATCGGCGAGCGCGGCCTCAAGGTCCGCGACGCCGAAATCGGGCCAGAGCGTGTCGCAAAAGAAGAGTTCGGTGTAGGCGAGGTTCCAGAGCAGGAAGTTGCTGATCCGGTGCTCCCCGCCCGTGCGGATGAAAAGATCCGGATCGGGCACGTCCTCGAGTTGCAGCCGCGCGGACAGCGCTTCCTCGTCGATGTCCTCCGGACGCAACTCGCCGCGCGCGCATCTGCGCGCGAGCTCCCGCGACGCCTCGACGATGTCCCAGCGTCCGCCGTAACTGACCGCCACCTGCAGGCGCAGTCGCGTGTTGCCCGCGGTGCGCTGTTCCGCCGCGGCCACGCGCTGCTGCAGCCGAACCGACAGCTGGTGCCGCGCGCCGATCATGCGCAGCCGGACGCCGTTGGCATGCAACTCGTCCACCTCTCGGTCCAGGGCTTCGACGAACAGGCCCATCAGCGTCGCGACCTCCTGCGCAGGCCGCCGCCAGTTCTCACTCGAGAACGCGAAAAGCGTCAGCGCGCCGATGCCGCGTCGCACGCATTCGCGAACGCACATGCGCACGGGCTCGATGCCGGCCTTGTGTCCCGCCGTACGCGGCTGTCCGCGCGCCTCGGCCCAGCGGCCGTTGCCGTCCATGATGATCGCGATGTGTTGCGGCATGGCCATGAGGGCCTGCGGGCCGAGCTGCGGATCGCCGCGCTCAGACCTGCATGATCTCCTTTTCCTTGGCCGAGAGCGCCTGGTCGATCTCGGCAACGTGCTTGTCGGTGAGCTTCTGTATCTCCTCCTGCGCGCGCTTGTCGTCGTCCAGGGAGATCAACTTGTCCTTGAGCATCTCCTTGACGTCGTTGAGCACGTCGCGACGCACGTTGCGCACCGCCACGCGGGCGTTCTCGGCTTCATGGCGTACGACCTTGATGATGTCGCGGCGGCGCTCCTCGGTCAGCGGCGGTAGCGGCACACGAATGACGGTTCCGGCCGTCATGGGCGTGAGGCCGAGATCGGACTTGAAGACAGCCTTCTCGACCGCCTGAACGGCCTGTTTGTCCCAGGGCGTGATCACGATCGTGCGCGCGTCCTCGACGCTGATGTTGGCAACCTGGTTCAACGGCATCTCGGTGCCGTAATAGTCGACCTTCAAATGTTCGACGAGGCTCGGATGCGCCCGCCCCGTGCGCAGCTTCTTGAGATCGGCCGTAAAGCTTTGCACGCACTTCGCCATGCGTGCCGAACATTCTTTCTTGAGGTCGTCGAGCATCTGGATCTCCCGGGCCGGTGCCGGCCCTGATTCGTGTCAGTCTCTGGTGACGACGGTGCCGATATCCTCGCCCGCGACGATCCGCAGCAGGTCGCCCGCATTGTGAAGGTTGAAGACCTGCAGCGGCAGGTTGTTGTCGCGGCACATCACGACTGCCGTCTGATCCATGACGTTGAGCCGCTCGTCGAGCACACGGTCGAAGGTCAGCCGCGCGTACCGTACGGCCGAGGGGTCCTTGACTGGATCGGCGGAGTAGATCCCGTTGACCTTGGTGGCCTTGAGCAGCAGGTCCGCTCCGATCTCGATCGCGCGCAGCGAGGCCGCCGTGTCGGTCGTGAAAAACGGATTACCGGTGCCGGCTGCGAAAAGAACGATGCGTCCCTTCTCGAGGTGGCGCACGGCGCGTCGCCGGATGTAATCCTCGCAGACCTCGTTGATGCGGATCGCGGACATCACGCGCGCATAGCAGCCGATCGACTCGAGCGCGTCCTGCATCGCCAGACAGTTCATGACCGTCGCGAGCATGCCCATCTGATCGGCCGTCACGCGGTCCATGCCGGCACGCGCGAGCCCTGCGCCGCGGAAGATGTTGCCGCCGCCGATTACCACTGCGACCTGCACGCCCATGCCAAGCAGTTCCTGGAACTCCTGCGCGATGCGCCTCAGCACGGCGGGATCGATGCCGTAATCGGCCTCGCCCATCAGGGCTTCGCCCGACAGCTTGACGAGGATTCGCTTGTAACGGGCCGGCTTTCCTCTCATGCCATTCCCCCTGAAAAGAACCCCGCCGGAGCGGGGTTCACATTATCGCGGTATGCGAAGTCTATGCCGAGGCACCGTCAGTGGGCCCCGGGCGGCTGGGCGCCCGAACTGGCCTTGACCTGGGCCATGACCTCGCCGACGAAATCGTCCTGCTTTTTCTCGATCCCGGCACCGACCTCGAGACGCGCGAACGACTTGACGGTCGCTTTGGCGGCCTTGAGCAGTTTCTCGACGGTCTGATCCGGACCCTTGACAAAGGCCTGACCGAGCAACGAGATCTCGTTGAAGGTCTTGCGCAGACGGCCCTCGATCATCTTCGCGACGATCTCCGGTGGCTTGCGCTCGCCCCAGGCCTTCTCGGTCTCGATCTCCCGCTCCTTGGCGACGACGTCCGCCGGCACGTCGGCGGGGCTGGTGTAGCGCGGATTGGCGGCTGCCACGTGCATCGCGAGGTCGTGGGCCAGCGCCGCGTCGCCGCCTTGCACCGCCACGAGCGCACCGATACGGGTGCCATGCAGGTCGGCGCCGAGCGCGGTCGGCGCTTCGAGCACGACCAGCCGACGGACATTGATGTTCTCACCGATCTTGGCAACCAGTGCCCTGCGGCGTTCATCAACCGTTTCGCCCGACCCTAGGGGTGCGGCGAGCAGAGCCTCGACGCTCTGCGGCCGCCTGTCGAGAGCCACCCGGGCCACCTCGTCTGCAAATGCGCGGAAATCCGCTTCGCGCGCGACAAAATCCGTTTCACAGTTGATCTCGACGATCGCGCCCTGGCGGCCGTCGCTGGAACGGGCGAGCGCGAGCACGCCCTCGGCCGCGACGCGCGCGGACTTCTTGTCGGCCTTTGCGATGCCCTGCTTGCGCAGCAGCTCGGCGGCGGCATCGATGTCGCCACCTGCCTCCACCAGGGCTTTTTTGCATTCCATCATGCCCGCGCCCGTGCGCTCGCGGAGCTGCTTGACCTGTTCAGCTGTAATCGACATGCGGAGCCCTCGGATCAGGACCGGCGGCGCGAGGCGCCACCCGCCGATGGACGCCGGCGGGTCGTCGCGCGTTCGCCGCCCGCAGCGGCCTCGCCACTCTCGGTTACGGCATCGAGGTCGGCGCCATCATCCTCGCCGGCCACGTCGGCGATCGATGGGGCGATCGCCGGCCGCCGGCGCACCGCCGGCGTCGCCTTGCGCGCGGTACGTACCGTAGTCTCGCGGCGCAACTTGCCGCGACCGGTGCGAGGCTTGGGATTGCCCTGCTCATCGAGTTCGACGAACTCGTCTTCCCCCACCGCTACCGACGGCAACGACTCCCGGC
>CAZAWM010000216.1:0-5682 GCA_964488605.1 uncultured Steroidobacteraceae bacterium | reverse complement strand
CACTGCCACCCGAGAGAACCGGCGCCGAGCTGGCAGCGCGAGATGGCCGAGGCCGTCCGCTCGGTCGCGGAACTGCTAGCGCTGCTCGATCTGCCTGCGGATGCGGTCGACGCCGCTGACGACCATGCCGGGTTCCCGCTGCGCGTGCCGCGCAGCTACGTGGCTCGGATGCGGCGCGGCGACGCGCGCGATCCGTTGCTGCGTCAGGTGCTGCCCGCCGCAGCCGAGTGGCTGCCCACCGCGGGCTTCGGCATCGACCCGGTCGGCGAAGCCGCGGCCCGGCGCGCGCCGGGCCTGTTGCAGAAATACGCGGGCCGCGCGTTGCTGATCACGACGGAAGCCTGCGCCATCCACTGCCGGTACTGTTTCCGGCGCGACTACCCTTATGCCGAGCAGGTCGATCCGGCCGGGCGCTGGCAGCAGGCGATCGACACGCTCGCCACCGACCATCGTATCGAGGAACTGATCCTCAGTGGCGGCGACCCATGGTCGCTGTCGAACGCGCGACTCGAGGAGCTGGTCGGGCAGCTGCGCGTGCTGCCACACCTGCGGCGCCTGCGCATCCACACGCGCCAGCCGATCGTGCTGCCTGCGCGTGTCGACGCCGGTCTCGCAGACTGGCTGAATCGCCTGCCCTGGCCGACCATCGTCGTCGTGCATGCGAACCATCCGGCCGAGATCGACGCCGCAGTCGACGCGGCGCTGCGGCGAATCCGCGCCACCGGCGCGACGCTGTTGAATCAGTCGGTGCTGCTCGCTGGCGTCAACGACGACGTCGACACGCTCGCGAACTTGTCCGAGCGGCTGTTCGCAGCCGGCGCGCTGCCTTATTACCTGCATCTGCTCGACCGGGTCCGCGGTGCGGCCCACTTCGAAGTCGCCGAGGAACGCGCGCTGCCGCTGCTGGCGGCCCTGGCCACGCGGCTGCCCGGCTACCTCGTGCCGAAGCTCGTGCGCGAATCGGCGGGCGAGCCGGCCAAGCGCGCCGTCGCCGCCGGCTGGCCGGGTCCGGCGCGCTCGCCGGCGCCCGCGTAATGTGAGGCGACTCACGCGCCACCGGCACGGCCGCTTGCTAGAGTGCCCCGTGTGAGTTCACAGGCCGCCGTACCGCTCATCATCCTGTCGTCGACCCGGGAGCCCGTCGAGGCCGTCAACGGCATCCTGCGCCGCGCCGGCCAGCCGGCGCACTGCACCTGGATTCCGGCGCTGCCCGACCTCGCCGACGCGCTCGTGCAGATCAATCCCGAACTGCTCGTGGTGATCGGGAGCGGCACCGAGGAGGCGGCGCTCGCCGCGCGCGTGCGCGACCAGACCACACCCGAGGTGCCGCTGATCGTCGTCGCGGAACGCTTCGACGAGGAAGCGATCGGCATTGCCATGCGGCGCGGCGCTCGCGACGTGGTCTCACTGTCCGCTCCGCTGCGACTCGAGGCCGTGATGATGCGCGAGCTGCGCTCGTTCCGGCTCGAACGCGCACTGAACATGACCCTGCAGTCGGCGCGCGACTACCGGCGCCAGCTCGAGACGGTTCTCGAGCGCTCGAACGACGCCATCGCTCAGGTGCAGGAGGGCATCGTCGTCGATGCGAACGAAAGCTGGCTGCAGCTGTTCGGCATCGGCGCTCGCGACGCCGTCGTCGGCCAGCCGCTGATGGATCTGTTCGACGCGGGTTCACATGCCGCTCTCAAGGGCGCGCTCGCCGCCTGCCTGCAGGGCCGCTGGAACGATCACGTCCTGAGCGCCGCCGCGCTGTCCCGCGATGGCACGACGATGCCGCTAGACATCATCCTCTCGGCCGGGCAGATCGAGGAGGAGACCTGCGTGCGCCTGATCGTGCCGGCCCGGCGGCGCGACGAGAACCAGCTCGCCGCCGACCTCGCCGACGCCGTGCGCCGCGACCCCGCGACCGGCATGCTCCATCGGCGCGCACTGATCGAGGCCATCCGCGAGCGGCTCTCGACCCCGGCGCCGGGCGGCGTCCGCTACCTCGCGCTTGTCCGCATCGACAAGTTCGCCTCGATCGAGCGCGACGCCGGCATCGACGGCAGCGAGAACGTGCTGACCGAATTCGCCGATCTCCTGAAGACGCAGCTCGCGCCGCGCGACCTCGTCGGCCGCTTCGGCGGCGTCGCCTTCCTCGCGCTGATCGAACGCGGCAACGAGCACGATGTCGAGGCGTGGGCCGAGCAGCTGCTCGAGCGCACGCGCCGGCACGTCTTCCACGTGGGCACGAACTCGCTGAACGCGACCTGTTCGGTCGGGCTGGCGGTCGTACCCCATCGCGATACCGAGCTCGGTGCCGCGATCGACGATGCGCTCGACGCCTGCCGGCGCTCACGCCAGCGTGGCGGCAACCAGTCGTTCACGATCGACCGCGCCGACGCCGACACTCGCGTACAGGCCTACGACCAGATCTGGGTCAAGCACATCAAGGCGGCCCTGATGGAGAATCGCTTCCGGCTCGTTCAGCAGCCGATCGCGAGCCTGATGGGCGACGACCTGCAGATGTTCGACGTGCTCGTGCGCATGGTCGACCTGCAAGGCAAGGAGGTGTTGCCGTCGGAATTCATGCCGGCCGCCGAGCGCAACGACCTGCTCAAGAACATCGACCGGTGGGTCATTGGCGCGTCGCTGTCATTCGCCGCGCAACGCAAGCTCGACTGCCTGTTCGTGCGGCTGTCGCGCGACAGTGTCGTCGACGAATCGATGGCGGTCTGGCTCGATGGACAGTTTCGGGCGACCAAGGCGCAGCCGGCGCGCATCTGCTTCAAGGTCACCGAGGAAGTCGCCGGCAGGCAACTCGCGCAGTTGCAGGTCGCCGTGCGCGCCCTCAAGCAGCGCGGCGCGCGCTTCGCGATCGAGCGGCTCGGCTCGGGACGCGACCCGCTAGGACTGATCCAGGCCCTGCCACTCGACTTCGTGAAAATCGATGGTGCGATGGTCCAGGGGATCGCCGAGGACGAGGAGCTGCAGCGACGCGTCCGCACCATCGTCGAGGAAGCGCAGAAGCGCGGCGTCCGCACGATTGCCGAGCGTGTCGAGGACGCCAACACGATGGCGGTACTGTTTCAGCTCGGTGTGCAGTTCGTCCAGGGCTACTTCGTGCAAGAGCCGAAGGAAGTCGTGCTCGCGGCCGCGCCGACCCAGGTCGCGGCGACCGGCACGGGCCGCTGAGCCCGCGGCACACCACCGCAGACTGCCCGCGCTAGTCCGCCGACGCCTCGAGCCGCGTCACGCCGCGCCAGCCGCGCGGCAGCAAGGCGCCGCGCTGCGCCCGCTCGCCGCGATAGGGCTCTAGATCCGCCCAGTCGAGCGTCATGCGGCGCTCACCCGCATGAACGAACAGCCTCCGGCCCGGGGCGACGACGGCGGTGCCGGCAAGGTACTCCGCGCGCTTCGCGAAAGCCTGCGCATGCACGTTGAAGAGTTTGTTGCCCTTGCCCCGCGGCAACTCAGGCAGGTCGGCGACCGCGAAGACGAGTAGGCGACCCTCGTTGCTCGCAACGGCGACCAGCGCATCCGGCGCCGGCACCGGTGCCGGCGGCAGCACCAGCGCCCCCTCCGGTACGGCCAGCACGGCCTTGCCTGCGCGCCGGTCGGTGAGCAACTCCTTGAGCCTGACCGTGAAGCCATAGCCCGCATCGGTGGCCAGCAGCCAGAGATCGTCGGGCTCGCCCATCATCACGCCAGCGAACTTTGCCCCGTCCGGCGGATTGAGCCGACCGGAAAGCGGTTCGCCGAGACCGCGTGCGGACGGCAGCGTGTGCGCGGGCAGGCAGTACGTGCGCCCGGTCGAGTCCAGGAAGATCGCCGGTTGCAGCGTCTTGCCGCGCACCGAGTGCTGATAGCCGTCACCGGTCTTGTACTGCAGGGCCCGCGGATCGATCTCATGGCCCTTCGCCGCGCGCACCCAACCGCCCGTGGACAGGACGACCGTGGTCGGCTCGTTGGCGATCAGCACCGTCGCGTCGATGGCCTGCGCAGCCTCCCGCTCGATGATTCTCGAGCGCCGCTCGTCGCCGTACTTCTCGGCATCGGCGGCGAGTTCTGCGGCGATCAGCTTCCTGAGGCGCGCCTTGCTGCCGAGAATGACCCCGATCTCGTGGCGCTCTGTCGCGAGCCGCTGCTGCTCGTCGCGGATCTTGATCTCTTCGAGCCTGGCGAGGTGGCGCAGGCGGGTCTCGAGGATGGCCTCGGCCTGCTCGTCCGTGAGCGCGAAGCGTCGCATCAGCACGGGTTTGGGATCGTCCTCGCGGCGGATGATGCGGATCACCTCGTCGAGGTTCAGATAAGCGGTCAGCAGACCATCGAGGATGTGCAGCCGCTTCGTGACCCGATCGAGACGCCACTGCAGCCGGCGCGTGACGGTCGTGCGGCGGAATTCGAGCCATTCGAGCAGCAGTTCGCGCAGACCGCGCACCTTCGGCCGACCGTCGAGGCCTATGATGTTGAGGTTGACGCGATAGTTGCGCTCCAGGTCGGTCGTCGCGAACAGGTGCGCCATGAGCTGATCGACGTCGACCTTGCGCCCTTTCGGCACGATCACGAGGCGCGTCGGATTCTCATGGTCGGACTCGTCGCGGAAGTCGTCGACCATCGGCAGCTTCTTCGCCTGGAACTGCTCGGCGATCTGCTGCAGCACCCGCGAGCCGGAGACTTGCCAAGGCAGCGCGTCGATGACGATCGCATCGTCCTCCCGCCTCCAGGTCGCGCGCGCCTTGAAGCTGCCGACACCGTTGTCGTAGATCTCCACGAGGTCGGACCGCGGCGAGACGATCTCGGCACCCGTCGGCAGGTCGGGCCCACGTACGTGCTTCATGAGCTGACGGGTGGTCGCCTCGGGCTCATCGAGCAGATGGATGCATGCCGCGGCCACCTCCCGCAGGTTGTGCGGCGGGATGTCGGTGGCCATGCCGACCGCGATGCCGGTCGTGCCGTTCAGAAGCACGTTCGGCAGCCGGGCCGGCAGCACCGCCGGCTCCTCGAGGGTGCCGTCGAAGTTGGGCACCCAGTCGACCGTCCCCTCGCCGAGCTCGCGCAGCAGCACCTCGGCGTACGTCGAGAGCTTCGACTCGGTATAGCGCATCGCGGCGAAGGACTTGGGCTCGTCCTGCGAGCCGAAGTTACCCTGCCCGGTCACGATCGGGTAGCGATAGGAGAACTCCTGGGCCATCAGGACCATGGCCTCGTAGGCGGCGCTGTCGCCATGCGGATGGAACTTGCCGATCACGTCGCCAATCGTGCGCGCCGATTTCTTGGGTTTGGCGCTGGCGGCGAGGCCCAGCTCGCTCATCGCGTATACGATGCGGCGCTGCACGGGCTTGAGCCCATCACCGATCGCCGGCAGCGCACGATCGAGGATGACGTACATCGAGTATTCGAGATAGGCCTTCTCGGTGAAGTCCCGGAGAGGGCGCCGCTCGATGCCTTCGAAGTTCAGTTCCTGGTCCCTCATACCGTCACCTGCGCGAGGTTGCCCTTCTGCTCGAGCCACTCGCGCCGGTCGGCGGCTCGCTTCTTGGCGAGCAGCATGTCCATGAGACGATCGGTCTCGTCGGCCGCGTCGACCGTCAGCTGCACGAGCCGCCGCGTGCGCGGATCCATGGTCGTCTCGCGCAGCTGCTCCGGATTCATCTCGCCGAGCCCCTTGAACCGCAGCACGACGGGCTTGCTGCGAGGGTT
>CAZAWM010000215.1:4359-5706 GCA_964488605.1 uncultured Steroidobacteraceae bacterium | reverse complement strand
CGGGCATGAATCAGGTGTTAAAAGCGCTCATCATAAAAATCTCTTTTCGAACATTGAAAGCCGCGTGCGCTGCCCAGTTCTTGCGTCTCGCGGCGGCGGGGACCGAGCCCGGCAGCTGGTATGTGGCACCGCAGATCCAGGGAATCTGGCTGGACGACGCTCGCAACGCCGACGACGACGCGGGCTTTGCTTTCAGCTTCGGGCGCGCTGCGAGCGAAAAATGGAACTTCGAGCTCGGAGCGTTCACGAGCGAACACGATGCCGCTGCAAACCAGAAGCTGAAGCTGCAGGGCTGGGAAGTGGTTGCACAACGTCTCTTCTACCGCGAATCGGCGGTACAGCCCTATCTGCTCGTGGGGTTCGGTCGTCTTGAGACGCGCTCCGCCCTCGACAAGGACTCCCTGATGCTGAAGTACGGTCTTGGCGTGCTGGCGGACATCGCCAAGAACATCGACGCCGGGACGAATCTCCAACTGCGTGGCGAAGTCGCCGCACGGCGCGCGGATGCACCGGTCTCGGGCTCGCTCGTCGACTACTTCGCGGGTATCGGCCTGCAGTACTCGTGGGGCGCGACACCGCCACCGAAGCCGCCGGCGGACAGCGACGGTGACGGCGTCATCGACCCGAACGACAAGTGCCCGAACACGCCGCCCGGCACGCGCGTCAACGCCGATGGCTGTCCGCTCGACAGCGACGGTGACGGCGTCATCGATCCGAACGACAAGTGCCCGAACACGCCGCCCGGCACGCGCGTCGACGCGAACGGCTGCGAGCTCGACAGTGATGGAGACGGTGTCGTCGATAGTCGCGACCAGTGCCCGAACACGCCTGCGGGGACCAAGGTCGACGCGTTTGGCTGTCAGCTCGACAGCGATGGAGACGGCGTCCTCGATCCGAACGACAAGTGCCCGAACACGCCGCCCGGCACGCGCGTTGACTTCCGCGGCTGTGCGTTCACGACCGAGATCCAGCTGCCTCGGGTCGTGTTCGACACCGACAGCGCCACTCTGCGTCCGGAGAGCTACGCGGTGCTGGACGGCGCAGTGTCGACGCTGCAGCGTTACCCGGACCTCAACGTCGAAGTCGCCGGACACACCGACAGCGTCGGTTCTGACGCCTACAATCGTGCCCTGTCGCAGCGACGCGCAGACGCCGTGCTTGCCTACCTGCGCGACAAGGGCGTCGCCAATGCGCTGCGCGCACGCGGTTATGGCGAGAGCCAGCCAATTGCCGACAACCGAACCGAGGAAGGGCGTCAGAAGAACCGCAGGGTCACGCTGCGGATCATCACGCGTTGACGAAACAGGCCCGTGCTCGCTCGGGGGCCCTGGCGCATCCTGGCGGATG
>CAZAWM010000215.1:0-4349 GCA_964488605.1 uncultured Steroidobacteraceae bacterium | reverse complement strand
ACACCAGGCGTTGACTACCCCGGCCGGGGCGGGCGGGGGGCCCCGGGCGCAGCGGGGCGGAGGCCCCAGGGCCGCCCCCTCGCGGGGCCGCTGCAGCGAACCTTCGGCACCATGACCGGCGATCCGTCAGACCAGGTTACCGAGCTGGTAGCCGCGGCGGAGCGCGCGCAATCGGCGAACCAGGTCGACGAGGCCGCGCGGGTCTTGATGCGTGCTCAGGAACTCGCACCCGAGCATCCGCTCGTACTCAATGCCGCGGGGCGGCAGATGCTGCTGTTCGGCAGCGCGGAGGCTGCGGAGCGACTTTTTCGCCGTGTCATCGCTGCCGATGCGACACGCGTCGGCTTCTGGGTCAACCTGGCCTCGGCGCTGCGTCGGCAGGATAAGCTCGCCGAAGAGGCCGAGGCGCTCGAGCAGGCGCTGCGACGCGAACCACGTCACCTGCTGGCCTTGTTGCAGAAGGCATCGCTGCTCGAGCGCACCTCGACACGTGGAGCGGCGGCGCGCGCATATCTGTACGCCTTGCAGTCCATACCCGCTTCGGCCCAACTGCCCCCCTTCCTGCGCCCGGCGATCGACCATGCCGTCGAGTTCGTCAAGGCCAGCGACGCAGCCGTGGAACGGCTGCTGGAGGATCAGCTCGCCGAGCTGCGCGGCCGATACGAGCTGGCGGATCTGAGCCGATTCGACCACGCTATCGCGGCTTTTCTGGGCCGAAAGAAGATCTTCACCTCGCAACCGACGTTTCTGCAGATACCGCGAATCGCCGCCGAGGAGTTCTGCGGACACGAGTCGTTTCCCTGGCTCGCAGAACTCGAGCAGGCGACGCCGCTGATTCGCCGCGAGCTCGAGCAGGTCCTCGCTGATGCAGCGCCGGAGCTCGCGCCTTACATCCAGTACTCGGAGTCCTTACCGCTCGACCAGTGGAAGGAGCTGAATCACTCGCGCCGATGGAGCGCTTATTTCCTCTGGAAGGACGGCGCGCGCGTCGAGCCGCATCTGCAACGCTGCCCCACGACCGCCAGGGTGCTCGAGCGCTTGCCCATGATCGACATTCCGCAGTTCGCTCCCGCGGCTTTCTTCTCGATACTCGAGCCGCGCACGCGCATACCGCCGCATACCGGCGTCACCAACGCGAGACTGATCGTCCACCTGCCGCTGGTCGTACCCCCCGGTTGCGGATTTCGCGTCGGCACCCAGAGCCGCGAATGGACCGAAGGCAGGGCGTGGGTCTTCGACGACACCATCGAGCACGAGGCCTGGAACGACAGCGATCAACCGCGGGCCATCCTGATCTTCGATGTCTGGAATCCGGCCCTCACGGTCGCGGAGCGGGATCTCCTGCGTCGCGCCTTTCCCCTGCTGCGCAATTACTATGCCGGCGATCCCGCAGCCACTGCGTGAAGCCTGGACCGCGCTGACCCTGGGCCTCGCCACTATTGCCCACGGCGCGACGGAGCCGGCAATACAGGAGCTACCCGCTCCGTTACTGCGCTGCACAGAGCTCGCGCGCGACGCCGAGCGGCTCCAGTGTTACGACCGCGTTATCGAACTGCTGAGCTCGGGTCAGTCCGACAAGGCAGCGGCGATCCGCACTGAAGAATTTTTCGGGATCGGCTCCGACCGGGCAGCGACAGCGTCCGGCAGGTCGGACACCGAGCAGGAATCGTTGCAGGCCGTGGTTCGGGCCGTGACCACCGATCCAACCGGCGCCCAGCTCATCGAGCTCGACAACGGCCAAGTCTGGCGGCAGATGGACGCCAGGCGCGTCGCCCTCGACGAGGGCGATCCGGTGCGCATTGCGCGAGCCGCGCTAGGCACGTTCAGGTTGATTGCGCCGAATGGCCGATTCATGCGTGTAGCGAGACAGCGCTGAACGGACGCCCGGCGCTCATTCGCCTTTCAGCGGACGCAGCGTCTGGATTCGCTCGAGCCGTCGGCGGTTCTCCTCGCGATTGCGGTCGAGCTCGATCAACTGAGCGAGCGTCAGGCAATACTTTCGCGGCAGGCGAGAGCCCAACGGAGCCTCGTCACGGCAGTATAGGTAACCACCGTTCTTGCGGAGCTTCTTGTAACCCTGCGTCACGCGGCGGTACTCGACCGGGGACAGTTCCGGCTCGACCGGGCCGGCAGGAGCTGCGGGAACGGTCGGACTCGGAGCCGTCGACTGTGAGCGTCCGCCTGCCGCGCCGGCGGTCAGAATCAGGGCGACCGCAATGCACGCGGCTTTGTTCATGATCCAGTCTCCTTCGCAAGGCAACAGCCTGGCAGAGTCGAGCCTGGGCCGGACCGCGTCAAGAGCGAGCCGCCACCAGCCGGACCGCGCAGTTGAAAGCGACCGTGATGCGCTCGCGCTCTCCGAGATAGACCGTGACCTCGTGCAGGACCCAGGACGGAAACAGCACGAGTTGGCCTGCCTCGAGACGGAGCTGCCGGACGTGCGTCGAGAAAGGTCCGGAGATCCGGCCGTTGCCGGCGTCGATGTGCATCGCGGCCGGCAGAGCCGGATTGACGAAACTCAAAAGGCCGCCAAAACGATCCGGCGATTCGCTGTCACCGGGATCGACGCAGTAAACCCCTGACCAGCTGGCATTCGGATGGTTGTGCAGGCCGAAATAGCCGCTGCGGCGCGTGACATGAAACCACGCATCGCAGCTCAGCTCGAGACGCCGCTGTTCGCTCTCGTCGTAACCATTGAGACGCGAGACGAGCGCGATGACCTGCGAGAGGCAGAACTCCCGGAGCTCGGATACGTGCGGATCTGCGGACCGGAACAGACCGAAATGGCTCTCGAAGACCGCCCCGTTCCGCTGCGTGAGAGGACGCGGATTGGCATGGATCGCGCCTTCACGCGCCCACGCCAGCAACCGCTCGCGTAACGGGCCGTTCAAGGCCGCTGCGCCCTCGTAAAGACAGGTTCCGAAAGGAACGGCGAAGAACGGAGTGACTTCCAGCATCTTGAAAAAAAACGGCGGGCCGGAGCCCGCCGTATGATGCCACGATGGCCGATCGCGCTCAGAAATCGGCCCGCACCGACAGCACAATCTGCCGGCCGAGCGCGTCGTAAGTGACCGGGAACGTGTTGCCGTTGCAAGGACCCGTCGGGCAGTTGCCTCGCGCCGATCCGGAGCCGACGATAGGCGGATCCTTATCCAGCACGTTGTTGACCGCAATGCGCGCCGTGTACTTTTCGGCGAACGTCATCGACGCTCCGAGATCAAGGTAGTCGCGGCTGCCGAGCGTGCGGTCGAGCACCGACAGGGTGCCGGCCAGCAGCGGACTCGAGTCGGTGCGCTCGGAATCGACTGAATCGAAGTGCCGCCAGGTCAAAGACATCTCGAGCCCCGCCCAGGGCGTGCGCCAGTTGGTCCGCAGGCTGTGGCGCCACTTCGGATTCGCAGTGCCGCAAGTGTTGCCATAGAGGCCGGCGCAGTCGTAGGAGCCCGCGCCGAGCACCGGCTCGGCGAACAGCTCGTCGAGATAGGTGCCGACGAGCGAGAAGTCGAGCTTGTGGTCACCGAGCGCCAGAGCGTAATTCGCCTGCACGTCGATGCCCTTGGTGCGCAGCACGCCGAGGTTCAGGCTCGTGTCGATGATGTAACCGTTGGGGGTGAGCCACAGCGATCCTGTCTGATCACGCACGATCAGGCTGCAGAAACGCGGATCGCCGGTCGTCAAGCACTGGTTGATATAGATGTCCGCATTGCCGCCGACCGTGCTGCTGATCGTCTCCTCGATCTTGATGTTGAAGTAGTCGACGGCGACCGACAGGTCGGCGAACTGCGGCCGCCAGACCAGGCCGAACGTGTAGGTGTCGGCCGTCTCGGGCTGCAGGTTCGGATTGCCGCCGAGCAGGCCGTTGTACTGCGCGGCCGGGTTCTCGACGATGTTGCCGTACTGCGCCGGAGTGACACCGGTCAGCGCGCACTGCGCCAGCGAGAAGGCGGGTGTCGGTCCCGCACAGGGATCGGTGCTGCCATCGAGCGCGACGCTCTGCGTCGAGAACAGCTCGCCGACGTTGGCGACACGCACCGCGCGGTTGTAGCTGCCACGCAGACGCAGCTGCTCGACTGGCTGCCAGTCGAGACCGATCTTGTATGTGTCGGTGGAGAAGCCCTGGCTGTAGTCCGAGAACCGATAGCCGGTCTCGAGCGAGATCGACTTCGCGAAAGACCTGTCCTCGACGAGCGGCAGACGCGCCTCGATGAACGCCTCCTTGACGTCGAAGCCGCCCGCGACGGGCAGCGTCGCGCCGCCCTGTCCGGCCAGGTCACCGGTACGGAACGCTTCGTCGACCGTGAACTCCGTCTGTTCGTCGCGATACTCCGCGCCGACGTTCAGTGCAAGCC
>CAZAWM010000214.1:0-5714 GCA_964488605.1 uncultured Steroidobacteraceae bacterium | reverse complement strand
TCGTCGGCATAGGGCGTGATCGCGACGACGTGGGCGGCACGTTGCAATGTCGCGCTGGCGCCCTGCGGCAGGGCATCGACCCACGGCTCGATCCCACCGACGAGCAGCCAGGCGGGTGCGCCGTTTTCGAGCATATCCCGGGCGTGACGTCCCGCGACTGCGGCCGGGCGACCGCCCGCCTCGCGGTGTGGAATGCAGCCGGCGAGCCATGCTCCGGCGGCATTTCCGCCCTCGGCGAGCACGCCTAGCGACGCGCCCGTGACCTCGGCGAGCGCGGCCGCCAGCGCGCGCAGATCCGCCCAGGCCGGGTGGCGCTGTGCCAACGCACCGAGCCAGATCGCGCGACGCGAGCCGCTGCGCAACGCCGCCGCGAGTGCGCGATGCTCGTTATCGATGGTCGCCGCGGCGACGCATGCGGCCACCCCTGCCGGGGCGGCCGCGCCGGCCAGCGCCGCGGCGAGCACGCCCGACAGGGCCGACAGCATGCGATCGGGCGGCGCCACCAGCGTCGCGGCCACGGGGAACAGGTGCTCGAAAACGGCCGGATTGAGGAAGGCCACGCGCGCCCCGCGTCGCGCTGCCTTGCGCACGCGATGCGCGAGCATCGGGATCTCATGCCGCAGGTGGGCACCGACCACGAGCAGTCCGTCGAGCTGATCGACCGCCGCGATCTGCATGCCGAGATCCGGTCGCAGCGGGTCGGACGCCGCATCGCGGAAGTCGACCTGGTGCAGCCGGTGATCCACATTGCCGGAGCCCAGGGCACGAGTCAGTCGTGCCGCAAGGTACTGCTCCTCGACGGTCGCCGATGGGCAGACCAGCGTGGCCACCGTCGGACCGTGCGCTCGCAGCGCCGCGGCCGCGGCCTCGAGGGCCTGCTCCCAGTCTACCGTTTTCCATTGGCCCCCGACTCTGAACATCGGCCGCTCGAGCCGGTCCTGCGAGTACAGCGCCTCGTAACTGAACCGATCGCGATCGGCAATCCAGGTCTCGTTGAGCAACTCGTTGGGTCGCGGCACCACACGCATGAGTCGGCCGCGACGAACGTGCGCGTAGAGGTTAGTTCCGAAGCCATCGTGCGGCGAGACGAGCGGGCGCTGGGTCATCTCCCAGCCGCGCCCCTGGTAGCGGAACGGTTTGGAATTGAGGGCGCCGACGGGACAGAGGTCGATGATGTTGCCGGACAGTTCGTGGTCGACGCTGCGCTCGACGTACGTGCCGATCTCCATGTACTCACCGCGCCCGGTGGTGCCGAGTTCCTGGATGCCTGCGACGTCCTGGCCGAAGCGCACGCAGCGCGTGCAGTGAATGCAGCGCGTCATGTCCGTCGAGACGAGCGGACCGATGTTCTTGTCCTTGACGACGCGCTTGCGCTCGGTGAAGCGGGATACGTCCCGGCCGAAACCGACGGCAAGGTCCTGCAACTCGCACTCGCCGCCTTGATCGCAGATCGGGCAGTCCAGCGGGTGATTGATCAGCAAGAACTCCATGGTCGCCTTCTGCGCCCCAATCGCAGCCGGCGACTTCGTGAAGATCTTCATACCCTCGGTGACTGGAGTCGCGCAGGCGGGCAGTGGCTTAGGGGCCTTCTCGACCTCGACGAGGCACATGCGACAGTTGGCGGCGATGGGCAGCTTTTCGTGGTAGCAGAAGCGCGGCACGTATACGCCTTCCGCATCGGTGACTTGGATGATCATCGCGCCCTTGCGGGCCTTGACCGGCCGGCCGTCGATCTCGACGTTGACGAAGTCCGGAGCCGGCGGGACGTTGGCAGGATTGGCCGCCATCACGCCGCCTCCGCCCGTGCATCGACGAGGCTGCGGCCGCCGTTCTGAACCATGAACTCGAACTCGTGCCGGTAATGCTTGACGAAGCTCTGCACGGGCCATGCGGCCGCGTCGCCGAGCGCGCAGATCGTGTGGCCCTCGATGCGGTTGGCGACGTCGACCAGCAGATCGATATCCTCCATGCGGCCCTGCCCCGCAACGATGCGCTTGAGCACCCGATTGAGCCAGCCCGTACCCTCGCGGCAGGGCGTGCACTGACCGCAGGACTCGGACATGTAGAAGCGCGAGATACGCTCCAAGGTACGAACCATGCAGGTCGTCTCATCCATGACGATCACAGCCGCTGAACCCACCGAAGAACCGACCGCCCGCAGAGCGTCGTAGTCCATCGTCACGCCCATCATCACGTCGCCGGGCACGACCTTGACCGAAGAGCCACCAGGGATCACGGCCTTGAGCCTGCGACCACCCCGAACGCCTCCGGCGATCTCGAGCAGGTCCTTGAACGGGACGCCGAGCGGCAGTTCGTAGTTGCCGGGCTTGGCCACGTGTCCCGATACCGAGAAGATCACCGTTCCACCGGCATTCGTCGTGCCGAGCTTCGCGAACCATTCTGGCCCCTTGCGCAGTATGGTCGGCACCGAGGCGTAGCTCTGCGTGTTGTTGATCGTCGTCGGCATGCCGTACAGCCCGTAAGCCGCCGGAAATGGTGGCTTGAAGCGCGGCTTGCCCTGCTTCCCCTCCAGCGACTCGAGCAGAGCCGTCTCCTCGCCGCAGATGTAGGCGCCGGCGCCGACGAAGGTGTAAAGGTCGAAATCCACGCCGGAGCCCAGGATGTTCTTGCCGAGCAGTCCCGCGGCATAGGCCTCGGCAAGCGCCGCCTCGAAACGCGGCACAGGCTCGCCAAGGAATTCGCCGCGGATGTAGTTGTAGCCGACCGTAGCGCCCATTGCGTACCCGCCGATGGCCATGCCTTCGATCAGCGAGTGCGGGTTGTAGCGAAGGATGTCACGGTCATGACAGGTTCCGGGCTCCGACTCGTCGGAGTTGCAGACGACATACTTCTGGATCGGCGAGTTGCGCGGCATGAAGCTCCATTTCATGCCCGTCGGGAAGCCCGCTCCACCGCGACCACGAAGGCCGCTGGCCTTGACCTGCTCGATGATCTGCTCTCGAGGAGTCTTCTCGGCGAGGATCTTCTTCCAAACCTCGTAGCCGCCGATCTTCGAGTAGGTCTCGAGAGTCCAGGGCCGCTCGTACCTGAGCGGCTCGAACACGACGAGGTTCAGCTTGTCGTCCCAGACACCCATCTGCGTGCTGCTCACTTGAGTTCGTCGAGTATCTGGTCGACCTTCGCCGGCGTCAGATACTCATGATACTGGTGGTCGACCATCATCATCGGCGCGCCGGTGCAGGCCGCGAGACACTCCTCCTCCTTCTTGAGGAAGATCCGCAGGTCCGGCGTGCTCTCGCCCACCTTGATGCCGAGCCGCTTCTCGACGTGCGCGAGCAGATCCTCCGCGCCGTTGAGCCAGCAGCTAATGTTGGTACAGATGCTGACGTGATGCCTGCCACACTTGTGCGTCTCGAACATCGAGTAGAAGCTTGCGACCTCGTAGACCTGAATGGGCGGCAGCTGCAGGTACTCGGCGACCGCATCCATGAGTTCGGTCGTCAAATAACCGCCGTTCTGTTCCTGCGCAAAGCGCAGCGCAGAGATCACGGCCGAGCGCTGGCGCCCAGATGGAAACTTCGCGACCCAGCGGTCGATCTCGGCACGCGTGTGCTCGGAGAGCAGAGGGATCTTGGATTCGCTCACCGATCGATCTCTCCGAAGACGATGTCCTGCGTGCCGATGACCGCAACGACGTCGGCCAGCATGTGGCCGCGCACCATCTCGTCGAGGGCCGAAAGATGCACGAAGCCCGGAGGACGGCACTTGAGCCGATACGGCTTGTTCGCGCCATCGGAGACCAGATAGACCCCGAATTCGCCCTTGGGCGCCTCGACCGCCGCGTAGGTCTCGCCCTCCGGGACGCAGTACCCTTCGGTCATGAACTTGAAATGATGAATCAACGACTCCATGTCACCCTTCATCTCCTCGCGGCGCGGCGCACGCACCTTCCGGTCGTCGACCATCACCGGTCCCGGGTTCTTCTTCAACCAGTCGACGCACTGAGAGATGATCCGGTTCGACTGCCGCATCTCCTCGATGCGCACGAGGTAACGGTCGTAGCAGTCACCGTTGACACCCACCGGGATGTCGAAATCCAGGCGGTCGTAGACCTCGTACGGCTGTTTCTTGCGCAGGTCCCAGGCTACGCCGGAGCCGCGCAGCATCGGTCCCGTGAAACCGAGCTGTACGGCGCGTTCGGGCGAGACGACCCCGATATTGACCGTGCGCTGCTTCCAGATGCGATTGTCGGTCAACAGAGTTTCGTATTCGTCGACCGCGTGCGGAAAGCGTCGCGTGAAGTCCTCTATGAACTCGAGCAAGCCGGCCGAACGCGCCTCGTTGAGCCGGTCCGCCTCCTTCTGGGTGCGCCATTTCGAGGCCTGATAGCGCGGCATCTCGAGCGGCAGATCGCGATATACCCCACCAGGCCTGTAGTAGGACGCGTGCATGCGCGCACCCGAGACGGCCTCGTAACAGTCCATGAGGTCCTCGCGCTCGCGGAACGCAAACAGGAAGACCGTCATCGCGCCGATGTCGAGGCCGTGTGCGCCGAGCCACATCAGGTGATTGAGGATGCGCGTGATCTCGTCGAACATCACGCGGATGTATTGGGCCCGCAATGGTGGAGTGATGCCGAGCAGACGCTCGATGGCGAGCACGTAAGCGTGCTCGTTGCACATCATCGACATGTAGTCGAGCCGGTCCATGTAGCCGATCGACTGGTTGAACGGCTTGGATTCGGCGAGCTTCTCCGTTGCGCGATGCAGTAGGCCGATGTGCGGATCGGCCTTCTGGATCACTTCGCCATCCATCTCGAGCACGAGCCGCAGCACGCCGTGCGCGGCCGGATGCTGTGGACCGAAGTTCATGGTGAAGTTGCGGATCTCGCTCATGCGCCGCCCCTCGTCGGCCGGTCCTTGAGCACCGGATCGTAGCGGTTGTCGTGGCGGATCACCTTCGGCACGAGCACACGCGGCTCGATGCTCACCGGCTCGTAAACCACGCGACGCTTCTGCGGGTCGTAACGGACCTCGACGTTACCGATCAACGGGAAGTCCTTGCGGAACGGATGGCCGACGAAACCGTAGTCGGTGAGGATGCGGCGCAGATCAGGATGCCCGGTGAAGATGATTCCGAAGAGGTCGAATGCCTCGCGCTCGAACCAGTTGGCCGCGGGCCAGATCTCGCAGACCGAGGCGATCATCGGTTCTTCGTCGTCGGGACAGTGGACGCGCAGGCGCACGCGCTGGTTCAGCGCGATCGACAGCAGCTGATAAACGACCGCGAAGCGCCGCCCCGCCGCTGGACCGCCCTCGCGATCGAGCACGCCGCCACGATTCACTGCGCGCGAGAATCCGCTGCCGGTGGCACTCTGCGTCTTCCATTCGGCGCGCCCGTACTCGAGGAAATCGACGCCACAGAGGTCGGCGAGCATGTCGAAACGCAGCATCGGCGAGTCGCGCAGCAGACGGCAGACATCGAGCAGTTCGGCGGCCGGCGCTTCGTAAGCAAGTTCGTCTGGCAGGGACGGGATCCGGTGCACGCGGTCGCCGAGAGCCTTGCCGACTTCCTCGGCCAGTAAGTCGATGCTTGCAGTCAAGTCGCTTCAGCTCCCGTGGACGACCGGCCGCCGGCTCACCGCGCCACCGTGCTGGTGCGCTGGATCTTCTTCTGCAGCTGGATGATGCCGTACAGCAGCGCCTCGGCCGTCGGCGGACAGCCGGGCACGTAGACATCAACCGGCACGATTC
>CAZAWM010000213.1:0-5728 GCA_964488605.1 uncultured Steroidobacteraceae bacterium | reverse complement strand
ACGGTTTCTACCGCGGCAAGCGCGTGATCGAAAAGAGCGCCGAGGACGAGGCTGAACAATAACAGCCGCGCTCACCCGGTCGGTACCCGGCCGGCGTCCGTGATCACCCTGTCCGTGGATGCGATGAGCGGCGACGCCGGTCCGACGGAGTGCGTCACCGGCTCCCTTGTCGCGCTCGCGGGCGACGCACGGCTGCGTCTGTTGCTCGTGGGGCGGCGCGAGATCCTGGCACCCCTCGTGGACGCCGCGCTGCGCGCGCACGGTTCGCACGCTCGCGCACTGCGCGAGCGGCTCGAGCTCGTCGATGCGAGCGAGGTCGTAGGCATGGACGAGTCGCCGCGCGAGGCGATACGCCGGCGCAAGCGCTCCTCGATGCGTATCGCGATCGATCTTGTGCATTCGGGCGCCGCGTCCGGCGCGGTCAGCTCGGGCAACACGGGTGCGCTGACGGGCATCGCACACTTCGTGTTGAAGTGTCTGCCCGAGGTGGAGAGAGCGCCGATCATGTCGGCCGTACCGAGTCGCGAGGGCTTCACGCAACTGCTTGATCTCGGCGCCAATACCCGGGCGACGCCGAAGCAACTGCTGCAGTTCGCTCTCATGGGTGCGATCGTCGCGCGCGACGTCCATGGAATCGACGCACCCCGCCTCGGACTGCTCAACATCGGAACCGAGGAGATCAAAGGGCACGAGATCGTTCAGGAAGCGCACGGACTGATCCGCGCGCTTGTCGCCGCGGGGTCGGCGCCGTTCCTGTACGCGGGATTCGCCGAGGGCAATGACATCTTCGAGGGCGGCTTCGACGTGATCGTGACCGACGGCTTCACAGGCAATGTCGCGCTCAAGACGATGGAAGGGCTCGCTGATCTGGTCGCGCGGCGCCTGCGCGACGAGTTCGACGTCGGGCTTGGCAGTCGCATTGCCGGTCTGATCGCCCGGCCCGTGCTACAGCGCGTGGCACGATCGCTCGACCCACGCCGCTATAACGGCGCAGTCATGGTCGGGCTCAACGCCATCGTGGTAAAAAGCCACGGTCGCGCCGATCGTGTGGCTTTCTCGCAGGCGATCGCGTTCGCCGCCCAAGCGGTGCGTCGCGGCCTGACAGGGCACGTCGCGCAGTCGCTCAGAGAGGTCCGCACTTGAAGTATTCACGTATCGCCGGCACGGGCAGCTATCTGCCCGAACGCGTCCTGACCAATGCCGACCTCGAGAAAATGGTCGACACCTCCGACGAATGGATCCGCGAGCGGACTGGGATAGAGCGTCGCCACATCGCGGCCGAGGGTCAGACGACCGTCGATCTCGCCGAGCAGGCAGCGCGGCGCGCGCTCGAGGCTGCCGGCAAGCGAGCCGAGCAGGTCGACCTGATCGTGTTCGGCACGACGACCCCGGATCTGGTATTCCCGAATTGCGGCGCGCTGCTGCAGGCCCGTCTGGGCATTCGGGGCTGCCCGGCGCTCGGGCTCGAGGCCGCCTGCAGCAGCTTCATCTTCGCGCTCTCGGTGGCCGACAAGTTCGTGCGTTTCGGCGAAGCGAAGTGCGCTCTGGTCATCGGTGCGGAGACACTCTCGCGCATCGTCGACTGGACCGATCGCAACACGGCCGTGCTGTTTGGCGACGGTGCCGGCGCCGTGGTGCTCACGCCGGCCGAGGAGGCGGGGATCGTCTCCACGCACCTGCACACCGAGGGCTCATACCAGAGCCTGCTGCACTGCCCGGTCGGCGTATCCGCGGGATTCAAGGTCGACGAGCTCGGCCGCGTGCCGATATTCATCCGCATGGTCGGTAACGAGGTTTTCAAGATCGCCGTGCGCTCGCTCGGGGCGATCGTCGACGAAACGCTGGCGGCGAATGGACTCGACAAGTCGGCGATCGACTGGCTGATCCCGCACCAGGCGAACATCCGCATCATCCAGGCTACCGCCAAGAAGCTCGACCTGCCAATGGAGCGCGTGATCCTGACGGTACAGGATCACGGTAACACCTCGGCCGCATCGGTGCCGATGGCGCTCGACGTCGGTATCCGCGACGGGCGGATCAGGCGCGGTGAACTGCTGCTGCTCGAGGCGTTCGGCGGCGGCTTTACCTGGGGATCGGCGCTGATTCGCTACTGAGGCGAGAGCCCTGGATCCGAATTCGAAGGGGTGCGATCACGTTCGCGGCCAAGAAAAACGCCGCGCATGAGCGCGGCGTCCTCTTTGCGGCGGAGTTCAGACCGCCGCAGGGCCGTCAGCCTCTTACTTCGAGATCGAGCGACGGAACATCCGGTCGATCTTCTCATTCGTGGCATCGCAGCAGCTCTGGCTGGCCTGTGCCGCGGCGAGCGCCTGGTTGGCAGCGCTCTGCGCACCGCTGGCGGCCTGCGAAGCCGACGAGGCGGCGGCGTTGGCCGAATCCGCAGCGCTCTTCGCGGCGGCGACCTGCGACTTCAGGCTCTCGACTTCGGATTTCAGGCTGTCTACCTGGGTCTGCAGCGGCTTGAGGTCGGTGCAGCCGGCGAGTGCAGCGACGGCAGCCACTGCGGCGACTTTGACGAAAAGAGTGCTCTTCATGGTTCGGATTCCTCATTGGAGTGAGATTTTTCAGCACGACACCGTACCCTCCACGATTCAGCGCCGCACCAGTCCGCAACTGCAACAAATCCGCGTGGCGTTTGCAACCACAACTTGGGTACTTGTCGGCGCACCGCGACAAGCGATCGAGGCTGATCTCGCACGCCCGATCATGAAACGATGGCAGCTCGATGACACGCCGCTGGAGGCAGCGTGATCTGTGAGCATGCCCACGTCGATCGGCGACCTCGCCGGCGTCATAGCACCCGGCGTCGAGGGCTCTGTTGGGCGGATAGCCTGGCACGCGGCGTCGGCCGAGCCGGGAAGGTGATGCGTGGCGAGTCGTCGATGAAACGGGCAGGGGCTTGAAACTGGATAAAAGAACAGGTACTGTATGGATCACCAGATATGGAGCGGATCGATGTCAGACCTCACCCCACGCCAGACCGAAATTCTCCGCCTGATCCAGCGAGCCATTGCCGAGACCGGCATGCCGCCCACGCGGGCAGAAATCGCGCAAGAGCTCGGGTTCAAGTCCGCCAATGCCGCCGAGGAGCATCTGCGTGCGCTCGCCCGCAAGGGCGTCATCGCGCTCGTGCCGGGCGCCTCGCGCGGTATCAAGCTCAAGGACACCATCCGCGAGCAGATGAGCCTGCCGCTGGTCGGTCGCGTCGCCGCAGGTCGCCCCATCCTCGCCGAAGAGAACATCGAGTCGCGCTTCAACATCGATCCGGACATCTTCTCGCCGCGGCCGCACTACCTGCTTAAGGTCGTCGGCATGTCGATGAAGGACGCCGGCATCCTCGATGGCGATCTCGTCGCGGTGCATCGCACGGCCGACGTCCGCAACCGGCAGATCGTCGTCGCGCGGTTCGAGAACGAGGTCACGGTCAAGCGCTACAAGCAGGACGGCTCTACGGTCTGGCTGTTGCCCGAGAACCCCGACTTCGAACCCATCAAGGTCAACATGCGCGAGAGCCGCTCGGGCGAAGCGCCCCTGATCATCGAAGGCGTCGTCGTCGGCGTGCTGCGCCGGGGCAAGTCGCCGACCGGCCTCATGTAGCCGCCGCGCACCTTCAGGAGCGTGTCATGACCGAGATTGTCAGGCGTCCGCTCGCGGGCGCTCCGGGCAGGCTCGTTCCGAAGAGGCATGCGAGCCGGCCGCGTCCGCAGCGCTTCATCTGTCCCTGTGGCTGCGGACGCATCGGTTTCTTCAATCAGCCGCGCTCGTTGCGGACGCGGTCGGAAGCGCCCGTCGAACGGTGGCGTGCGTCGCGACGTGGTAGATCGTGAACGTCATCGCCACCTTCGTGTTGCGTCATCCCCGTCGCCACGCCTGCCATGGTCACTCCGGATCCCGTCCGCTCCCTGCCCGAGCTGCTCCAGCACCCGGGCATCTGGCGCGGCCGCAGCGCTGTTCGCAGCGATACGCTCAGCACGGGGTTCCGCGCACTCGATGACGCACTGCCGGGCGGCGGCTGGCCGCGAGCGGGGCTGGTCGAGATCCTGACCCCGTGTTTCGGGCTCGGCGAACTGCGACTGTTCGTGCCGACGCTCGCGCGGCTCAGTCGCTGTATGCCAGCGCGCTGGTTGGCCTGGATCGCACCGCCCTGCGAACCCTATGCGCCGGCGCTCGAAGCCGCAGGTCTCGCGCTCGAGCGACAACTCGTCGTGCGCGCCGAACCTGCGCTCTGGGCCATGGAGCAGACGCTGGTTTCGGGGGCCTGCGACGCGGCACTGTGCTGGCCGCGCCGTGCTTCGCCACGCGACGTCCGGCGGCTGCTGCTCGCGACCGAGAAGGGCCGCGTGCTCGGTGTCCTGTTCCGCGAGCTGACCAGTGCCCGCGGAGCCTCGCCGGCAGGGCTGCGCATACGTTTCGCGCCGCGGCCTGACGGTGCGCGTCTCGACCTGCTCAAGAGCCGCGGCGGTGCTCGTGGCGAGCTCGAGCTGCGATGGAGCGATGCGGTATGAGCCGCAGCGCCTGCGCATGACGCATCCACGCAAGCGTGCCGAGCGCTGGATCCAGTCGGATCTGCTCGATCCGGTATCCGTGGCTGTTGCTGCGCCGAGGCCGCAGGCGGTGCCAGCCTCGCCGGCGGGAGCGCCGCGAGAGACGGCGGCCGAACTCTGGTGTGCGCTGCATCTGCCGGCACTGTGCCTCGAAGCGGTGCGCGAGCCGGCAAGCGCGGCGGCGACACCGTGCGGCGTGATCGAGCCACAGGCCGGCGCGCCGCGTCTCGTCGCCATTGACGATGTCGCAGCCGGGTGCGGCGTGCGACCGGACATGAGTCTCGCTGCGGCACTCGCCGTCTGCCCGGTACTGCGGACGCTGCGGCGCGACCCGCGATCCGAGCGCCGCCGGCTGCGGGCGCTCGCCGAGGCCGCACTCGCCTTCACGCCTCGCGTGAGTCTCGAACCGCCCGACGAGCTGCTGCTCGAACTACGCGACAGCCTGCGCCTGTTCGGTGGCCTTGAGGCACTGCTGTCACGACTGCACGAAGCCGGCGCGCGGCTCGGTCTCACGCTGCGTTCCAGTGTGGCGCCGACGCCACGTGCCGCGCTCGCCGGGGCGCGTGCTGCAGCCGATCTGCGTGTGACACATGCGGCGCAGCTCGTCGGCCAGCTCGCGCCGCTGCCTGTCGCCGCGCTGCGCTGGCCGGACAAGACGCTTGCACGGCTCGGGGCGATGGGTGTGCGTACGCTCGGCGAACTGCTGCGTCTGCCGCGCGCCGGTCTCGCACAGCGCTTCGGGCCCGAGGCGCTGCGCACGCTCGACCGGCTGGTCGGCCGCGAGCGCGAGCCACGACGACCCTTCGTGCCGGCGGTGCGGTTCCGTGGCCGCTGCGATCCGCTGTACGAGCTGTCGAGCCATACGGCACTGCTGCGCCATCTCGAGCCGCTGCTCGAGGATCTCGAGGCCTGCCTGCGCCGACGGCAGTGCACGATCAGCGCGCTGCGTCTACGATTCCGCCATCGCCCGCCGCAGTCGCCGACCTGCCTCGAGCTGCGTCTCGCGGCCTCCGAATTCGCAGCGGCACACTTCGCCGCGCTGCTCGCCGAGCATCTCGCGCGACTCGTGCTGCCGGCACCGGTGCGGCGCATCGAGCTGCGTTCGGACGAACTGCGGCCGATCGCGGCGCTGGCGGCATCGCATCCCGGTTCGACGGCGCATGCAT
>CAZAWM010000212.1:0-5730 GCA_964488605.1 uncultured Steroidobacteraceae bacterium | reverse complement strand
AAGATCTTTCCCGCGCTGCAGAGCCTCGCTCGGCGCGGCCGCCTGAACATCCCGGTCGTGGGTGTCGCGCGCGGCGGGCTCGGCCTCGACGGTCTGCGCGAACGCATCCGGCAGAGCCTCGAGCGCTTCGGCGGCGGCTTCGATCCCGTACACGGCGCCGCACTTCTCGAGCGTCTCCGCTATGTCGACGGCGACTACTCCGATCCCGCGACGTTCTACGCGCTGCGACAGACACTCGGCGCGGCGCGTGCGCCCCTGCACTACCTTGCGATCCCGCCGAGCCTGTTCGGCACGGTCATCGAGCAGCTCGCCACCGCGGGCTGCGCGGCCGGAGCGCGCGTCATGGTCGAGAAGCCGCTGGGCCGCGACCTCGCCTCGGCGCGCACCCTGAACTACATTCTCGCGCGGCATTTTGGCGAGCGCGACGTATTCCGCATCGATCACTTCCTCGGCAAGGAACCGGTACAGAACATCATCTATTTCCGTTTCGCGAACGCGTTTCTCGAGCCGATCTGGAACCGGCAGCACGTCGCGAGCATCCAGATCACGATGGCCGAGACGCTCGACGTCGGAAGCCGTGGTCGCCTCTATGAGGAACTTGGCGCGACCCGTGATGTCGTGCAGAACCATCTGCTCGAGATCGTCGCGATCCTCGCGATGGAACCGCCGGTCGGTCTGCACACCGAGGCGGTGCGCGATGAAAAGACAAAAGTCCTTCGCGCACTGCGCCTCGAGCCAGGTCGGCACTTCGTTCGCGGTCAGTACGTCGGTTACCGGCAGACCGACGGCGTCGCCGCGAACTCCGCGGTCGAGACCTATGCGGCACTGCGCTTCGGTATCGACTCGTGGCGCTGGGCCGGAGTGCCGTTCCTGATCCGTACCGGCAAGTGCCTGCCGGTCACCGCGACCGAAGTGCTCGCCACGTTTCACCGGCCGCCGCAGCAGCTGTTCGCCGATCGCATCGAGCGGACCAACTATCTGCGCTTCCGGCTCGGGCCGGATCGCGTCGCGATCTCGCTCGCGGCGCGCGTCAAGGCCGCTGGCGAGGCGATGGTTGGACGCGAGGTTGCGCTGACGGCCTGCAACAGCGAGGCCGACGAGATGTTGCCATACGAGCGCCTGCTGGCCGATGCCATGCGTGGCGACCCGCAACTGTTCGCGCGTCGGGACGCGATTGAGGCCTCGTGGGCCTTTGTCGACGCGTTGCTCGCACAGGCACCGGATGTCGAGCCGTATCCGCGTGGCAGCTGGGGCCCTGCCTCGGCCGAAGCGCTCGCGCAACGATATGGCGGCTGGTTCGATCCGCGGCAGGAACGCGGGCTCGGCGCTTGCGCCTGATCATCGAACGCGACGCCGAGCACGTCGCGGCGCGCGCGGCGGACTGGCTCGTCGCGCGCACGGGCGCAGCGCTCGCGGCCCGCGGCCGTGCAACCCTCGCGTTCAGCGGCGGCAGCACACCGTGGCCGATCATCGAACGTTTCTCCGTGCAGCCGCTTCCGTGGGAGCGGATCTGGATCACGCAGGTCGACGAGCGGCTCGTCGGGCGCGACGATCCGCGTCGCAACCTCCGCGAGCTCGAGCGGATTCTTTTCGCGCACGGCCGGCTCGCGCCGTCGCATCTGCTCGCAATGCCAGTCGACTCGCTGCGGCAAGCCGCCAGTGAGTCCGGACGCAGCGCGATCATCGAGGCGCACGTGCAGCGGCTCCGAGAGCTTGGCTTCGACACCCCCGACATCGTTCAGCTCGGGCTCGGAGCCGATGGCCATACGGCCTCGCTGCTGCCAAACGATCCGCTGCTCGAGTCGCGCGATGCTACCGTGGGACTGTCGCGCGAGCACGAGGGAGTTCGCCGGCTGACGCTGACGCTGCCCGCGCTTGCACGCGCCCGCGAGCTGCTCTGGATCGTGACCGGAGAAGCAAAGAGCCGACGCCTCGCCGAGCTCTGGGAGGGGCGCGGCGATACGCCCGCCGAGCGGCTGCCACGCGAGCACGCGATCGTGATCTGCGACGCGGCAGCCGCTCAGGAGCTGCCGGAGGATGACGACGTAACGGCGTGACCGCCAAACGCACGCCGCATCTCGGCGAGCAGGCGATGGACATAGTCGGCCTGGCCCTGGCTCGCGAAGCGCTGCATCAGCGCGAGTGTCATCACTGGCGTCGGCACGCCGAGTGCGATCGATTCGGCCGCGGTCCAGCGACCCTCGCCCGAATCAACCACGACCGGCGCCGTCGCTGCGAGTGTCGGATCGCGGGCGAGGAACTCAGCCGTCAGGTCCAGGAGCCACGAGCGGATCACGGAGCCGTGGCGCCAGGCCTCGCTGATCTTCGCGACGTCGAGCTCGAACTCGCGCTTGGCCTGCAGCAGCGCAAGTCCCTCTGCGTACGCCTGCATCAGGCCGTACTCGATACCGTTGTGCACCATCTTCGTGAAATGACCGGCACCGCTTGGGCCACAGCGCAGCCAGCCGCGGTCGGGCGCGGGGGCCAGCGCCCGCAGATAAGGCTCGACCTTCGCCACGTCCTCGACCGCGCCGCCGACCATCAGGCCGTAGCCGTTCTCGAGGCCCCAAATGCCGCCCGAGACGCCCACATCGATGAACCCCACGCCGCGCGCGGCCGCCTCGGCGGCGCGTACGATGCTGTCGCGATACCAGGCGTTCGCGCCGTCGACGACTACGTCACCCGCGGCAAGCCGCGGCAGCAGCGCCGCGAACGCCTGCGCGCTCGGCTCGCCGGCGGGCAGCATCAGCCAGATCACCCGCGGCGTCGCCGTCGCCGCGACAAGCGCTTCGAGGCTCTCACAGGCGCGCGCGCCGCACTCGCTCGCGAGTGCATCGCACACTTCCCGCTTGCGGTCGAACACCGCGACACGATGTCCTGCGCGCGCGAGCCGGCGCACCATGTTGCCCCCCATGCGACCGAGACCGACCATGCCGAACTGCATCGAAATCTCCCAGCCCACCGTGGCATCGAGCCTCGTCGCCCGATCCGACATGCGGCGAGCATAGCGGTCGGGATGATGATGCGCGACGTCTACTCCCGTGGCGGTCGTCCGTTAGACGGTGCAGTCGGTCCGTCCGGCGCCAGCGGCGGTGTCCAAACGGCAGCGATCGGCGCGGGCTCCGTGCCCATACCGTTATGCTGGCGATTAGCGGGTGCGAAACGCCAGGTTTCGCGGCTTCGCGCACACGTTGGCCGACTGCGACGGCCGGTTTTGTCACCGGTGTGTCGCCGCGAGGCGCGGCGAGGCGCTAAGCTCGGCGCTTGCGAGGTAGTGATGAGCCCCTCCACGCTCCCGACCCATGGCGGCTGGCACGAAGCCGTGCTCTGCGTCCGCGATCTGTCGCGCTGGTGCGCCGCGCTCGAGACCCTCTTCGGCTGGCAGGTGACCGCGCAGGGCGCAGTCGATCCGCGGCTGCTGGCCGTCTGGCGGCTGCCGTCCGCCGCGCAGGGCCGCGAGGCCGTTCTCGTCCATCCCGACGACCCGCCACGCAGCGCGCGTCTCGTGCAGCTCGCCGGTGTCGAACAGGTCGAGATCCGCTCGGGCGGCAATCACTGGGACACTGGCGGATTCTTTTCTCTACTCTGTTATGCGCGCGACGTCGATGCGACCTTCCGCGCTGCGCAGTCGCTCGGCTGGAGCGTGTACCACGATCCGGTCGACATGCACTTCGAGGGTCGCGTGCTCCGCAACGTCGTGCTGCGTGCCTGGGATGGTGTCGCTTTCGGTCTCTATACTCTGCGCCATCCCGAGCCGCCACCACCGCGCTACGCGTCTGTCGCGATGGCCTTCAATGGCCAGCAGTCCGTGCGCGAGATCGGCGCCGCGCGCGCGTTCTATCGCGACGTGCTCGGCTGGCAGCCGTGGTTCGACGGTGTCATGCGTCTGGCTTGCAACAACTTCGGCATGCCCGAGAACTTTGTCGGCCGTACGCCGCAGAAGGTCGTCATCGCCGCCGGCGGACGCGATGCCGACGGCAGCCTCGTGTACGGCCAAGTCGAGCTCGTCGAGTGGGTCGAGTTCCGCGGCCAGGACTTCGCCGCGCGGGCCAGGCCGCCGAACCTGGGCATCGTCGCGCTGCGCGTGCCGGTACCGGACGCGCCAGCCCGCGCACGGGAGCTCCGGCAGCAAGGCGTGCGTCTGCTGAGCGAACCGGCCCTCGTCGAACTGGCGCCATATGGAGAAGTCACGCTATTCGGTGTGCAGACACCCGACGGTGCGCTGCTGGAGTTCTTCGCCCGTCTCTGAACCACCCGCTCGAGTGTGTGCGCGTCGCCATTCGCGATCCGACGCACCGGGAGGCTCAGCTTGGCAGCGCGAGCGCCGCGCCGCTCAATGAGAACTGGGACGTCGTGGTCGCGCGGCCGTTCGTCCGGCTGAACCTGCCGTGCCAGGATAGCCGTCTGCGTTAGACTAAGCGCGGTTGCTCAGCGCAGCAGCACCTGCAAGGTGCTCGCCGCACTGAGCAGCACTGTCAGCAGCGCGCCGAGCTTGATCACGAGCCTCGACTCTAGGTTCTGCAGCTTCAGGTCGTACTGCGTATGGCTGGCGGCCAAGCGCGCGGAAACGCTCTGGTCCAGGGCCTCGATGCGTTGCCCAAGGTGCTGATCGATCGTCCCGATCCGCTGGCTCAGGCGTTGGTCGAGCGCGTCGATGCGCTGGCTCAGACGCTCGTCGAGGGCATCGATGCGCTGCCCGATCTGCGCTTCGAGCGAGTCGAAACGCGCGTTGACGCGCTGCTCCAGGTGGGCAAGATCCTGCTTGGTGGCCAGATGCGTGAGCATGTCCGCTTCCAGGGCCTCGGCGGCGCGGCGCGCCGCCAGCGGCGGAACATTAGCCTGGATCAGCGCTTCGTAGATGGCAAGCGTGGTGTTCATGAACGGCGCATCAGCATGGGCGCCGCGCATGATCGCGCCCAGGGCATGGCAGTGGCTCTCCCTGTATCTGACGTGTCGAGCCAGAAAGCAGTCCAGAGACCGTTTCGCAAGCCACCGGCTCGCTGCGGCCGAAGCTGGATGTCGCTGTCGCCCGCGCCGGTCACCCAGTGGATTGCCACTCCGGAGTGATGCGCTTGTCCAAGCGCGCCCCCTATCCCACCGCCCCCGCATCGACGGGCAGCGCAACGCCGGTGATCGCGGTAGCCGCGTCCGAGCACAGGAAAACTGCCGCGCGCGCGACGTCGTCTGGACTGGCGAGCCGGTTCAGCGGACTGAAGCTCGCGAGCATCGCAAGGTACTGCGCCTCGTCCTGCCCGGGCAGCAGGTTGCCGCGCAGCATCTCGGTCGGCACGGCGCCGGGCAGGATCGCGTTGACGCGGATGCGATCTGGTCCACCGGCCTTCGCGGCGACCCGCGTCAGCATCAGCGTCGCGGCCTTCGAGGCGCAGTACGCGCCGCCCTGCGGAAACGGCGTGACGGCCGCGCCGGAGCAGATGTTGAGGATCACGCCGCCGCGGCCATGCATCGCGCGCAGCGCCTCGCGCACGCCGAGGAAGGCGCCGTCGGTGTTGACCGCGAAGTGCCGCCGCCAGATCTCGAGCGGCATCTCGCGCAGCTCGATGTTGGGCCGATACCAGCCGGCGTTGTTGATCAGCACATCGATGGGGTGACCGGTGTTGGCTGCGTCGGCAAACACTCGCGCCCAGTCGGTCTCGGAGGTCACATCGTGCGGCAGGATGCCATTGTCCGCGCGCAGGTCGGTGGCGATGACGTGCGCGCCGGCGTCACGGA
>CAZAWM010000211.1:3050-5741 GCA_964488605.1 uncultured Steroidobacteraceae bacterium | reverse complement strand
CAGGGTGTTCGCGGTCTACGGCAAGGGCGGCATCGGCAAGAGCACGACATCGTCGAACCTGTCGGTCGCGTTCTCCAAGCTCGGCAAGCGCGTGCTGCAGATCGGTTGCGATCCCAAGCACGACTCGACTTTCACGCTGACCAAGCGGCTCGTGCCGACGGTCATCGACGTGCTCGAGTCGGTCGACTTCCATCCCGAGGAGCTGCGCGTCGAGGACTTCGTCTACGAGGGCTACAGCGGCGTGATGTGCGTCGAGGCCGGCGGGCCGCCGGCGGGCACGGGCTGCGGCGGCTACGTCGTCGGGCAGACCGTCAAGCTGCTCAAGGAGCACCACCTGCTCGAGGAGACCGACGTCGTGATCTTCGATGTGCTCGGCGACGTCGTCTGCGGCGGCTTCGCCGCACCGCTGCAGCACGCGGACCAGGCGCTGATCGTCACGGCAAACGACTTCGACTCGATCTTCGCGATGAACCGCATCGTCGCGGCGATCCTCGCGAAATCGAAGAACTACAAGGTGCGGCTTGGCGGGGTGATAGCCAACCGCAGCGCCGCCACCGATCAGATCGACAGGTTCAACGAACGGATCGGCCTGCGCACGATGGCGTGCTTCCCCGATCTCGATGTCTTTCGCCGCAGCCGTCTGAAGAAGGCGACGCTCTTCGAGATGGAGCCTTCGCCCGAAATCGAGGCGGTGCAGAGTGAGTACCTGCGCCTCGCGGCAGCGCTCTGGGAGGGCGTCGAGCCGCAAGTCGCGACGCCGATGCGCGACCGCGACATCTTCGACCTGCTGGGATTCGACTGAGACCTTACGAGATCATGAACGAGAGTTATTTCACGAGGCGCGGAGAGCTCGAGACCTACTTCGATCGTACCGCTGCGGAGGCCTGGTCGCGGCTGACGTCCGATGCGCCGGTAAGCCGGATTCGCGCCACCGTGCGCGCGGGCCGCGACCGGATGCGTCAGACGCTGCTGAGCTGGCTGCCAGAGGACATGGCCGGCTGCCGGCTGCTCGATGCGGGCTGCGGCACCGGTGCGCTCACGCTCGAGGCGGCGCAGCGCGGCGCCGAGGTGGTCGCGGTGGATCTGTCGGGGACTCTGATCACTCTCGCGCGCGAGCGACTCGCTCCGCAGCTCGCCGGCAAGCAAGTGGAGTTTCGCGTCGGCGAGATGCTCGACCCGGCTCTCGGCCGCTTCGACTACGTCGTCGCGATGGACTCGCTGATCCATTACGCGACGTCGGACATCGTCCGCGCTCTGATCGCGCTCAGCGATCGAACCGAGCGCGGCATCCTGTTCACGTTCGCACCGAGTACGGCGGCGCTCGAGCTCATGCACCTCG
Organism: uncultured Steroidobacteraceae bacterium; assembly: GCA_964488605.1. Lineage (GTDB taxonomy): Bacteria > Pseudomonadota > Gammaproteobacteria > Steroidobacterales > Steroidobacteraceae > UBA964. The sequence continues at coordinate 4,402 of CAZAWM010000211.1, read as the reverse complement.
TCGGCCGGCTGTTCCCCAGGGGAGATCGTGCGCCGGCCATCGAACCCGTGCGCGAGTCGACGCTGCGGGCCGCGATTGCGCGGCAACCGTCGCTCAAGGACTGGCGGCCGTTTCGCACGCAGAAGGTCTCGAGCGGTTTCTACAAGTCACAGGCATTCGAGATTCGTCGGAGGGCGACATGAGCAGCACTGTCAGCGAGCAGGGCATCCCGGCGCTGGCGCCGAACGAGACCACGGAGCGGGCGACGGCGACCACGATCCTGAACCCGCGTTTCTACACCACGGACTTCGACGCCATGGACCGGCTCGACATGAGCCCAATCCGCGCGCAGTTCGATGCGCTGATGGAGGAATTCCGAGCCGACGCCAACAAGTCTTTCTTCGAGCGCACGCCGGAGTTCGTCTCCGAGATCAAGGAGCTCGATGGGCCGCTGCGGCAGGAGTTCATCGACTTCCTGGTCAGTTCGATCACGGCCGAGTACTCGGGCTGCCTGCTCTACAGCGAGATCAAGCGGCGCGCGACGAATCCGGACGTGCAGAAGCTCTTCGGCTACATGGCTCGCGACGAGGCCCGCCATGCCGGTTTCATCAACAAGTCCCTCAAAGACTACGGCGTCGCGGTCGACCTGGGCTTCCTGTCGAAGGCCAAGAAGCAGACCTATTTCAAGCCGAAGTACATCATGTACGCGACCTACCTGTCGGAGAAGATCGGTTACGCGCGCTACATCACGCTGTTCCGGCACCTGCAGAGGAACCCGCACAAGCGCTTCCATCCGATCTTCAAGTGGTTCGAGAACTGGTGCAACGACGAGTTCAGGCACGGGGAGGCGTTTGCGCTGCTGATGCGCGGCGATCCGAAGCTGCTGACGGGTCTGAACCGCCTCTGGATCCGTTTCTTCCTGCTCGCCGTCTACGCAACCATGTACGTGCGCGATCACTCGCGTCACGCGCTGCACGACGCGATGGGACTCGACGTGACCGAGTACGACTACCGGGTCTTCGGCATCACGTCGGAGATCACCCGCCAGGTGTTCCCGTTCACGCTCGATATCGGTCATCCGGCCTTCCGCGCCGGCATGGAGCGGATGTCGTGGCTTGCGGCGCGCGCTGCGGCGGCGCAGCAGCGCCGGGGCCTGCTCGGCAGCGTCATCGGCGGCGCGACGCGCGCAGCCTGCGGACTCGGCGCCGCGCTGACCTTCGTGCGCCTCTACCTGCTTCCGGTCAAGCCGAACCAGGCGCCCGAGCAGGTGCGTCTGTCGCCCGCGTGGTGACGCGAGCCGATCTGCGCGCCGTGAGTGCGGACGCCGCGCCGGGCAGGCCGGCGCCGTTCCCGTTTACGGCAATCGTGGCGCA
>CAZAWM010000211.1:0-3040 GCA_964488605.1 uncultured Steroidobacteraceae bacterium | reverse complement strand
TGCGCGCGCTCGCGGCATTGCTGCCGACGATGCGCGTCGTCGACGGCTGCCCCTACGGCTGCGACCCGGCTGCGCCGCAGTGCGGGTGCGAGGCGTGCGCCGCGGCACACGCGGCCCTCGTGGCCGGCCGCCGGCCGCGCGTGCACCAGGTGCCGGTGCCGGTCGTCGACCTGCCGCTCGGCGCGACCGAGGATCGCGTCGTCGGCGCCCTCGATCTCGAACGTGCCCTGTCGCACGGCATCAAGGCCTTCGAACCGGGGCTGCTGGCGCGTGCGAATCGCGGTTTCCTCTATGTCGATGAGGTCAACCTGCTCGAGGACCACATCGTCGACCTGCTGCTCGACGTCGCCGCTTCGGGCGAGAATCTCGTCGAGCGCGAGGGGCTCAGCGTGCGACATCCAGCGCGCTTCGTGCTGGTCGGTAGCGGCAATCCCGAGGAGGGCGAGCTGCGGCCGCAGCTGCTCGACCGCTTCGGCCTGTGCGTCAGCGTGTCGACGCCGATGGATCTCCCTACCCGCATCGAGGTCGTCAAGCGGCGTGACGAATACGAGCGCACGCCGGCGCAGTTCAACGCGAAGTGGGCGGGTGCCGAGGCCAAGCTGCGTCGCCAGCTCGTCGCGGCCCGCAACCGTCTCGAGCAGGTCGAGGTGCCCGATGCGGTGCTCGAGAAGGCCGCAACGCTGTGCATGCGGCTAGGAACGGACGGACTGCGCGGCGAACTTACGCTGATGCGGGCGGCACGCGCCCTCACCGCACTCGAGGGCCGGGCCCAGGCCACCGTGCAGGAGCTGCGCCGCGTGACCGGGCTCGTCATGCCGCATCGTCTGCGCCGTGATCCGCTCGAGGAGGTCGGCTCGGCGACGCGTGTCGAGCGGGTCGTCAGCGAGCTGTTCGGCCCATGAGCGGGCAGGCCGGATGGCAGGACGCCGGCCGGGTCGCAGAAATGCTGGCAGTGGAACCCGCGTGGCTCGGGGGCGTCGTGCTCCGCGGACGGGCGGGCCAGGTGCGCGACGCCTGGCTGCAGCGACTGCGCAGTCTGCTCGGTCCGGAGCTGCCGTGGTGCAAGCTGCCGCATCATGTCAGTGATGAACGTCTGCTCGGCGGGCTCGACCTGACAGCCACGCTGCGCGAGGGGCGGCCGGTCGCCGAACGGGGCGTGCTCGCGCAGGCGGACGGTGGGGTCGTCGTGGTGGCGATGAGCGAGCGGATTGCCACCGGCGCAGCGGCGCGGATCGGCATCACCATGGATCGCGGCGAGGTTGCGTTCGAGCGTGATGGGCTGGCGGGCCGCGCCGCTGCGCGCTTCGGTGCCGTGCTGCTCGACGAGGGCATCGACGACGAATGCGTACCCGCAGCGCTGGCCGAGCGCTGCGCCTTCCGGCTCGATCTCGACGCCGTCACGCGTCGCGACCTCGCTGCTGCAGCGAAGGAATCGCTTGCGGGCGCGCGGCGTCGCATCCTGCTGGCCCGCGAGCGCTGGCCGCGCGTGCGCATCGGTGCGGCGACGCGTCGCGCGCTGTGTGCGACGGCACTGGCGTTCGGCGTGGATTCACTGCGGGCGTCCCTGTTCGCGGTGCGCGCCGCCTGTGTCGCGGCAGCGCTCGATGGTCGACGTGAGGTCGAGCAGGATCACGCGACCCTCGCTGCCCGGCTCGTGATCGCGCCACGCGCGACGCGGCTGCCGCCGACGCCTGAGGAGGCGCCGCCTGAGGAGGCCACAACCCCGCCGCCGAAGACCGACGCCGCGGACGCCCCGCAGGCAGATTCCTGCGAGATCGATCGCGAGCTCGACGACCGGGTGCTCGAGGCGACGCACTCGGCGCTGCCTCCGGGCCTGCTGGCGCTGCTACGAGGCGGCCCGCCGCTGCGCGGTGCGGTGCGGCAGAACTCGAGCCGCGCCGGGACCGGACTTCGCTCGCGTCAGCGCGGCCGGCCGCTCGGCTCGCGTGCCGGTTCGCTGCGTGCCGGCGGTCGGCTGCATCTGGTCGATACGCTGCGTGCCGCTGCGCCGTGGCAGCCGCTGCGGCGACGCGAACGACCGGACCACAGCCGCATCGACGTCCGGCCCGACGACCTGCGCATCCGCCAGTTCCGCCAGCGTACGCAGACGACGTTGATTTTCGTGGTCGATGCCTCGGGTTCGTCGGCGCTGCACCGTCTCGGCGAGGCCAAGGGTGCGGTGGAGCTGATGCTGGCCGACTGCTACGCGCGGCGCGATCAGGTGGCGCTGATCGCCTTCCGCGGCAAGGGTGCGGAGCTGCTGTTGCCGCCCACGCGTTCGCTGAGTCGCGCCAGGCGCAGCCTCGCCGGACTGCCGGGCGGAGGCGGCACGCCGCTCGCGGCCGGTGTCGATGCGGCCACCTCGCTCGTCGAAGCGGCCAGGCACCGCGGCGAGACGCCGTTGCTCGTGATGCTGACGGATGGTCGCGCCAACATCGCCCGCGATGGCACCCCGGGCAGGCCGGCCGCGGAACGCGATGCGCTCGCCGCTGCGCGCGCCCTGCGGGCCCGCGAGGTGGCGACGCTGCTGATCGATTCGGCGCCGGCGCCGCAACCAGCGGCACAGCGGCTCGCGGAGGAGATGCGGGCGCGCTACCTAGCGCTGCCGCACGCTGACGCGCGCCTGCTCCGGCAGGCCGTGCGGACCGGGCTCGTCGGCGCGGAATGATTCCGCGTCGCCGTCGGTACTCGCGGTTCGATAGCGGCGCATCATCTCGGCCAGGGCATCGGCCTGCCTGACCATCTGGCCGCTCGCGAGGCGCGTTTCGTCCGCGAAGCCCGACATGTCGCGAGTCAGCAGGTCGAGCTGGGCGACGGCTTCGTTGACGCGGTCTATGCCGGAGGACTGCTGGCGGGTCGACAGTGCGACCTGTTCCATGAGCTCGGCGACGTGCGAGAACGAACCGACCACCCGCTCGAGCGTCTGGCCGGACTGCGACACGAGACGCGAACCCTCGGTGACGCGCTCGCGCGTGTTGCTCACGCGCTCGGAGATGTCGCTGGCAGCGGCCTTGGCGCGCGCAGCGAGCGCGCGCACCGC
>CAZAWM010000210.1:0-5758 GCA_964488605.1 uncultured Steroidobacteraceae bacterium | reverse complement strand
CTCTCGTCCGGATTGGCGAGCGGGGAGAGCGCGCAGGCGTAGCGGATCTTGATGTCCTCGGCGTACTGCGTCGGGGTCCGCATCGACACGGCGATGTCATTCGTGACCTGGTCGCCGGCGATCGGAATCACGGACGTATGCCGGATGGCGCCCTGCGAGAACACCGCGATATCGGTGGTGCCGCCGCCGATGTCGACGAGACAGACACCGAGTTCCTTCTCGTCCTCGGTCAGCACGGCGAAGCTCGAGGCGAGCTGTTCGAGTACGACGTCGTCGACCGCGAGGCCGCAGCGCTGGATGCACTTCTCGATGTTCTGCGCCGCGCTGACCGCGCCGGTGACGATGTGCACCTTGGCCTCGAGTCGCACGCCGGACATGCCGATCGGGGCGCGGATCCCCTCCTGCCCATCGATGATGTATTCCTGCGGCAGCACGTGCAGGATCTTCTGGTCTGCCGGGATCGCGACCGCCTTGGCCGCGTCGATGACATTGTCGACGTCGACCGGGCCGACCTCGCGGTCGCGGATCGCGACGACGCCGTGCGAGTTGAGGCTGCGCACATGGCTGCCCGCGATGCCGGCGAACACCGAGTGGATCTCGCAGCCGGCCATGAGCTCCGCCTCCTCGACGGCGCGCTGTATCGACTGCACGGTCGACTCGATGTCCACGACGACACCTTTTTTCAGGCCGCGCGATGACTGTGAGCCGATACCGATCACCTCGATGCTGTGATCGGCAGCGATCTCGCCGACCAGTGTGACCACCTTCGAAGTACCGATGTCGAGCCCGACGATCAGTTGTCTGTCCGATTTCCTAGGCATCCGGTGCCTCGTCCGCTGCGTTCGTCGTGCTCGCGACGCGCGTGGCACGCGAGCCGCTACGCCAGCCGACGGCGAAGCCGTTGGCGTAGCGCATGTCCACGTAGGCGATATCCGCCGAGCGCTGCGCAACCAGCTGCAGTGCCGCAACCACGAAGCGCTCGAAGCGCTCGTCGACCTGACGGCGCCCGAGACGCACGGTCACGCCGCTATCCAGGTCGATCTCCCAGGAGCCGCGCGCATCGAGCCGCAGCGCCGTGATGCGCATGCCCGCCTCGACCAGCCGGCCCTGGATAGCGAGATAGCGCTGCGCGACCGCGTTCTCGCTGCCGGGCGGACCAGAGAGCTTGGGCAGCTCTGGCGGAATGTGGCGCACCTCGCTCATGAACAGTTCGCCGCGCGCGTTCAGCAGGCCGTTCGCGCCCCAGCGCGCCGCGGCGACCTGCTCGGTGACGCGCACGCGCAGACCGCGCGGCCACGCGCGCTCGACGGTCACCGTGTCGACCCAGGGCAACTGCTCGATGGCGCGCCGCACGGCGTCGAGATTGACCGTGACGAGCCCGGCTCCGCGCACGCGCTGTTTGACCGCGCGCTCCACATCGAGCGCGGAGACGCGCTGGAAGCTGCCCTGGACGGCCACCGTCTCGATCGCCTGATCGAGCGCCCAGACAAGCGCGGCGCCCGCGCCGCCGATCAATCCGGCGAGCGCCGCGAGCGTCGCCATGTGCCGCCACGGCAGAGCGCCGATGCGGGAGGGGGCGGCCTCCTCGCGGCGGCGATTGCGCTTGCGAGCCAGGCCAATCATGTTGCCGGCACCTCCCTCGGCGAGCGTACGAGGCTGGTCTCGAGCACCCTCCAGACGAGCGTGTCGAAATCGATGCCGACCGCGCGCGCGGCCATCGGCACGAGACTGTGATCGGTCATGCCAGGCACGGTGTTGATCTCGAGCAGCAGCGGCCGTCCGGTCCGGTCGACCATGAAGTCGACGCGGCCCCAACCCTCGGCGCCTGCGGCCTCGAACGCCGCCAGCGCCAGTGCCGCGAGGTGCCGCTCCGCTTCCGGAGCCAGCCCGGACGGACAGTGATAGCGGGTGTCGTCGCGAAAGTACTTCGCCTCGTAGTCGTAGAACGTCTTTGGCGTCTCGATACGGATCGAAGGCAGCGCCCGGCCCTGCAGGATGGCCACCGTGTACTCGGCGCCCGTAACCCACGCCTCGGCGAACACGCTGCGATCGACGGCCGCCGCGGCCCGGTAGGCTGGCAGCAGATCCTCGGCCCGATCGACCCGCGTCATGCCCACCGACGAGCCCTGCGTCGCCGGCTTGACGATCAGCGGCAGTCCGAGCTCCTCGATCGCGGCCTCGAGATCGGTCTCACACGCGAGCACCGCCGACGGCGCGCTCTGGATGCCAACGGCAGCCGCAAGCCGTTTGGTGCGCAGCTTGTCCATGCCGATCGCCGAGCCCTGCACGCCGCTGCCGGTGTAGGGAATGCCGAGGCACTCGAGCGCACCCTGGACCGTGCCGTCCTCGCCCCCCGGTCCGTGCAGAGCGATCCAGACGCGATCGAAGCGCCCAGCGACCAGATCGGTCAGCGGTCGCTCGCGCGGATCGAAAGCATGCGCGTCGACGCCACGGCGCTGCAGCGCTGCAAGCACCGCCCGGCCGGTCAGCAGCGAGATCTCGCGCTCGCTGGAGAGGCCGCCGAACAGCACCGCGACGCGACCGAACTCGCGGGCGTTAGTGATGCCGCGCAGCCGGTCGGGATCGTAATCGAGACGCATCAGAGAGCCTCCCCGACGATGCGGACTTCCGGCGTAAGACGCACGCCATGCCTCGCCTCGACGACCCGCTGCACGTGCGCGATGAGCCGCTCGAGATCGGCGGCGGTGGCGTCGCCGGTGTTGACGATGAAGTTCGCGTGCTTGTCGCTGACCGCGGCGCCACCGATCCGAAAGCCCTTGAGTCCCGCTGTCTCGATGAGCCGCGCGGCGTGATCGCCGGGCGGGTTCGTGAACACCGAGCCACAGCTCCACTCGCCGATCGGCTGGGTGTCCTTGCGCCGCTTCAGCAGCGCTTTGAGTTCGGCGTGGTCGGCGCCTGGCCGGGGTTCGAACGCGAGCGTCGCAGCAAGAAACCACTCCTCCGGAGCGGGGCCGCGCACGCTGCGGTAGCCGATCTGGTACTCGGCAGCCGCGCGCGTGCGCAGCGTCCCTGCGCGATCGACGGTCTCGACGCTCCGCACGTGCCGCCAGGTCTCACCGCCGAACGCGCCGGCGTTCATCGCCAGGGCGCCGCCGAGCGTGCCGGGGATACCGGCGAAGAACGCAGCCGGTCCGAGACCCCATTTGATGCACTGGCGCGCGACGCGCGCGCAAGGCACGCCCGCCTCGCCATAGACCGTGCGCTCCGATAGTCGGTCGAGTCGTCCCAGCGCATCGTGGGTCGCGATCACCACGCCGCGCAGGCCGCCATCCCGCACCAGCAGATTGCTGCCGAGACCGACCCAGTGAACCGGCAGTTCGCGCGGCAGCGCACGCAGGAAGGCCAGCAGGTCGGTCCGGTCACGCGGCTCGAACCAGTAGTCGGCAGGACCCCCGACGTGCCAGGACGTGTGGCGCGACATCGGTTCGTCGCGGCGCACGCGTGCCGCGAACGACGGCGGCAGCTCGAGTGGGACGGGACGCGCGCTCATGCGTCGCTCCTGCGTCGACGCGGCGTTGCCGGCGCAATCCCCGGCGCTGGCGCGGCGAGCTGGGTCGGCAGCTCGTGGACGACGCTGCCGATACTGCCGGCGCCCATGGTCAGCAGCACGTCCCCGGGTCGCAGCAGATCGCGCAGCGACGCCACCAGTTCCTCGACCCGCTCGACGAACACGGGTTCGACGTGACCGCGACTGCGCACGGCGCGGCAGATGGCGCGGCCATCGGCGCCGGCAATCGGCGCCTCGCCGGCGGCGTAGACCTCGGTGACGAGCAGCATGTCGGCGGTGGACAGCACGCGCGCGAAATCGTCGATCAGGTCGCGCGTGCGGGTGTAGCGATGCGGCTGGAACGCGAGGACTAGCCGACGTCCGGCATAGCCCTGACGTACGGCCTCGAGCGTCGCTGCGATTTCGGTCGGATGATGGCCGTAGTCGTCGACGATGGTGACCGGTCGCTCGCCCGCCGCTGCCCGGGCTAGTGACACGTCGGCGATGCGCTGGAGACGCCGGTCGACACCCTGGAAGCGCGCTAGCGCGCGACCGATCGCGGCATCGTCGACGCCGAGGTCGAGCGCGACCGCGATCGCGGCGAGCGCGTTTAGGACGTTGTGCGTGCCGGGGAGGTTGACGGTCACGGTCAGTGGCTCGTGGCCGGCACGCAGCAGGTCGAAGGTGGTCGTGAGTCCCTCGCGACGCAGGTTGTCGGCGCGCAGATCGTTGCCGGCGCCGAGACCGTAGGTCACGCAGGGGCGGCCGACGCGCGGCAGAATCTCGCGCACGTGTTCGTCGTCGCCACAGAGTACCGCCAGACCGTAGAAAGGCAGGTTGTGCAGGAAGTCGACGAAGCTCTGCTTGAGGCGGCCGAAGTCGCCCTCGTGCGTGACGAGATGGTCGTTGTCGATGTTCGTGACGATCGCGACCATCGGTTGCAGGTGCAGGAAAGACGCGTCGCTCTCGTCGGCCTCGGCGACGAGGTACTGGCCGGCACCGAGTCGCGCGTTCGTGCCGGCGCTCTTGAGACGCCCACCGATCACGAAAGTGGGATCGAGACCGCCTTCCGCCAGGATGCTCGCGACCAGACTGGTCGTCGTGGTCTTGCCGTGCGTACCGGCGACGGCAATCGAGTAACGGAAACGCATCAGCTCGGCGAGCATCTCGGCGCGCGGCACCACCGGCACGCGGCGTGCGAGCGCCGCGGCGACTTCAGGGTTCTCGCGCGACACCGCGCTCGAGACGACGACGACGTCCGCACCCTCCACGTTCTCGGCGCGATGACCGATCGCCACCCGGGCGCCGAGCGATTCGAGGCGCTGCGTCACGGCACTCGGCCGCAGATCAGACCCCTGCACCTCGTAGCCAAGATTCAGCAACACCTCGGCGATGCCGCCCATGCCGCTGCCGCCGATGCCGACGAAGTGGATGGTGTGGATCCGGCGCATGCGGTCGCGGCGGTTCACGCAGCCTCCCGGGCACTGCCCAGGCCGGCTGCCTCGAGACAGGCAGCGAGCAGATCGGCGGTGGCGTTCGGTCGCGCACGCGCGCGCGCGCGCTCCGCCATCCGCAACAGCGTGGCGCGATCGGCGCAGAGGCGCTCGAGCTCCGCGGCGAGGCGCTCGGGCTCGAGCTCGCGGTCGGCAATACAGACGGCCGCGCCGACATCGACCAGATAGCCGGCGTTGCGCGTCTGATGATCGTCGACGGCGGCCGGAAAGGGCACGAGGATCGAGCCGACACCAACCGCCGCGAGCTCCGAGATCGTCAGTGCGCCAGCCCGGCAGATCACCAGATCGGCCCAGCCGTAGGCGGCGGCGATGTCGTCGATGAAGACCTGGATCTCGGCGCGCAGCCCGGCTGCGGCATAGGCGGCACGCGCCGCTTCGAGACCGCGCTCGCCGCACTGATGCCGGACCTCGAACTCGCGGCGGCCGACAATGCGCGCGAGGGCCGCCGGCACCGACGCATTGAGACGAGCCGCGCCGAGTGAGCCGCCGATCACGAGCAGCCAGATCCAGGTGTCGTCCATCGCGAGCTCTCTCCGTCGGCGGCCCGGCGTCGATCGCGGCCCAAGCCGACCATGGCCCACGCTGATCATGCTCCGCCGTGCCAGGGCATGCCAGCCGGGTCGACACGGGGTGAGAGCCGCGCCGCGGCGCAAAGGGTTCGCGGCGCGTTACTGGCGCCAGCCCTTGAGGTCGCCGTCGAAGTCGCCCTTGAGCAGGCCCGAGCCGAGCCAGCCGT
>CAZAWM010000209.1:0-5830 GCA_964488605.1 uncultured Steroidobacteraceae bacterium | reverse complement strand
GCGCGAGAGGCGAGCAGCTTGGACTCTCCGAGGACGAGCTCGCCTTCTATGACGCCCTGGAGACCAACGACAGCGCGGTCAAGGTGCTCGGCGACGACACGCTCCGCGCGATTGCGCGGGAGCTCGTCGAGTCGGTCCGCGGGAACGTCACCATCGACTGGACGATCCGCGAGAACGTACGGGCGAAACTACGCGTGCTCGTCAAGCACATCCTGCGCAAGCACGGCTATCCGCCCGACAAGCAGGAGAAGGCGACACAGACGGTGCTGGAGCAGGCGGAAGTGCTGTCCGAGATGTGGGCAATGGCCTGATCGAACGAAGCGTTCCCGAGCGGGCGGGCCTTGTCGGACGGCGCCGGTTGTCCCCGCAACCGCGATTACTTCCCGATGCAGAAACTGCTGAAAATCCTCCCCAGCAGATCCTCGCTCGTGAACGCGCCGGTGATCTCCTCGAGCGCGCGCTGTGCGGCGCGCAGCTCCTCGGCCATCAGCTCGCCCGCCCGTCGTTCGTTGAGCAGCCGCACGGCGGCCTCGACATGGCGGCGCGCGAGGGCGAGCGCCTCGAGATGGCGCGCGCGCGCGGTGACGGTGCCGGTGCCGACGACGCTGTAGCCCATGACGCGCTTGAGGTGCTCGCGCAGCAGGGGCAGCCCTTCGCCGGTCTTCGCCGAGACCGCGAGCCATTGCGGTCCCGCGAGCGTGACGGTGTCGGCCAGCGGCACGCCGGTAACGAGATCGCACTTGTTGAGCACGAGCGTGACGGGGACGCCTTCGGGCAGCGCGGCGCGCGCCTCGGTGTAGGCGCGCGCAGTCGGGTCGGCGGCGGCATCGATGACGAACAGTACGCGGTCGGCGCGCCGCATCTCGGCCTGGGCGCGGCGGATGCCCTCCTGCTCGATCGCGTCTTGGGTCGCCTCGCGCAGCCCGGCGGTGTCGAGCACGTGCAGCGGCATGCCGTCGATGTCGATGCGCTCGCGCAGCACGTCGCGCGTGGTGCCGGCGATCGGCGTGACGATCGCGGCGTCATAGCCGGCGAGCCGGTTCAGCAGGCTGGACTTGCCGGCGTTCGGCGGCCCGGCGATCACGACCGTCATGCCATCGCGCAGCACGCGGCCCTGACGCGCGGCCTGCTCGACGGCATCGAGGTGGCCGCGCACGGTCTCGAGCCGCTCGGCGAGCGCGGCGTCGCCGAGGAAATCGACCTCCTCCTCGGGAAAATCGATCGCGGCCTCGACATGGGTACGCAGGTCGATGACGGCCTCGGTGAGCCCGGCGACCATGGCCGAGAATTCGCCCTGCAGCGAACGCATCGCGGCGCGCGCGGCCTCGCGCGAACCGGCATCGATCAGATCGGCGACGGCCTCGGCCTGCGCGAGGTCGATCTTGTCGTTGAGGAAGGCGCGTTCGGTTAACGCGCCGGGCCGCGCGCGGCGCGCGCCGAGCTCGACCGCGCGCTGCACGAGGGCCTCGAGCACGACCGGCCCTCCGTGGCCGTGCAGCTCGAGCACGTGCTCGCCGGTGTAGGACTTCGGCCCCGGGAAGAACAGCGCGAGGCCGGCATCGATGACCGCCCCGTCGGCGGCCTTGAAGGCGCCGAGCGTCGCGCGGCGCGCGGGGGGCAGCTCGCCGAGCAGCACGGCCGCGATCTCCGGCACCTTGGGTCCCGACAGCCGCACGATGCCGATGCCGCCGCGCCCGGGCGCGGTCGCCACGGCGACGATCGTCTCGCTGCGCGCCATGCACCCGATTATGCCACCGGCCGCCGTTCGCACCGGGGACGCGTGCGCGGCGCGGCTGGCCGCGCCGCGCCGAGCTTGCCACCATGAAGGGACACGCGGCCGGCAGGGGGAATCATGGGACGGTGGCTGCTGCGCGCCCTGGGCGCGCTGCTTGTGGTCGGTGCGCTCGCGCTGCTCTATGCGCTCTGGGCGCATCGCGACATTCCGGCGGCGCAGCTCGAGGCGCGTTACGCGCGACCGAATTCGCGCTTCATCGTCCTCGACGGCGTGCGCCTCCACTATCTCGACGAAGGCGCGGGGCCGCCCGTGGTACTGCTGCACGCGAACTTCGCGAACCTGCTCGACTGGGATCCATGGGTCGCCGCGCTCGCCGACCGCTACCGCGTGATCCGCTTCGACATGACGAGCCACGGCCTGACGGGACCGGACCCGACGGGCGACTACACGCTGCGGCGCACGGTGGCGCTGACCGGCCGACTGCTCGATGCGCTCGGCCTCGAGCGCGTCACGCTGGCCGGCATCTCGCTCGGCGGCACGGTCGCGATCCACTACGCGGCGAAATATCCTGAGCGCGTCGAGCGCCTGATCCTGCTCAATCCCGGTTCGCTCGAAGGGCGCGAACGGCGCGTGCAGGGCGGGCTGCCGCGCGCCGCCTACGTGCTCGAATACGTGCTGCCGCGCGCACTGCCGCGCTCGATGCTGCGCAGCGGCTTCGGCAATCCCGATGCCGTGCCCGAGGCGCTCGTCGACCGCTGGTACGACCTGTGGCGGCGCGAGGGACAGCGCCGGGCGCAGCTCGACCGGCTGTCGCAGTACGAATCCGGTGACATCGAAGGCCTGATCCGCTCGCTGCGGATGCCGGTGCTGCTGCTGTGGGGCGAACTCAACACGACCGCGAAGTTCAGCCAGTCGCGTACGTTTCTCGAGCTGCTGAGCGAGGCACCGTCGGTGCGCTTCTTCGCCTATCCAGGGCTCGGCCACATGGCGCTGCAGGAGGATGGCGCGCGGCTCGCGCGCGACGTGCGCGCCTGGCTCGACGCGCCGCCACCCGCGAGCAACGATGGGCGGCAGCCGGCGCCCGTCACGCGCGCCTGGCCGGCGCCCGACTCGGCCGGGTTCTGCATCGAGATGCAGCGGCGCATGGCGGAGACGCCGCTGACCGCCGCGAACACGCTGTTCACCGACATGCCATCCTTCCGGCATTCGAAGCCGTCGATCCGGCCGCTGCGGATCTACCAGATCGTCACCTATGACGGCACGATGCCGATCCGCGTCTCGTGCAAGCTCAAGGGCGCGGCGCACCTGCGCGCCGAATATGGCGCCGAGGCGGCGGGCGCACAGCGCCGCTGCGCCGCGATGACGCGCGCGCTGCAGGCCGAAGCCGTGGCGCGGCTGCGCGCGGCCGGCGAAGACGGGGCCGCCGGGCGGGCCGCCGCGTTCGTCGTCGAGGACGCCGCACCCTATCTGACCGGCCGCGCCTACCTCGCCCCCTACCTGCTCAGCGAACGTGGCGCCGACGGCCGGATCGTGCTGCACTCGCCGGGCCTGTTCCACGACTACGACAGCGCCTTCACGCCGCTGCTGCCGAAGATCGTCCAGGGGCAGAGCTACTGCCACCTGCCGACGGTCGAGTACATCGCCGCGCTGGCACGCGGCGCGCTCGCGCCGGGCACGCGCGTGACGACCGACGACGACGCGCCGGTACGGCCGGCGACGGGAGGCTGACAATGGATCGCGACAGCGCCGTCACGCTCGCGCAGCAGGCGATCAAGGCGCATAACCGCCGCCTGATCGAGGCCGTGCTCGCGCGCCAGGCGCAGCACGATCCGCGCACGCGCGCGGGCGCGCCGGTCGCCACGCTGCCGCGCATCGCGGTCACCTGCGCGTCCGGCTGGGAGTGCTACGCGATCGTCGAGGAGCACGTGCAGAAGCGCCGTTTCCGCGTCCGCGCGCTCTATCGCACGCCGGGCACGCAGGCTGCGGCGCGCCTCGAGGCGCTGTTCGCGCGCACCGAGGACACGCATCCTGGCCTGCTGGAACTGCGCTCCGGCATCGACATGAATTCGGCGGAGCAGCTCACGGCAGCGTTCACCGCCTGCGAGGGTGTCGTGCTCTACCACACCGCCAACACGAGCCGCGCCGGCCAGGTCACGAACCACGGCCGCGATCCGGTCGGCGGCCGCGCCGTCGTGATGCGCCAGGTCATGGCCTCGCTCGCCGCATTGCAGGCGAACCCGGATGTGCGCCAGGTCATCACGCTGATTTTCCCGACCGACAAGGTCACGGGCATCGCCGCCGAGTCGCCGCCGATTCCGTGGTGGATCGAGCAGAAGCTGCGGCTGTCGGACTTCCTGCGCGGCCAGGGTATCGACGTGACCTGCCTCCACCGTCCCGCCTACTACTACGCCATGCATCGCGTCGACTACACCGCGAAGGCGCATTTCCGCGGCGATACGCGCCTGTCGCGGACGATGATCGGCGAGGACCACATCCCCGGCATCACGCCACCCGACTTTCTCGTCAACTGGGTCGACGTGCGCGACATCGGCAAGTGGGTCGGCACCTGTTTCGACCATCCGGAAATCTTCGCGAACCAGAACTTTCACGTCGCCTCGAGCGCGCACACCGGCCACGAGCTCGTCGCGATCGCCGAACGCTGCAACCGGCACGGCACTCGCTTCCGCTACCGCCAGTTTCCGCTCTGGCTCATGCGGGCGCTCGCACCGTTCTCCGAGGAGGTGGTCTATCCGCTGCGCTACGCCGAGTGGTATACGGCGCGCGGCAATGCCTACGACTTCGGCAGCGAGGCCGATCTCGCCGACCTCGACCGTATCCATCCGCGCTGGACCTTCGAGCGCGAGCTCGAGTTCTGGGGCATCAACGACCTGCGGCCGCGCCGCGCCGTGCACTGAGCCCGATGCCGCGCTGGTCACGGCTGCTGCGCTGGAGTGCGTTCACGCTCGTCGCGCTGGTCACGGTGTCGCTGGCAGCGACCTGGCTGCGGCAACGGTTACGCCATGCCGATGCCGCGCCCGCCGCACTCGCGCTGGCGCACTCCGATGACGAGGTCAGCGTCGAGCAGGGCCGCTTCCTGACGCTGCGGCCGCGCCGCCACCCCGACCAGCCGCTCGGCGTGATCTTCTACCCCGGCGCGTACGTCGACGTGCGTGGCTATCTGCCCACGCTGCGCCCGCTCGCCGCTGCCGGCTACCGCGTCGTCATCGTGCCGATGCCGTTCGAGCTTGCGATCTTCGGTATCGACCGGGCGCTCGACGTGCGGCGAGCGAATCCGGACATCGCCGCCTGGGTCATCATCGGGCACTCCGTCGGCGGCGCGATGGCGGCGCTGTGCGCAGGCCGGCACCCCGACGCCTTCGCGGGCCTGATCATCTGGGACTCCTACCCGCCCGCGTTGGCGGACCTCGGCAGGGATCCGCGTCCCGTCTGGCTGATCCACCGCGCGACGCCCGACGGCGCCGCACCCGCCTCGTTCGCGCGGCAGCGGCATCTATTCCCGCCACACGCGCGCTGGGCGCCGATCCGTGGCGGCATCCACATGCACTTCGGCGCATTCACGGGTGGCGGCTACGTCGAGGACTGGCCGGCCGGCATCTCGCAGGCTGCCCAGCACCGCGAAGTCGTGAGGCTGACGCTGCAGGCGCTGGCGCAGATGGCGCGAGGCGTCTTGCCACAGTCGCTCGGACCGCAGGCCGGCACACCATGGAGTCCGGTCTGGCAGCGCGCTCAGACCGCGTCGAGGAACTCGCGCGTGACCGCCGCGATGCGCGCCGCGGCGAAATCGAGCGCCGTCCCCGGAAGATCCGGCATCTCGGCGACGCGACCGCGCGCGACGAGCTGCGCCGTCGCCGCCCGCAGTACCGCGCGACGCGTGGCGAGTCGGGGAGCGCGGCCGCGGCGCATGCGTCGCGCTAGACGCGTTTGCCGGCCGCGGCCGCGGCCTCGATGCGGCGGTTGATGTTCCACTGCTGTGCGATCGAGAGAATCGTGTTGGTGACCCAGTAGAGCACGAGGCCCGACGGGAAGAACGCAAAGGTCACCGACATCACGATCGGCAGGATCATGAACACCTTG
>CAZAWM010000208.1:0-5836 GCA_964488605.1 uncultured Steroidobacteraceae bacterium | reverse complement strand
TGTCCGTCGCCTCGTCCCAGCTGATGCGCACGAACTCCGACTTGCCGCGGTTCTGGATGTTGCGTTCGCCGTCCGGGTCGAAGTCGACACGCTTCATCGGATACTGGATGCGATTGTCAGAGTAGACCATCGACTTCAGACACAGGCCATGGGTCGCCACGGTCGTGCGACGTGACGGTCTGAAGGTCCGGCCTCGAGCCCTGATTTCCCAGGAAGGCGCATCGGTCTCGTCGAAGTCGATCGGCGTGGTGCGAATGATCTTGCCGTCTCTGACATAGACGAAGATCGGGCCACTGTTAGTGCCGTTCGTGTAGCGCGTAACGCCATCGCCCATGTCGGTGCCGGCCTTCCAGGTTACGGTCTCGAGGCGAGCCAGCGTCTGCATGAACCAGACCGCCAGGTCGTCCGGACCGTCGAGACCGATCTTGAAGTTCTTGGCCGCGTCGACGCGCTCGAGCAGGTCGAACGGCGGCGTCAGGAAGCTCTCGGCGATGGCGCGGTTCTTGAAGTGAATGGTCAGATCGGGCCTGTCGTGCAGGCCCCGTCCGGTGCGGACCTTGCCGTTCTCGAGCTGGATCCAGCGGCCCTCCGGACGGTCCCGCAGACGGAACTGCGCGATCAGGTTACGTTCCTTGAGGCGCGCCGCGTACTCGGGGTACATCTTGGCGGCCGCGCGCATCGCCTGCGGGATGCCCCAGAGCAGGACCGTCAGATTCATCCTCATCCTCCTCGAACCGGCGACGCCCTCGTCGCCCTCGGGTCGCGAGCCATTCTAGTGGGTTCAGGATACCGCGGCAGTCGCTGGCTGTACGCCTTGCGCCCGGGAATCGCCCGGCAGGCAGACGCAGGCGCGAGCAACGCCGACCGGCGCGTGAATCGACGGACCCTCAGTCGCGCGACGCAGCGTCCGCAGGCTCGCCAGGAGTCGGTACGAAGCGTCCGGTCGCGACGCGCCAGCCCTGTATCCCGATTGCAGCGATCGCGAGCACGGCGCCGATCGCGAGCGCCGCTGGAATGGCCGCTGCCGAGGCCGCGAGCAGCGGCTTCGAGCCTAGCGCCACGACGGCGAGCCAGGCGATTGGCGGGAAGAACGAACAGAAGCCGGCGGCGAGCGCGAGGCCGGCGGAGACGACGAGCGCGATGGGCATGCCCCAGGCGACCAGCGGCCCGACCTCAGGCCGGCCCGCGGCCGGCAGGGCGATCATCAGTCCCATCAGCAGCACGAGCAGCGCCGGGATGGCGGGCCGAGGGCGGCAGTGCGCCCTGAGCGTAGCGAAGTTCATGGCGTCAGCAGCGGGCAGGGGTCTTCAGGGTGAGCGCCGAGAGCTTCGGCCGCAGCCGGGCCGCCCGGGCTGACGAGCGCCGTGAGCCGCTTCCATGGGCTCCTGCGCATGTACGGGGCAGGCACGGTCCATTCCTTCACGCGGAGTAACAACCCATGTTCATTTACCGTCGACCCCTGAGCGCGATCCTGGCGGCGTTCATCACTCTCTTAATCCTGCTGTCGATCGAGGCGATGGCAGCGACGCCTGCGGCGCAGGCGACCGCCACAGCCGCCTGCACCGAAAGGCCCGCCTCGGCCGCGCGGCGCACTCGCGGGCACCCTGGCAAGGGATCGCGCGTGCGCCGAACGGCCAGCGAGGAACCGGGCCGCTGCGCCGTTCAGACCGTCACTTCGAAGCGCCGGCCCGGTTGAGCCAGCGGCTCTTCGAGTCGATCAGCGCCTTCATATCCTCGTTGGTCTGGGGCAACTTCTCCGGCGGTAGGTCGAGATGATTGAGCGGCACCTCCTGAACGTACTGGTCGAAGACGGGCTTGACGACCTCGAGCGGAAAGCGCGGGATCGTCCGGCCCTTGCGGAACTCGGCGATCGGGATTTCGGCTTCTATCACCGAATCGTTGTTGCTCGGGTCTTCGGCCAGAACCTGTCCACGCGGACCGACGATCAGCGAGCCGCCGCCGAGGCTGGCGGGCACGCCCGATTCCGGCGGGAACGTGATGTTCGACATCGCCGAGTACATGTTGTTATAGAAGGCGATGGCCTGCACGTCGGTCTTCGAGAACAGAGTGGCCGTGCGCATCATGATCTCGACGCCGCGCATCGCATAGGCCGCAAAGACGAACGGGTCGATTTGCACGGTGCTCACCGCGATGTTGCCGAACTCCGTGCGCAGCACCGGGAACTCCTCTTCGATGCCGTACTTCGCGCGGAAACGATCGCGGACGCTCTCGACGGTCGTCGTCGGAATTTCCTCGTTCTTGTTGAGCCGCAGAACGTTGCGCGTCTTCCAGTAGACCTTTTTGACCTGGCCGTCGCGACCGATCACGGGATTGAGACTGAGAATATGGCCGGGCCAGTCGGGGTCGACAGCGTAGCTGCCGAAGATCACGTAGGTATCGCAGGCTTTCGCGAGCTCGCCTATGCGCCGCGTCTCGGGACCGGGGATACGGATCGTGAACTCGAGCTTCTCGGCGCGCGTGCCCGAGGAGTAGCCGGTCAGCGGGAACTCGTTGAAAAGGATAAAGTCAGGCTTCTTGCCGGTCGTGCAGGCCTTGTTGATCCAGTAGGCCATCCGTTCGACGTTGGTAGCGAGACCTTCGCGCACGGTCGGTGCCTTCTGTAGATTGAGCGGCGAGTGCTGCACGACCTTGACCACGACGACGTCCTTCTCGAGCGGTACGGTCGCGTAACTGCCATCGGGTTGAACGAGAACCGGCGGTTTGCGGCCCGTCTCGGCGGCCTCCGCGTCGATTGGCACGAGCGCACCCGTGACGGCGATGGCCATGGCCAGCATGATCGGTCTTGTCAGGTCCCTCATAGGGCCGCTCCTTGAGAATGCTCTGATCGGCTCGGGTCGCATGGTAGCGGCCGACGTCGGCAGGGGTCCATGGCTCGGCAGCTGGCCTGGTGGTTTGTCCGCGGGCGCCGCCGGCCATGGCGGGCGACCATCGTGGCTAGCACAGGAGGCCGGTCGACCTGGATCGCAGGCGTTGCGATGGCAAATCGCGGGGACGGTATGCGGTCTGCGGCCCGGCGAGACTTCTCGCGGCGGACCCCAGCGGTCCGCAGCGGTCCTGGCCGACCGGCGCCAGGCGGGTTCGGCCGCTGTTACACTCGCCGCAGCGACCGGGCAGCAGGCCACGCAGCATGACAGCGCGGGTGACAGCCGAGGATTTCAGCGCACGGCACAAGGCCTACCAGCGCGAGCGCGCGGTCGTGACCGTTCTTGGCTGCGCGCCATTGATCTCGCTCTATCTCCTGACACACAGCAGCTGGCTCAAGACGCAGCTACCGCAGTCCAAGGAACTGGCGGTCCTGTACCTCGTGGTCGTGCCGATCGCCTGGTTCGCGCTGCTCGTGCTGCTGCACCGCTGGCTCGGGCCGCTGTGGCACCGCCTGCGCTGCCCGCAGTGCGCGCATGCACTGGTCGCCGGCGAATTCGAGCGAGCGATGGAGCGCGGGGCCTGCCCCCGCTGCGGTACGGCACTGCTCGATGCCGACACCGCCTCCGCCTGACGCAGTCTCGAAGGAGTGCTCATGCCCACGACCCGACGCGACCTGATGATCTCCGGCACCGCCGTCGCAACCGCGCTCGCGGCGACCGCGGCAGAGGCCGATGCTGCTGCGCGCCAGGGTACGCCAGTAACGCAGCGCGCCTGGCAGATCGGCAGCCAGCAGGGAATCGACTCGCTGCAGCTCGCTTCGCACCCGGCGCAGGCACCGGGCCCAGGAGAGGTCGCGATCGCCGTGCGCGCCTCGGCACTCAACCATCGTGATCTGAACATCGTTGCCGCGCGCTACGGGCCAGCGAAGCCCGCGAACCGCGTGCCAGCCAGCGACGGCTCGGGCGACGTCGTGGGCGTTGGGCCCGGCGTGACATCTTGGCGGGTCGGCGATCGCGTCACGGCGCCGCACTTCATCGACTGGATCGACGGGCAGTACTCGCCGGCAGTCTTTGCGCGCGATCTCGGCAACACGGCTGATGGCTGGCTCGCCGAGCGGATTGTGCTGCCGGCGGCTTCGCTCGTACGCGTGCCCGAGACGCTGAGCCATGCGGAAGCCGCCGCGCTGGGTGCCGCCGGAATCACCGCCTGGGCGGTGCTCGAGGCCTTCGCGAGAGTGCAGCCCGGCGACATCGTGCTCGCGCTCGGCACGGGTGGCGTCGCGGTGCTCGCGCTGCAGATCGCGAAGATGGCTGGCGCCACCGTGGCGATCACCTCCTCGAGCGAGACCAAGCTGCAGGCCGTGCGCGCGCTCGGCGCCGACATCACGGTCAACTATCGCAGCCGTCCCGACTGGCAGGTTGCGATCCGCGAGGCCACCGGTGGCCGGGGCGTCGACATCGTCGTCGAGACCGGCGGCTTCGCAACGCTGCCGCAGTCGCTCGCCTGTTGTGCGCCGAACGCGCGAATCGGGCTGCTCGGCGCGCTTGCCGGTCGGGCCGAGGGCGGCGGCGATCTGTCGCCGATGATCGGCGCAAACGCGATCGTCAAGGGCATCACATCGGGCAGCCGGCGGATGCTCGAGGATCTGCTGCGGGCCTGCGCCGCGAACGGCTTGCAGCCAAAGATCGATCGGCAGTTCGCGTTCGGCGAAGCGTCTGAGGCTTTCCGCTACTTGCAGACCGGGGCGCACGTGGGCAAGATCGTGTTGCGGCACGATTGAGCCGTCCGCCCACGATCGAGCGGGTCAGGCTCGCGAACTTGGCAGGCGCCGGCCGATCCGCTTCACTGGACCCTCGAAGGCATTCTCGAGCGAGCAGCAGGGGGCTCATGGCAAGGCTGGAATGGATCCTCGCGTCCGTGCTGGCTCTCGGTACGATGGCCAGCGCAGCCGAATCGCTGCGCGTCAGTCCTGACGGCCACAAGGCGACTGCCGCCGACGTAGCGATCAACGCGCGCGGCGAGATCGCCGTGCTCTGGGTCGATCGCTCGCCGCAGGAGCGCTCGGGCGGGCTCGCCGATCGACACGTCGCGCTGACGGATCTCTACGTCGCGGTGTCGCGCGACGGCGGCCGCAGCTTCGAGCCGCCGGTCAAGGTCAACGGCGAATCCGGCGCGGTATGGGGCCAGCAGGTCAGCCGACCTCGCCTCGTCGCCTCGCCGAGCGGCACCTGGCACCTGAGCTATGCGGCCAACGAGCGGCACCCGAAGATCGGCAAGACGGCGCTGACGACTCACTACACGCGTTCGACGGACGGCGGGCGCAGCTTCGAGCCGCCGCGCCGCGTCTCTACGCTGACCGATCAGGATCTCGGCGGCATGCTGCATGGCGGATTCATCAGTGCGGCCGCGTTCGGCACCCTCGCCACCGCGCCGGACGGCAGCCTGCGCGTCCTGTGGATCGACACGCGGCACATGACGCGCGAAAGCACGGCAGCAGCGATCTACTCGAGCGTGTCGCTCGACGACGGCCGCCATTTTTCGCCCGACACAAACCTCGTGGCAGAGGGGGTCTGCCCCTGCTGTCAGCTCACCGCGGTCGCGACCGCAGGCTCCGACATCCTCGTCGGCTCGCGCCGCATCACCGCGGGCAACATTCGGCCGGCGACCGTCTTGCGAATCGATCACGCCGGCGGCACGGCGGGCGAGCGCGAATCGATCGGCGGTGCACCCTGGCAGATCGACGGGTGCCCGCTCAAGCCGACCGTCCTTGCGATCCAGGGCCAGCGGGTCCTCGCGGCCGTGCACAACGGCGCCGAGTCACCGCCCGGTGTCGTCTATGCAAGCTCGGCCGACGGTGGCGCGACATTCCGCCACCACGGTCTCGTGCATCCGGAGGCGTCGGTTTCCGATGCGCCGAGCCTTGCGGCCCAGCCCGAGCTCGCCCTGCTCG
>CAZAWM010000207.1:0-5854 GCA_964488605.1 uncultured Steroidobacteraceae bacterium | reverse complement strand
CGACCAGTCGCTGTTCGGCTATGCGGTGCCGGGCATCGTGGCCGAGTACCAGGTCGAACTCGAGACCATCGGTCTCATCCTCTCGACCGGCTTCGTCGTCGCGGCAGTGATGGTGGTTTTCGCGGGACTGGCTGCCGACAGCTGGGGTCGGCGCTGGACACTCGGCGCGCTGCTCGCGGTCTCCGCCCTGTGCGTCGGCCTGCACGGCATGGTCGGCGATCTGACGCAACTGACCATCCTGCGTGCGCTGGCGTTCGGGCTCGCGGCCGGCCTCGCGCCGATCACGGCCGCCTACGTCGCCGAATCCGCCCCGCCTTACCTGCGCGGTGTACTGATGGGCGTCCTGCAGTGCGGCTACCCGCTGGGCTGGTTCCTCGCTGCACTGATCGCCGCGCCGCTGCTCGAGGCGAGGGGCTGGCGATCGATCTTTCTGATCGCCTTCGCCGTCGTGCCTCTCGCCTTCCTGATCGCGTGGCGCCTGCCGGAGAGCCGTCGTTTCGAGGCCGTCGCGGCCCTGCGCGACCGTGACCGGCCGAAAGCCTTCGAAGCCGGACTCGTGCGCGAGCTGTTCGGCGCAAAGTATCGGGTGCGCTCGATCGCCTTGATCGCGCTGTTCCTGTCGTTCGGCAGCGCCTATGCCGGTACCGCCTTCTTCTTTCCGACTTATTTCATGGAGGTCCGCGGTTACACGGCTGCCGAAGCGACGGCGCTCGTTGGCTGGTCGAACGGCATCGCGATCGTCGGTTATCTGGCCGCGGCTCTCGTCGGTGAGTACCTGATCACCCGACGCAACACGTTCGCGATCTGGTGCGTGCTGGGCTCCGGGGCACTCGTTGCGCTGGTGTGGCTGCCACAAGCGCGATGGCACGATCTGGCGCTTTTCTCGCTGACGGGAGCATTCTTCTACGGCAGCAACGCGGTAGTGGGCGCGCTGCTGGCCGACCTCTATCCGACCCGGATGCGAACGACGAGCTACGCCGTCTGCGGATCGGCGCCGCTGAGCGTGGGGTTCGCGGTGTTCCCGAGCGTCGTGCCGCTGTTCGTGGCCGCACAAGGCTGGCAATGGACGTTCAGCTGGCTGATCGCGCCGCTCCTCGTGGTTTCGGCGGTCGCCGCCGTCGTCCTGCCGAACATTCGCTCGGGCACCGATGTCGAGGACGTCTGAGCGGGACTCGTGCGCAGTGCGTGAGGTGGCGGTCGCGCGTCTCGGGACGATCTCGAAAGAGGTCACCGGCAGAGAACCGCCGAACCAGCCGTTACCGATGTGATAGGGCAGCGACATCGAGGTGTAGCGGATCTGCGTCGGGAACAGCTCGACCAGCCACACTGCGATCGGCCCGTAAACCATCGTCGCGAGCAGGACGAGCCAGCTGCAGACGACTATGAGCATCGGGTAGTCGACGGCGCTCATATCGGCCTTCTCGGGATAGCCTGCCCCGGCGGGCGCCGCCTTGGCGACGTCGCAGGAGCGATCGAAGACTCTGCGGCCGACCGGATCGAACTGTAAAGAGTAGTCCCCGGGACCGGCGACGACCGTGACTGGCGCGGCCTGCTGGGCGGCGGCGAGGGCCGGGTTGCCGAACCGGGTGAGCAGCTCGAAGGCGCGAAAGTATGTCAGTGCGGCCAGTGCGCAGCCGCCCAGGACGACGGTCTTACGACCGATGCGATCCGAAAGGATCCCGAAAAAGACGAAGAACGGCGCGCCGATCGATAGCGCGGCGGCGATGATCAGGCTCGCTTCGCGAGCCGGGAGCTGCAGGATCCTCGCGAGAAAGAACAGCGTATAGAACTGACCGCCGTACCAGACCAAGGCCTGGCTCGCAGTGGCGCCAAACAGTGCCAGAAGTACGATGCGGAGATTCCCACGTTGGCCGAAAGCGTCGCACAACGGCGCGCGCCAGCCCCAGGCATCGAACCGGTTACCGAGCGCGAGCCGTGTCGCGAGGATCACGAGCATCGACAGGAACAGGCCCGCAGTCGCCGTCGTCTGTATCCAGCTCGTGTAGCGGCCGCGCTTGCCGAATGGAGCGTGCTCGGCTACATCGACGACAGCACCACCGTACTCGCCGCCGAGTGCAAGGCCCTGCGCGAGCCGCAGGAGGATCAGCACGATCGGCGCAGCGACCCCGATCGACTCATAGGTGAGCAGACAACCGACGAGGAAGGTTGCCGCACCCATGATGACGATCTCCACGAGGAACGTGCGCTTGCGGCGCACCAGGTCGCCGAGCCGCCCACAGACCACCGCTCCAGAAGGCCGGACCAAAGAAGCCTGCTGCGAACGCTAGCAGCGCGAAGAGGAAGCCTGTCGTCTCATCGACGCCGGAAAAGAACTGTCTGGCGATGATCGAGGACAGCGCGCCGTAGAGGTAGAAGTCGTACTACTCGGACACGGTGCCGAGCGAAGAAGCCAAGATCACGCGGGGTTGTGCGCGCCCGATCCCAGTCTCGGTGGCGTGGTGATGGTCGACAGGCGGCCTGACGGCAAAGCTCACTTACGGCGCGGCTCCCGCCTGCCGTCGCGATTCCAGTACTGATAGGCCGAGTAGCCTTCGGCCAGCAGCGTCGTGTCGAAGTAGACGATGTTCTGCGGCGTGATCCGCTGGATGTCGAAGCGCCGAACGGCGCGCTCCTCGGAGATGCGGACGAGCGCGTACTTGCTGAGAATGGGCCGGAAGCGCGGGTCCTCGGACGTGATGACCTCGGAAGTGCCGGCGATCTGTACGCTGATCCACTGACGGGCGCCGCCGGCGGCAACCGTCCATCCGTCCGCACGCACTGCGCTGATGTACGGATTGCGTCGCAGGTGGAACAACTTCTCGGTGCCCTTCTCGGAGACCGCGTAGAAAACCTTTTCTTCCTTGTCGAGCACGAGATCGATGGTCGTGTTGGTGGGACGATTCCTATAGACCGTCGCCATCACGAAGCGCTCTCGACCCGGCAGGAACCTGACGATGCGCTCCCAGATCTCGTCGTTGGCGAGTCGGGAATAATTGTTCCAGTACTGGCGGCTCGCGGTCGAGACAAAATCGGTACCGAAAGACACGTCGTGACATTCGGCACACGTCCAGCCGGGCGGGAAGCGCGGATGGTTCGGGCTGCGTACCTGGTTGGGAGTGATTGGCGGTCCGAGCACGATGCGGCCATCCGTAGCGATCTCCCTCGGCGTCGCGGCATCCTGCGCGAGAACCGGTAAAGGGAGGAGAACCGTGGCCAGCAGCAGCGATGCGACGCACCGTCTCCGTCTCATGGGCTCTCCCTTCGTGATTCCAGTGCTGAGCATACCAGTGTCATGTCATCGGACCGTCAAGGGGCCAATAGCGGGGCAGTTGCTGCGGTCGAGATTCCACGAGCCGAACCCGCCGGGCATGCCACGTCACCGGTCTCCAGGTCCGCTCGGCGTGCCATTGCCGGACGTCGCGCGCGAGCGTCACGTGCGGCCGCAGCGGGCGCGGGTCGCGGGCGATGCCGAGGCGGTCCAGCCGATGCCAGAGCCGGTCGACGATCGCGCGCAGCGCCTCGGGTACTTCGCGGCTGACGGCTGCCAGCACCCGCGGCTTGACCCAGTGTTCGAGCAGGTCGAACTCGAGCGTGATGGGCTCGATCGGCCCGGCCAGCTCGAGAAAGGTGCTGACCCGCGTCACCTCGACCTGTCCGACGAACGCGAGCGTCACGTGATAGTCGCGCGCGTCGACGGGCCGGCCGGCGAGCGGGAACAGCGTGCGGCAAGACGCCGCCAAAGCCTGCGTCTCGGCCGCCTCGGGCCAGAGCGCGTAGAAGATTCGGGCGTGCGCCATCGTACGACTGTAGCCTGACGGACGTCGCGCATATAGTGTGGCGCGCATGCCGCGCCCAAGTTCCAAACGATCGTCGTCGCGGGCGGGCGCCGTCTCGCGCCGTCGCCGACGCCAGCTGTCCGCGGCGCCTCGCTGGGCGCGTGACCGCACTGGCAAGGAACGGGCGCTCGTCGAAGCGTTCGACCAGCTGCTGCAGGAGAAGGGCGCTCACCGCGTCTCCGCGAACGGCGTGTTGCGGCGGGCCGGCGTCGGCAAATCGCTGCTCTATGCCTATTTCGGCGGTCTCGAGGGACTCGCGGCCGCGTGGGCCGAGCGGAGCGACCTGCTGCCGAGCGACGCCGAACTGCTTGGCGAGGACGCGGCCAACTACGCCCGCCTGTCGACGCGGGAGCAGCTGACGCGGAACTATCAGCGCTACGCCCGAGCGCTGCGTTCCCGCCCGCGAACGCTGGAACTGCTCGGCGGCGAGCTGCTGCAGCAGACCGCCGTGACGCGCGCGCTCGATCGCGTGCGTGTCGCTCATGGGCGCAGCCTGGTGCGCTTCTTCAGCCGGCCCGAGGAGTACGACCGTGAAGAGGTCGTCGCGCTGCAGTTTCTGCTCTACGCGGCCGTCTGCTACCTGTGCCTGCGCTCCCGTACCGCGCCGCGCTACTTCGGCCTCAGGCTCGATCGCGAGGCCGACTGGCGCCGCATCGACGCGATGATAGACCTCGTGATCGGCCGAGTGGTGGACGGCCCGGCGCGGGTCTCGCGACGGTCCCGGCGCCGCGCCCCAGCTATTGGACCGAGCGGTCGGTTACGGTAGTCTGTGGGGCAGACAGGGGATCGCATGGCCAAGGTCGTCGTCGTCACGGGGAGTACGCGTGGCATAGGACTCGGGCTCGCGCAGGCATTTGCGGCGCGGGACTGCCGGGTCGTCGTCAATGGCCGCAGTCAGGCGGCCGTCGACGCCGCGCTGGCCAAGCTCGGCAGCGGCGCGCCTTCGGGCGCGCACGCCGGATGCGCCGGCGACGTCGCGAGCCGCGCCGATGTCGCGCGCCTCTGGGAGACCGCGGCCGCGCTGACCGGACGGGTCGACATATGGATCAACAACGCCGGCCTGATCACACCGCGCCGCCCCTTTCATGAGCTCGATTTCGAACAGGTCTGCAAGGTCGTGCACGTCAATCTGACCGGTACGATGGCCTGCTGCCACGTCGCGATCGCCGGCATGCTGCACCAGGGCGGCGGTTACCTCTACAACTTCGAGGGGTTCGGCAGCGACGGCATGATCCGGCCCGGGTTGACGACCTATGGCACGACGAAGCGGGCGCTGCGGCATTTCACGCGCTCGCTGGAGCGCGAGTATCAGGATAGCGTGGTACGGATCGGCACCATCAGTCCGGGCATCGTCGCCACCGATATGCTCGAGACCGAGACCGCTGAGCTGACACCCGCGCAGCGCGCGAAGGCGCGCCGCATCTATAACATCCTCGGTGACCGGGTAGAGACGGTGGCGCCCTGGCTCGCGGACCAGGTGCTCGCGAACAGTCGACACGGGGCACGGATCAGTTGGCTGACGCCATGGAAGGCGTTCAAGCGCTTCGCGACTTCGCGCTTCACGACCCGACATGTATTTGAGGGCAGTACATCATGAAGTACTTCCGTCCCGCGTTCATGACACTGGCCGTTGCCAGCCTGCTGGCGGCCTGCACTCGCCCCGACACTCCGAGGGTGGAGGGGCCGCTCGCGATCGACATCCCGGAACTTTGCACAGTCTGTGTCGAGGTGCTGCGCTGCGAGGGGCCCGCCCGGCGCGCGGCCTATGTCCTAGACGAGAAAGACGCCTGGGCCCAGATTGCCACGATCTGGGACTACATGAAGATGTTCTTCGCGCCGAAGATCGAGGATTTCCGCGATCTGACGGTCTACGAGCTCGCTGCCGACCTGAAGACACCGTTGTCCGCTCGAGGCAATCTCAAGGCGCGCCTCGACGTCTGGAACCGCCGCGTCGAGTTGCCGGATTCCGTCGTCGTGCAGAAGACCGGCGAATGGCAGTCGCTGGCAATAGCGTGCGC
>CAZAWM010000206.1:0-5875 GCA_964488605.1 uncultured Steroidobacteraceae bacterium | reverse complement strand
GGAGGGATGATTGTGGGCGAGGATGACCGCGGCCGCCTGCCGCTCGAGCGCCTCGCGGACGACTTCGCGCGGATGGACGCTGGCCCCATCGAGCGTGCCGCGAAATAGCTCTTCACAAGCGATCAGCCGGTGGCGCGTGTCGAGGAACAGGCAGCAGAACACCTCGTAGGGACGGTCGCGTAGCAGTGCCAGCAGGTAACGCTGGGTCGCAGCGGGGGATTCGAGTGCATCCATGCTACGCAGTGGCTCGGCATAGTGGCGGCGCGCGATTTCGAGGCAGGCAGCCAGGCGCGCGCGCCGGGCCGCGCCGAGGCCGCTGGCGCGAGCGTCGCGGCGCCGCGGGCGCGTCTCGCGCAGCAGTAACGAGCGCAGGGAACCCGCGTGCGCCAGCAGGCCGTGGGCGAGTTCGAGAGCGTCGCAGCCGGCTCGGCCGGTACCGAACAGCACCGCGAGCAGCTCCGCATCCGACAGCGCGGCCGCCCCGAGGCTCAGCAGCCGCTCGCGCGGCCGCTCGGCCAACGGCCAGTGCCGCAGGCGTACTGCCGCGAGCGGCGATGGGCGCAGCCGGGCGGCGGCATGGCGGCGTGCGCGCGGGTCGCGGGCGGAGGGCGGCATGCGGCGATGCTGACACCGCCGCGGACGCGGCGACGAGCGCGGAATCTGGCGGGAGCACCGGCAAATGCCCGCGCGGTTTGCGTACCGTGCGCGGCGACCACCATAATCCGCCGATGCAGGAGCTTTCGGGCAGGCGCGTGATCGTCGGCGTTTCGGGTGGCATCGCCGCGTACAAGACGCCCGATCTCGTGCGGCGTCTCCGCGACGCGGGCGCCGAGATCCAGGTCGTGACCACGGCTGGCGCCGAGCGCTTCGTGACACCGCTGACTTTCCAGGCCGTGTCGGGCCGTACGGTCCGCGCTGACCTCTGGGACCGGGACGCGGAGGCAGCGATGGGTCACATCGAGCTCGCGCGCTGGGCGGAGCTGATCCTGATCGCGCCGGCCACGGCCGATCTCATCGCGCGGCTGGCGGCCGGCATGGCCGACGACCTCCTGACCACGCTCTGTCTCGCCAGCGAGGCGCCGGTCGCGATCGCGCCGGCGATGAATCGCGTGATGTGGGATCACGCTGCGACCCGCGCCAATCTCGCCACACTGCGCGACCGCGGCGTTACCGTCCTCGGGCCCGCCGATGGTGCTCAGGCCTGCGGCGAGACCGGCGCCGGGCGGATGCTCGAGCCGCCCGAGATCCTGGCTGGCGCCGCAGCGCTGCTCGCGCCGCCCGCGCCACAGACGCTGGCGGGCGTGCGTGTGCTGCTGACGGCGGGGCCGACGCGCGAGCGCATCGATCCCGTGCGGTTCATCAGCAATCGGAGCAGCGGCAAGATGGGCTTCGCGGTCGCGGCCGCGGCCCGCGACGCCGGCGCCGACGTGGTGCTGGTGGCGGGCCCCGTCCAGCTGCCGACGCCGCGCGGCGTGCGACGCATTGACGTCGAGTCGGCCTTGGACATGCTCGCCGCCGTGCAGCGCGAGGTCGGCAATGCCGACATCTTCATCTCGACCGCGGCGGTGGCCGACTATCGGCCTGCACGCGCCGCGCCACAGAAGATCAAGAAAAACGCGACGTCCCTCGAGATCGAACTCGAACGCACGGTCGACATCCTTGCGACCGTTGCGGCCGCGCCGTCGCGGCCGTTCGTCGTCGGCTTTGCGGCCGAGACCGAGAACGTGGAACAGCACGCGCGCGGCAAGCTGCTGCGCAAGAACCTCGACATGATCGCCGCCAACGAGGTCGGCGACGACAAGGTGTTCGAGAAGGACGACAACGCGCTGATGGTGCTTTGGGGCGGCGGGCGGCGCGACCTCGGCCCGGGCAGCAAGAGCGAGATCGCGCGCGAACTCGTATCTTTGATCGCCGAGCATTACCGCGCCGCACCGTCGCGGCGCGTCCGCGCCTGATGGCCGACGAAGCCGTTCGCCGGCCGCCGCTGTGCGTTCGAGTGCTGGATCCGCGCCTCGGCCGCGATTTCCCGCTGCCAAATTACGCCACCGCGGGGTCAGCGGGGCTCGATCTGCGCGCCTGCGTCGAGGCGCCGCTCGACCTCGTGCCCGGCCAGGCAGAGCTGATCCCGACCGGGCTCGCGATCTGGATCGAGGACCCGGGTCTCGCGGCGATGATCCTGCCGCGTTCGGGCCTCGGTCACCGGCACGGCGTCGTGCTCGGCAATCTGGTCGGCCTCATCGACTCGGACTATCAGGGTCCGCTGCTGGTGTCGGCGTGGAACCGTGGCCAGCAGACTTACCGGGTCGAGCCCGGTGAGCGCATTGCGCAGCTCGTGGTCGTGCCGGTCGTGCAGGTCCAGCTCGAAGTGGTGTCGGCATTTGCCGCCACCGAGCGAGGCGCCAGTGGCTTTGGCAGCTCGGGACGCGGCTAGCGCTGCTCACCTGCCCGCGGAGGCAAGGCCAGCGCGCAGCTGCCGGTAACGCTCGATGTCCGCCTGGAACTGCGCCCTGACGGCCTCTTCCTCCGCGCGCCGCGCGTCGAGCAGTTTCTTCTGTGAGCGGGTTTCGTTGAGCGTGCGGACGAGCTCGTCGGCAAGCCGGTCTGGCATGGGTCTGGCGTCCGGACTCTCGTTATAAGGCCGGAAGGCCTGTGCCTGCAGCTGCAGGCTCGCGAGCCGCTCCTGCAGCGTGGCGAGATAGGCCTCGGTCGAGCGCCGCTGCTCGTCGACCTGGGCGAGGCGCGAATCGCGCACCTGCTCGATGTCGCGCGTCGAGGTATAGGTGCTGAGCAGGAACTTGTCGTGCTGTGCCTGCCTGGCCGCGAGCTGCGCGCGGCGGTTCTCTTCGGCCTGCTGCTGCGGCGTCTTCTGCGCCTGGATGCGCCGCACTTCCACACCCTGGCTGTTCAGGACCCGCAGCTCGCGGTTCGCGTACTCCGGTGGCACGCGATCGCCGTACTGCATCACGCCGCGGTCGTCGACCCAGGCGTAGGTCAAGGCTTCGCCCTGTTGGGTGCTGCTGCGCTTGGGCCTGGGCCGCGGCTTCTGCTCCGCGATCGCGCTGTCGAGCGCGAAGACGGCGAGCAATGCGAGGATGGCGATGCGCCCGACCATGATGCCGATTCTGCACCCGAAGGGGGAATTAAGGAAACTCACGCGACGCCGTAAGTTTGCCGGTACTGGCGCAGCGCGGCGAGTTCCTGCTCCGAAATGCGAAGCCGGTCACCCGGCGCGGATCCGCTGAAGGCCTCGATCAGGTCGGCGAGTGTGAGGATGCTCACACATCGCAGCCCGTACTCGGCCTCGACCTCCTGCACGGCCGAGCGGTCGCCCTGGCCGCGTTCCTGACGGTCGAGCGCGAGCAGCACGGCCACGGGCGTAGCGCCTGCGCGCCGGATCAGCTCGACGGACTCGCGGATCGCGGTGCCGGCCGTGATCACATCGTCGACGATCGCGACTCGCCCTGCGAGCGCCGTACCGACGACCTGTCCACCTTCGCCGTGATCCTTCGCTTCCTTGCGGTTGAAGGCCCACGACAGGTTGCGGCCATGCTCCGATACGAGCGCGATCGCGGTAGCCGTGACGAGCGGGATGCCCTTGTAGGCCGGACCGAACAGCATGTCGACGCCGATGCCCGAATGCTGCAGGGCCTCGGCATAGCACCGGCCGAGCAGCGCGATCGACTCGCCGTCGCTGAACAGGCCGGCGTTGAAGAAGTAGGGACTGATGCGGCCGGATTTCAGCGTGAAGCGGCCAAAACGCAGCGCGCGCCGCGCGAGCGCGAGTTCGATGAAGGCGCGTTGGTACTCGTGCATCCCGCTATCATAGCCCGGTGCGCATCGTCACCCTGAACCTCAACGGCATTCGCTCCGCCGCGAGCAAGGGTGCATTCGCTTGGCTGCGCACGGTCGATGCCGACGTGATCTGCTTGCAGGAAACCAAGGCCAAGGTGCACCAGCACGAAGGGCATGACGTCGTGCTCGAGGGCTATCACCGCTTCTTCTTCGACGCCGCGAAACCCGGCTACGCGGGAGTCGCGCTGTACACGCGGCGCAAGCCGGACTCGGTGCATCGCGGCTTCGGTGTGGACGAGTTCGATCGCGAGGGTCGTTATCTCGAGGCGCGCTTCGGCAGCCTCGCCATCGTTTCGCTCTACCTGCCCTCGGGTTCGGCGGGCCCCGACCGGCAGGCCTCGAAGTTCCGCTTCCTCGCCGCCTTCATGCCGTGGGTGCGCGCCTTGAGGCGCAAGCGTCGCGACTACGTGCTCTGTGGCGACTGGAACATCGCACACAAGCCGATCGATCTGCACAACTGGAAGTCGAACCAGAAGAATTCGGGCTTCCTGCCCGAGGAACGAGCCTGGCTCGACGAGCTGTTCGACGACGTCGGTTACGTCGATGCCTTCCGCGAGGTCGATCCACGGCCCGATCAGTACACATGGTGGTCGAATCGCGGTCAGGCCTGGGAGCGGAACGTGGGCTGGCGGATCGACTACCAGATCATGTCGCCGCGACTGCGCGGCGCGGCGCGTGCGGCCCAGATCTATAAGCGTCAGCGATTCTCCGACCACGCGCCGCTGATCATGGACTACGAGCTGTGAGGAGCGAGGCCGCGGAAGAGCGTGCCGCCGGCGGTCGCGGCCTGCGTGCGGCGCTGCGTCCGTACCTCGAGCGGGAGTCGCTGGCGGCCTTTTTCGTCGGCGTCTCCTCGGGCTTCCCCTACGCGATGATCGGAGCGACGCTGACGACCCGCCTCGCGCAGGATGGCATCGACACGCGCACGGTTACGGCCTTCACGCTGGCCTTCCTCGTCTACAACCTCAAGGTTCTCTGGGCATGGATCGTCGACGGCGTGCGCATACCGCTGCTCGTTCGCCTCGGCCAGCGTGTCTCGTGGCTGCTGCTGTCGGGTATCGCCGTGATCGCCGCGGTAGTCAATCTCGCGCTCGTCGACCCGACCTTGAGCATCGAGGCAACCGTCGTCGCGGCCGTGCTCGTCGGCATCGCCGGCGCCACCTACGACATCGTCATCGACGCCTATCGCATCGAGACCTTGAAGCCGTATCAGCTAGGGATCGGCTCCGGCATGTCGCAGTACGGCTGGCGCATTGGCTCGGCTGCCGCTGGGGCGCTCGCGCTGTTCATCGCTGCGCGGCACGGGTGGGCGGTCGCATACATCGCCTGCGCGGCGTTCGCGCTGCCGGCGATGCTGACGGGGCTGATCGTCGGTGAGCCGGCGCGCCACGTCGTCTCGATCGACAAGAGGGGCCTTGCTGCGGTGTGGGAGTCGATCGTCGGACCTTTCGTGGAGTTCATGCGCCGCGCGGGCGCCTGGCTGGTGCTGTTGTTCGTGCTCGTACACAAGATCGGCGACACGCTCGCCAACCTGACTTTCCGGCTGCTGTTCAACGATCTGGGCTATAGCAACGACGAGATCGCGCTCTACGACGTCGCTTTCGGGTTCTGGGCCTACCTAGTGGGCATCTTCGTCGGTGGCATCGTCTATGCCGGGCTCGGGCTCAAGCGCTCGGTCCTGCTCGCGCTCGTCCTCATGGGTGTCTCGAACCTGAGCTTCGCGCTGCTCGCGGCCGCGGGCCACAGCAACCTTGGCATGGCTGCGGCAATCGGATTCGAGAACCTCGCGAGTGGTTATGGCGGTGTCGTCGTGGTGGCCTATTTCTCGGCGCTCTGCAACCTGCAGTTCACAGCAGCGCAGTACGCGCTGATCTCGGCGGCCGCGAGTGTCGTCGGCCGCGTGCTGACGGGGGCCACCGCGGGCGGGCTCATAGAGACGATGGGCTATGTGAATTTCTACCTGCTGACAACGGTGCTGGCCTTACCGGGCATCGTGCTGTTCTGGTTCATGCACGACTGGGGT
>CAZAWM010000205.1:0-5915 GCA_964488605.1 uncultured Steroidobacteraceae bacterium | reverse complement strand
GAAGACCTTCGTGCCGGCCTCGGAACAGCGTCGCGTGCAGTTGCAGGTCGAACTGCCGCCGGGCGCCAGGCTCGAGGATACCATTCGCGCATCGGAGGAGGTGCGTACGCTACTGACGCGGATGCCGGAGATTGAAAGCGTCTATACGGGCGTCGGCACCGCCAAGGGCGGTCGCAGCGGAGGTAGCGTGAGCCTACCCGAAGTGCGCACGGCGTCGCTGACGCTGCAGTTTCGCAGCGACTCGAAGCGCACGACGCAGGAGCTCGAGGACGAGGTGCGGCAGCGCTTGCGCGACGTGCCCGGCGTCCGGCTGAGCTTCACCAGTGGCGGGCCTGGCTCGGAGCTGCAGCTGGTGCTGGCCGGCAAGGACGTGCAGCAGCTCGCCGCCACCGCGAACGCGCTGGCGGCGGGCATCCGCACGATTTCAGGCATCGGCAGCGTTTCCTCCTCGGCGGCCCTGCTGCGTCCGGAGATCGTGATCCAGCCCGATCCGGCCCGCGCGGCGGATCTCGGCATCTCGACGGTCGACATCGCCGACGCAGCACGCATCGCCACCAGCGGGGACATTCGCCAGCGACTCGCCAAACTCAATCTTGCCGAGCGTCAGGTGCCTATCCGTGTGCAGATCGACGAGCGCGTGCTCGCCGACCGCTCGGTGCTCTCGATGCTGCGTGTCAACGGCAAGAACGGCTCGGTGCCGTTGTCGGCCGTGGCGACCCTCAGCGAGGGCAGTGGGCCGTCGACGATCGACAGACTCGATCGTGAGCGCACCGTCACGGTCACCGCAGAGCTCAACGGCTTGCCGCTGAATTCCGTGATGCAACAGGTCAACCGTCTCGAGGTGATGAAGAAGCTGCCGCCTGGTGTGCGCGTGCTACCGACCGGCGATTCCGAGGCCTTCATCGAGCTGTTCGTAGGCTTCGCATTCGCGATGCTCACCGGGGTTCTGTCCGTCTACGTCGTGTTGCTGTTGCTGTTCAATAGCGTCACTCAGCCGCTCACGATTCTATCGGCGGTGCCGCTGGCGGGAGGCGGTGCGTTCGGCATGCTGATGCTGTCCGGTTACGCACTGTCGGTGCCGTCGCTGATCGGACTCCTGCTGCTCACCGGTATCGCTACCAAGAACTCTATCCTGATCGTCGACTATGCGATCATCGGCGAGCGCGACCTCGGCTTGTCGCGCATCGACGCAATCATCGACGCCTGCCGGAAGCGTGCACGGCCCGTCCTCATGACGACGATCGCGATGGGCGCGGGCATGCTGCCGATCGCACTCGGATTGGGCCCCGATGGCAACTTCCGTGCCCCTCTCGGGCTGTCGGTGATCGGCGGCCTGCTGACTTCCACGCTGCTCTCGCTGCTGGTCGTGCCGGCGTTTTATCTCTCGGTGGCGCGGATCACCGACCGGATCAAGGCGAAGCGTCGTAGCAGGACAGAACGGTCCGAGCCGCTTCCTGCCCTGTCTCGACGATCGTGATCAGTTCGCGGTCGGCCGCGTCGATGAAGCCCTGGTCCACGAGATAGTCCCAGTCGATCACCCGGCGCCAGTACTCGCGTCCGACCAGCACGATGGGAATGCGTTCGATCTTGCCCGTCTGAACCAGTGTCAGGGCCTCGAACAATTCGTCGAGTGTGCCGAAGCCGCCCGGAAAGGCGACCAGCGCCCGGGCGCGCAGCATGAAGTGCAGCTTGCGCAGCGCGAAGTAGTGGAACTGGATGCTCCACTCCGGCCGGACGTAGGCATTCAGACGCTGCTCGTGTGGCAGTTCGATGTTGAACCCGAGCGTGATCTCGCCGGTCTCGCTGGCGCCGCGATTGGCTGCCTCCATGATGCCGGGACCGCCGCCGGTCGCGACGATGAAGTCGCGGCACTCGGAGCTACCTGCCTTGGCGGCCAGCATCGCCGCGAGCCGACGGGCTTCCTCGTAATAGATGGCCCAGCGCGCGAGTGCGGCGTGGCCGTTACCGGGCGGCGCGCCGGGGGCGGGGATCCGTGCGCTGCCCCAGACGACGACAGTCGAGTGAATGTTGGCGCGGCGGAGCTTAACCTCGGCACGCAGGAACTCGAGCAGCAGGCGGGCAGGTCGGGCTTCGTCGCTCGCGAGGAACTCGAGATCGTGCTCCGCGAGACCGTCGCCAAAGCGCGGATGACCGCGTTCGACCGGGTTCACGCGGGCCGCTCTCCGGCTCCGTAGGCAAGGGCAGCGCGGGTGTTCATCTCTGGTCAGTCCTCGTACCGGTTGAGCAGCGTTTCGGGCACGTAACGTAGCGCCAGCACGAAGCAGGCGGCCGCGACGACGACCGGATACCAGAGGCCGGCATAGGGATCGCCGCTGCGCGCCGTGAGGCTCGAAGCGACGAACGGCATGAAGCCGCCGAACCACGCGCTCGTCAGATGGTAGGGCAGCGACAGCGACGTGTAGCGGATCCGCGTCGGAAAGAGCTCGGCGAGAAAGGCGGCGCCCGGACCGCAGGCGAGCGCGGCGGCGAGGACCATCACGAGCAGCAGACCGACGACCTCGAGGTGCTCGAGCCGCAACCCGGCGAGGGAATCGACCGGTGTCAGCGGCGCGAGCGCGCCGATGGCCTGATAGGCCGGCTGGATACAAAGTGCCGCGAGCAGCATGCCGGCGAGCAGCACGGGTCTGCGGCCGATCCGGTCGGACAGGGTGCCTGCTGCGACGAACAACGGCACGCCGAGCAGCAGCGCGACGACCGAGAGCAGCGGCGCGGTGACCGGGTCGACGCGCAGCGTGGTCTGCATGAACACGAGCGAATAGAACTGCGCCGAATACCAGATGACGGCCATGGCCGCGCCGACTATAAGCGCGGCCATGACGCGTGGCCGGTTCGCTGCGTCGACGAAGCTCTCGCGGATGGGCGCCGAGGATAGGCGGCCATGGTCGCGCAGCTGCTGGAACAGTGGCGACTCGCCAAGCCGCGCGCGGATATAGACCGACAGCGCGAGCAGCAGCACGGAGACCAGGAAGGGTACACGCCAGCCCCACTCGCGGAAATCCGCCTCGCCCATGCTCCAGCGGCAGACCAGAATGACCAGCAGCGACAGCACGAGCCCGAGTGTCGCGGTCGACTGGATCCACGAGGTATGGAAGCCGCGCTGCGTGGGAGGGGAGTGTTCGGCAATATAGACGGCAGCGCCGCCGTACTCACCGCCAAGCGCGAGTCCCTGGACCAGCCGCAGCGTGACGAGCAGGGCGGGCGCCCACCAGCCGATGCTCTCGAAGGTGGGCAGGACGCCGACCAGCGCCGTCGACAAGCCCATCAGCACGATAGTGATGAGAAAGGTCTGCTTGCGGCCGAGCCGGTCGCCGAGACGGCCGAACAGCAGCGCACCGAGAGGTCTGACCGCGAAGCCGGCACCGAAAGTCGCGAGGCTCGCGAGCAGGGCCGCGGTCTCGTTACCGGGCGGGAAGAACAGCACGCCGAAGAATGCTGCGAGGCTGCCATAGAGCAGGAAGTCGTAATACTCGAAAACCGTGCCGAGTGAAGCGGCGGTGACCACGCGCGTCATCCCGGTGCGATCGGCGGCTGAGGTTGGGCTCGCGTCCGGCAGACTTGCACTCATCGGCGGACATCTTACTGGCTTTCCCTCCTCGTTCGGGTGCTGGCGGTCTATCCTTGCCGCTCGGGGAGGATGCATCGATGTCGCGAATCGAGAAGTTCTTCAGTTTCGACGAACAGGCCGAGCGCCGCAGCGCCGACAATCCGCTCGGTGCGCTAGGGCCCGAGCAGCGGCGCGCGGGAGGGCCGCTGCTCGCGCTGGCCTTCGGCTGGGGTTTCCTGATCACCGGGCTGCTGACCGGGGGTGCCCTCGGCGCGGGTCTGCCGCTCTGGCCCGATCTGGTCTGGTACTCGCTGCTCGGAAACCTCGTCAACTTCGCAGTTGGCGCGCTGGTGGGCATCATCGCGTTCCGCACGGGCTGCAACAGCTCGCTGCTGTTCCGTGCCGTCTACGGCCGGCTTGGCGCTTACCTACCGGTCGTGTTCATTGCGCTGCTGACGATCGGCTGGCAGGGCATCGTCGTCGGCGCCTTTGCGCACGTGTGGACGCAGGCGCCCGGCACGGCGCTGTTCTACGCCGTCGCCGTCTTCGCGCGTCTGCTCTACACGGGGACGACGCTGTTCGGCGTCAAGGGTCTCGAGAAGGTCGGACTGCCGTCAATGCTGATCCTCATCAGTGTCGGCCTCTATTCGATCTGGCTCAATGTCGACAAGGTCGGTGGTGTCGCGCCATTGCTCGAGCTGTCGGGGACTACGACGTCGCGCTCGCCGCTCACGGGTCTCGAGGCGATCAACCTTGTCGTCGGCTCGTGGATCGTCGGCGCGGTCGTCATGGCCGAATACGTGCGTTTCGCGCGTTCTCTCGCCGTCGCCATCGCGATCCCATTCGTCGTGCTGGTCGTCGATCAGACCTTCCTGCACCTGGTCGGATCGCTCGGCGCCGTGGTATCCGGCAGTCCCGATTTCACAATCTACATGGGCTCACTCGGTGGCTGGATAGGTCTGTTCGCGCTGCTTGGCATGACGCTGGCCCTGTGGACCACCGGCGACACGAATCTCTACCTGCCATCGGTGCAGACGGCGTCCCTGTTCCGCACGTCCAAGCGCGTCACCGTGCTGGTCTGTGGGCTGCTCGGTACAGTGCTCGGCCTGGGCATCTACGAGCGGTTCCTGGACTGGATTAACCTGCTCGCGACGGTCGTCCCGCCCGTGATCGGGCCCGTGATCGCCGACTACTACCTCGTGCGCTCGGTGCGGCGCGAGCAATGGGAAGCCGAACCGGCGCACGCGCTGAATCTTGCGGCGATCGCGAGCTTCGTCGGCGGTGCCCTCTGCGCGGCGTACGCAGCCAAGATCGCCGCGGCCCTGCCCTGGCTCGCGATCGCGCCATCGCTGCTCGGCCTGCTCGCCTCGACCTTCATCTACGTGACGCTGCGTCCCCTCGAGAGAGCGTGGCAGCCGGCCGCGCTGGATGAACGATGAATGGCGTCAATCCCTATCCGCTGTTGTTCAGCCCGCTGCAGGCGGGGCGTCTGCGACTGCGCAATCGTATCGTCCACGCCTCGATGAGCACACGGATGGCCGTGGGCATGAAGGCTGCGCCGCGCCTGATCGACTACTTCGCGAACCGCGCGCGCGGCGGCGCGGCGATGGTCGTAACCGAATCGTTGAGCGTGGCCCGTCACCAACTCCTGCCGCACAAGCTCAGGATCTGGAGCGATGAGGGTATCGCCGAGCTGCAGCGTCTCGCCGAGGCCGTCGAGAGCGAAGACTGTCGGCTGATCGGCCAGATCCAGGATCCGGGACGCGGACGCCACGAGAGGGGCCGCACTCCGAATGCCATCGGTCCATCGCCCTTGCCCGACGAGCTGTCGTGGACGGTACCGCGCGAACTCGAGGTCGACGAGATCCGCAGGATGGTCGACGAGTTTGCCGAATCGGCGGCACGCCTCGAGCGTTGCGGCTTCAGCGGCGTAGAGCTCTCCTGCGGCCATGGTCACCTGTTCCATCAGTTCATGTCGGCGCGTTCGAACATCCGCGACGACGCATACGGTGGTTCGCTCGAGAATCGTGTACGTTTCGTCGCCGAGACCGTGCAGGCGATCCGCGCGCGCTGCGGGCCCGGTTTCGGGATCGGTCTCAAGCTGCCTGGCGATGACGGGGTTCCCGGCGGTATCGAGCCGCAGCAAGCCGCCGCCATCACGCGTCTCTTGGTCGCTCCCGAGTCAGTCGACTTCGTGAGCTACTGCTGGGGATCGCACGCCAACACGCTCGATCTGCACATCCCGGACATGAATGGTCCGCGCGCACCCTTCGTCGCGATTACGCGTGCGCTGCGCGCGCATTGCCGCGGCGTGCCGGTCATGGCGCTCGGGCTGATCACGGATCCGGCG
>CAZAWM010000204.1:0-5938 GCA_964488605.1 uncultured Steroidobacteraceae bacterium | reverse complement strand
GGGTGCCGATCGGTGCGCGCAGCGGCTCGGGGATGCTGCCACGCAGCTCGATGGTCAGATAAGAGATGCAGCGGCGCGCATCGAGGCGGTACGGCGCGACGATCGCGCCCGTGGGGCAGGCGGGCAGACAGGCCGTGCAGCTGCCGCAGTGAGCGCTCGCCGGCGCATCGATCGGCAGCGGCAGGTCGGTGTAGAGCTCGCCGAGGAAAAAATACGAGCCGGCGTCCCGGGCGATGAGGTTGGTGTGCTTGCCGATCCAGCCGAGGCCCGCGTTGCGCGCCAGCGCCTTCTCGAGCACCGGAGCGCTGTCGACGAACACGCGGTAACCGAAAGGACCTGCGAGCGCGGCCAGGTCGTCGGCCAGCCGCTGCAGTGCGCGCCGCAGAACCCTATGGTAGTCGCGGCCGAGCGCATAGCGCGACACGTAGCCCAGCGTGCGGTCGGCAAGCACCGCGCCGGCATCGCGTGCGTCGGCGGGCCAGTAGTCCATGCGCGCAGAGACCACGCGCAGCGTGCCGGGCACGAGCTCGGCGGGCCGGCTGCGCCGCGTGCCGTGCCGCGCCATGTAATGCATCTCGCCGTGATACCCGGCCCCGAGCCACTGCTGCAGGTGGCGCTCATCGTCGGCGAGGTCGACTCCGGCGACGCCGATGGCGGCGAAGCCGCGCGCGCGCGCAAGGGTCTCGAGCTGCTGGCGAAGCGAGGCGGGGTCCATGCGGCTGACCGCGGCCGGGCTGAGCGGTGGGACCAGTATAATGGCTCGATGGCGCTGCCCACGGCGATCTACAGCACCGAGCAGGTGCGCGCACTCGACGATTACGCGATCGAGCGCCTCGGCATCCCCGGTTACACGCTGATGAAGCGCGCCGGCGAAGCGGCGCTGCGCATCATGCGCACGCGCTGGCCGATGGCGCACGATATCGTCGTCGTCTGCGGCGGCGGCAACAACGGCGGCGACGGCTACGTGATGGCGCGCTTTGCCCATGCGGCCGGCCTCAAGGTCCGCGTGCTGGCGCTCGTGCCGCATGCCGGGTTGCACGGCGATGCACTGCGTGCCTGCAACGACCTGCTGACGAGCGCGGGAGAGGGTGCCGTGGAGCCCTTCTCGGCCGAAGCGCTGGCAGGCGGCGAGGTCGTCGTCGACGCCGTGCTCGGCACGGGGTTGCAGGGCCCGGTGCGGCCGCAGATCGCGGCGGCCATCGACGCGATCAACGCCAGCGGGCGACCCGTGTTATCGCTCGACATTCCCTCGGGGCTCTCGAGCGATACGGGTCAGCCGCTCGGCGCAGTAGTGCGGGCCGATGCGACGATCACGTTCGTCGGTCTCAAGTCCGGGCTGTTCCTTGGCGAGGGTCCCGAGCTCTGCGGGCAGCTTTTCTTCGACGACCTGGAGGTCACGCCGCCGGCGACGCCAGCATTCGTGCCGCGGCTCACGCGTATCCTCGAGACCGAGATCGCCGCAGCGCTGCCGCGCCGCGCGCGCGCGGCCCACAAGGGCAGCTTCGGCCAGGTGCTCGTGATCGGTGGCGCGCCGGGCATGGCCGGCGCCGCGCGCCTCGCGGGCGAGGCGGCGCTACGCGTCGGTGCCGGACTCGTGACCGTGGCGGCGGCGCCCGAGTGCGCGGCGTCCATCGTCAGCGGCCGCCCGGAGCTGATGGTGCATGCCGTGCCCGACGCCGAGCGACTCGCGCCGCTGCTCGACCGTGCCGACGTCGTTGCGATCGGGCCGGGCCTCGGATGCTGCACCTGGGCACGTACGCTGCTCGCGGCGACTCTCGAATGGCCAGGTCCGCTGGTCGTCGACGCCGACGCGCTGAATCTCATCGCGGAGCAGTCGTTGCCGGCACGGCGCAACTGGATCCTGACCCCGCATCCGGGTGAGGCAGCACGCCTGCTCGGTGGCGAGATCACGACGACCGCGATCCAGGCGGACCGCCTCGGCGCGCTCGATCGCCTGGTCGCGCGCTATGGCGGCGTCTGCGTACTCAAGGGGGCGGGTACGCTGATCGGCACGGCCGGGGTGCCCCCGGCGATCTGCGAGCGTGGCAATCCGGGCATGGCCGTGCCCGGCATGGGTGACGTGCTGACCGGGGCGATCGCCGGCGTGCTGGCGCAGACCTCCGATCCCTGGGTCGCGGCGCGCGTTGGCGTGCTCGTGCACGCGCTGGCCGGGGACGCCGAGGCGCGTCAGGGGCAGCGTGGCATGCTGGCCGGCGAAGTCGCCCGCGAACTGCGCACCTGGGTCA
This sequence comes from uncultured Steroidobacteraceae bacterium, assembly GCA_964488605.1. Taxonomy (GTDB): domain Bacteria; phylum Pseudomonadota; class Gammaproteobacteria; order Steroidobacterales; family Steroidobacteraceae; genus UBA964. Next base: position 3,692 of record CAZAWM010000204.1, on the reverse strand, counting down.
ACCTGCAGTGAGCGAGAGTCGGCGCCGCGTCGTCACCACCGACGCGGCCGGCACCGAGGCGCTCGGTGCCGCGCTCGCCCGCGGCTTCGTCGCCGATACCGAACGCGCGCTGGTCGTCGCGCTGCGCGGTGACCTCGGTGCCGGCAAGACGACCCTGGTGCGCGGTCTGCTGCGCGCGTTCGGCGTCGGCGGCGCGATCCGCAGCCCGACGTTCTCGCTGCTCGAGGAGTACGCGACGCCGGCGGCGCGCGTGCTGCATCTCGATCTCTATCGGCTTGCCCGTGCCGACGAACTCGCAGCGCTCGGACTCGGCGACTTCGACGAAGCCGGTGCCTTGTGGCTGGTCGAGTGGCCGGAGCGCGGCACCGGCCTGCTCGGACCGGCCGATCTCGAGTTGCGGTTCGAGGTCACGGCTGTCGGCCACGGCATCGATCTGATTGCGCATAGCGAGGCCGGACGGGACTGGCTCGCGCGGCTTGATCCGGGGCCGCTCGCCAAGTAGATTACGCGCAAAGTACTGCGCGGAAATGCCTGATTAAAATGGCTTTTCAAAAGCCCGGCGCCCTCGGGATATCGCTGTCCGTGCTGCTTGCGCTCGCGCCGGCGTCGCTGCTGAGTGCCGCATCGACGGCGGCGCGGCTCGAGAACGTGCAGCTCGATCCGGAGGGGGCCGGCAGTGTGCTGCGGCTCGAGCTGTCGCGCGCGACCGCGCACCGCTTTTTCGTGCTCGACGCGCCGCGCCGCGCCGTCATCGACCTCGAAAGCACGCGCGCCGCTTCGGGACTGCGCTGGCCGACGGCCGCGCCCGGTGTGCGCGCGCTGCGCTCGGGCGTGCGGCAGAACGAGGGACTGCGCGTCGTCGTCGAGCTCGACGGCGCCGCGGCGGCGACCCTGCGTCCGCCGGCCGGCAGCGGCGCGCGCCAGGTGCTGGTGATCGAGATCGGGGGGAGCGGGGCAGCCAGAGGTGTCGCGGCCGCTGTGGCGACCACCCCCGCGGCGGGTAGCGCAACGGCCGTGGCCGAGACGGCGCGGCCAGTGCGCGCCGCGCATGCGCCGCCCGAGTCGGGCCGCGACGTCATCGTCGCGATCGATGCCGGTCACGGCGGCGTCGATCCCGGCGCGATCGGCCGTGGCGGCACGCGCGAGAAGGATGTCGTGCTCGATATCGCTCGGGCCCTTGCCGAGCGCATCGACCGCGAACCCGGCATGCGTGCCTTCCTGACGCGCGATGGGGACTACTTCCTGTCTTTGCGGCAGCGTATCCGTCGCGCGCGCGATGGGAAGGCGGACCTGTTCGTCTCCGTGCACGCGGACTCGGTCCGCGATCGCGCCGTGTCGGGGTCGTCGGTCTACATCCTCTCCACCAAGGGGGCGAGCGACGAGCAGGCGCGCTGGCTCGCCGAGCGCGAGAACGCTGCCGACCTCAAGGGCGGCATCTCGCTCGACGACAAGGATGAGACGCTGGCCACCGTGCTGCTCGACCTGGCGCAGTCGGCGAGCATCAGTGCGAGCATGGAAGCCGCCGAGCGGGTGCTGCGCCGGCTCAACAGCGTCAACGAGGCGCGCAGGCCGATGGTCCAGCAGGCGGGATTCGTGGTGCTGAAGTCACCGGACATCCCGTCGATACTGGTCGAGACGGCGTTCATTTCGAATGTCGGCGACGAGCGCCGTCTGCGCGACGACGCCTACCGGCAGCGGCTCGCCGAGGCGATCTTCCGCGGCGTGCGCGGATACTTCGAGGACTATCCCCCCGAGGGCACGCTGTTCGCCGCGCGGCGGCGTCAGACCGATCCGCCGCTGGCGCGCAACGAGCGCTGAGCGCCGGCATCGTCGTCCCGATCGACTACACTGGCGGCGCCCTGCGCGGTGCCGCATGCCCATCCGATCGTTGCCCAGTGAACTCATCGACCAGATCGCCGCCGGCGAGGTCATCGAGCGGCCGGCCTCCGTGGTCAAGGAGCTGGTCGAGAACAGCCTCGACGCCGGCGCGCGTCGCATCGAGATCGACGTCGAGCAGGGTGGCGCGGCGCTGATCCGTGTCCGCGATGACGGCGCGGGCATCGCCGCCGACGAACTCGTGCTCGCCGTGCAGCGCCATGCGACCAGCAAGATCGCGGCGCTCGCGGACCTCGAGGCGATCGTGACGCTGGGTTTCCGCGGCGAAGCGCTGCCGTCGATCGGCTCGGTCGCGCGGCTGCGTATCGTCTCGCGCGCCGCCGAGGCCGCGGCCGCCGCCGCGATCGAGGTCGATGGCGGCAGCGTCTGCGCGCCGCGACCGGCGGCGCATCCTTCGGGCACGACCGTCGAGGTTCGCGAACTGTTCTTCAACGTGCCAGCGCGGCGCAGGTTCCTGCGCTCGACGGCTACCGAGTTCGCGCAGATCGCCAGCCTCGTGGCGCGGCTCGCGCTGGCCCGACCGCCGGTCGCGTTCCGGCTGCGCCACGGCGAGCGCGTCGTGCTGGATCTACCCCCAGCGAACGACCCGAGCGGCGAACTGCGCCGGCTCGAATCCCTGCTCGGCGCCGAGTTCTGCGGCACCGCGCTTGCGCTCGAGGCAAGTTCGGGGCCGGTGGCGCTGCGCGGCTGGATCGGCGCGCCGCGCGCCGCGCGCGCCCAGCCCGACCGGCAATACCTGTTCGTCAATGGCCGCGCCGTCCGCGACAGGCTGCTCGCCAGCGCCGTGCGCCAGGGTTACCGCGACGTGCTCTATGGCGGACGCCATCCGGCCTACGTGCTGCACCTCTCGCTCGACCCGGAGCTCGTTGACGTCAACGCCCATCCACAGAAGCTCGAGGTGCGGTTCCGGGACAACCGTCAGGTGCATGCCTTCGTGGCCCGGGCCGTCGAGCGGGCGCTCGCGGCCGGGCCGACCGCCGCCGCGGCCAGCGCACGCGCCCTGCCGCCAGCGAAGTACCCGGCCGCGGCTGCGGCGCAGCGGATCTTGCACTGGCCGACGCTAGCCGCCGCGGCCGCGAGCGTGAGCGAGCCGGCTCGGGGCGTCGAGCCGGCGGCCGCCACGACGTCGCCCCTCGCCGTTGACCCGCAAAGAGCCACGCCGGCCGCCGAGCCGCTCGGCGAAGCGATCGCGCAGCTGCATGGGATCTACATCCTGGCGCAGAACGCCGCGGGACTCGTGATCGTCGATGCGCACGCCGCCCACGAGCGCGTGCTCTACGAACGGCTCAAGGCGGCGCAGGCAGATGGTGCACCCTCGCAGCGGCTGCTGGCGCCGGTCACGGTCGAACTGGCGGAGCACGAGATCGACGTGCTGCTCGAGTCGGTCGGCGAGTTCGAGCGGGCGGGCTTTGCGCTCGAGCGCCTGTCGCCGACGGCGCTCGTGGTGCGTGCGGTGCCGGCCCTGCTGGTCCGAGAGCCGCTATCCGAACTGCTGCGCGGCGTGCTCGCCGATCTGGCGGCGGGCGGCGGTACTGACCATATCGAGGAGGCGGGCCACCGTCTGCTCGCGACCCTGGCCTGCCGCAGCGCGATCCACGCCGGACGGCGTCTGACAGTGCCCGAAATGAACGCGCTGCTCCGGCAGGCAGAGGCGACCGAGCGTGCCGACCAGTGCAACCACGGCCGGCCGACCTGGACCCGCCTGACGCTGGCGGAGCTCGACCAGCTGTTCCTGCGCGGTCGATGAGTCCCGTCGCCGCCGTGCTCTGCGGTCCGACCGCCAGCGGCAAGAGCGA
>CAZAWM010000203.1:0-6038 GCA_964488605.1 uncultured Steroidobacteraceae bacterium | reverse complement strand
GGCGTTGGTCGTCGCACCCTTGAGGTGGATCGGCAGTCGCAGCAGGATCTTCTCGTCCTCGAGCACGCGCTGCAGGTCGACGTGCATCACGCGCGGCTCTGCCGGGTGCATTTGCAGGTCCTTGACGATCGCGGCCTGGGTCGCGTCGCCGACCTTGAGATTGATGATCGACGAATAGAACTTCTCGTTCTCGACCAGGGTCATCAGTTTCTCGTGCGACAGCGACAAGGCGCGCGGATCGCGGTGACCGCCGTAGAGGATCGCAGGCACTCGGCCAGCGCGGCGTAGGCGGCGGCTGGCGCCCTTGCCCCGGTCGTCACGGAATTCGGCGGTGAGTTCGAAAGAGATCTTCATCTGCTTGCTCCTTTAAGCCCTCGGCACGATTGCCTACAGCTCATACCTGAAAAAACCGTTGCCCCCGCCGTCAATCGACGTAAAGCGAGCTGACCGACTCCTCGTCGCGGATGCGACGTATCGTCTCGCCGAGCAGGCCCGCGACGGTGAGCTGCCGGATCCGGCCGCACTGCCGCGCGGAATCCGACAACGGGATGGTGTCCGTGACGACGAGCTCGTCGAGCGCGGACTGGCTGATCCGCTCAACGGCCTTGCCGGAGAGGATCGCATGCGTAATGTAGGCGACGACCTTGACCGCGCCCTCATCCTTGAGCGCCTGCGCGGCAAGGCAGAGCGTACCGGCAGTGTCGACCATGTCGTCGATCAGTACGCAGGTGCGTCCGTTCACCTCGCCGATGATGTTCATGACCTTCGACTCGTTGGGACGCGGCCGGCGTTTGTCGATGATTGCCAGTTCGACGTCATCGAGACGCTTGGCCAACGCGCGTGCACGAACCACGCCGCCGACATCCGGGGAAACCACGATCATGTTCTCGTAGCGCTGCCGCCAGGCGTCGCCGAGCAGAACCGGCGAGGCGTAGACATTATCCACCGGAATGTCGAAGAAGCCCTCGATCTGGTTGGCGTGAAGATCGATCGTGAGCACGCGGTCGATGCCGGCGCCGACCATCATGTTCGCGACGAGCTTGGCCGAGATCGGTGAGCGCGTCGCTCGCGGGCGCCGGTCCTGCCGCGAATAGCCGAAGTACGGCACGACAGCCGTGACGGACCGCGCCGAGGCGCGGCGGCAGGCATCCGCCATGATCAACAGTTCCATGAGGTTGTCGTTCACGGGCGGGCAGGTCGGCTGGACGATGAACACATCGCGGCCGCGCACGTTCTCGATCAGCTCGACGTTGACCTCGCCGTCGCTGAAGCGGCCGACATAGGCACGACCGAGCGGCACCATGAGGTGACGCGCGATATCCTGGGCCAGCGCGGGATTCGCGTTACCCGAGAACAGTGCGAAGGACTGGCTGTCCGCCACCAAGCGATCCTCAAGCAGTCATCGCGGCCCAATGCCGCGATCCGGCGAATTGGCTGGGGTGGAAGGATTCGAACCTCCGAATGGCGGGATCAAAACCCGCTGCCTTACCGCTTGGCGACACCCCAATCAGTCGTCCTCGCGCCGTGGCACCACACGCAGCGGCGAGCGATCGAGACCGCGCGCCACGAAGCTCCGCCAGGTCTCGGGTACCCGGGCCGCCACGCGCTCGGCGTCCTCGACGCGATCGAAGGCCGCGAACACGCACGCGCCCGTTCCCGTCAGCCGCGCCGGCGCGAACCGTGCCATCCAGTCGAGCGCCTCCGCCACTACCGGAAAGCGCTGGCGCACGACCGGCTCGCAATCGTTGCGGCCACCCGAGTCGAAAAAGGCGCGTATTGTGATGAGGGGGGAATTTCGTGTCAATTCAGGCGCCTGGAACACTGCGGAGGTCGGCACGGCGACGCGCGGATCGATGATCGCGAACCAGCGTGGCGGCAGCTCCAGGGGGGTGAGCCGCTCGCCGATGCCCTCGGCCCAGGCGTTGCAGCCGTGGACGAAAACCGGCACGTCGGCGCCCAGACCGAGACCGATCGCCGCCAGTTCGTCGACATCTAGACCCAGACCCCAGAGCTCATTGAGTGCGACCAGCGTCGTCGCGGCATCGGAGCTGCCGCCGCCGAGCCCACCGCCAAGGGGAATGCGCTTGCGGACGCGGATGCGTGCCCCGAGAGCCGGCCGACCCGTCGCCGCGCGCAACGCGAGGGCCGCACGGACCACGAGATCGTCCGCAGGCGGGACCCCGGCGGCACCCTCGAGCCGCTCGATGCGCCTATCGACAGCGACCTCGAAGCGCAGTTCGTCGCAGAGGTCGATCAGCTGGAACACGGTCTGCAGCTCGTGGTAACCATCGGCACGCCGGCCCGTCACGTGCAGCATCAGGTTGAGCTTGGCCGGCGCCGGCCAGATGCGCTCTGCCGCATTCACGGCAGCCAGCTCTCGATCAGCAGCCGTACGCGCGCACTGGGGTGGCTGGCCACCAGGCGACGCGGCCGATGCTCGGCGGGTGCAAGCTGATACTCGCGATACTCGACCGTCCAGCCAAGCTGCTCGAGGCGCGCAAGGCGCGGCCGTTCATTCTCAAGCGCCTCGGCAGCCGGCGCCCCGGGCGATGGCAGCCCCTGCACCCAGTAGCGCAGCGCGGCCAGCGGCAAGGCGAAGCCGAGCTGGCGCTCGAGTTCGACGCGCGCGGCCTCGCCATCGAAGCGCTGGCCGCGCGCATTGGTCACGAACAGCGCCGCACCATCGGTTTCGATCGCCAGCGCGCCGAGCCCGAACGGACCGTCGAGCCGGATCTGCGTCTGCTCGCCCTGCTGGGCCCAGCGCACGGAGGCCGAGAAGCCCTGCTCGCCCGCGGCGACCGCAACCCGTCCCTGCAGCGAGAACTCGCGCTGCTGCTGCAGCAGCTCGCGACGAGCCGGCCAGTCGGAGGGCAGCAGCAGCGGCGCCTCCGCGACGGGCCGCAAGGCGCAGCCCGCCAGCGTCAGCCACAGCAGACCGGCAAGCGCGAAGCGGCTGCAGTCAGGGCTTCGCGTCGTCAAGTGGCGCGGCCGGGCCCAGGATCTGGCCCGTCAGGCGACGGAACGACTCGAGCAGCGGCTCCGAGTCGGGGTGGCGAACGAGCGCCTGCGCCCAGACGCGACGCGCGCCGGCCCGATCGCCCGTGGTCCAGAGCACCTCCGCCCAGTGCGCGGCGATCTCGGCGTCGCGCGAGATACGGTATGCCCGCTCGAGCAGCGGCAATGCACCTTGGGCATCGCCGCGACGAAAGCGCAACCAGCCGACGCTGTCCATGATCGCCGCGTTGTCGGGGCTGAGCTCGAGCGCGCGTTCGACGAGGCGCGTCGCACGTGGGAGCTGCCGGCGGTTGTCGCCGAGCGTGTAGCCGAGTGCGTTGAGGACCGTCGGGTCGTCGGGCCGCTGCCTAAGCAGAGCCTCGAACGCCCCAATTGCCTCGCGCAGCCGATCGCTGCGCACGAGCAGCATGGCGCGGTGGTAGAGCAGCTGCGGGTGCTGCGGATGGCGCGCGAGCCCCGCATCGACCGCCGCGAGCGAACCGCGCACGTCGCCGGCCGTCAGCAGCGCATTGCTGCGCGCGATCGCGATGTCGAGCGGATCGTCGCGGCCGGACGGCGGGACGTCGTCGAACAGCTTCAGCGCCTCGTCGGAACGGCCCGCGTCGATCAGTAGCGAGGCGGCGCGTACGCGCGGCAGCAGGCCGCCGCCTGCCTCGACCAGCCGCATGTAGCTCTGCAAGGCCAGTTCTTTCTCGCCACGACGCTCGGCGAGCATCCCCAGATAGAAGAACGCCTCGGCACTGCCCGCACCTCGCTGCAGCCGCTCGCCGAAACGGCGCCGTGCCTCCTCGAGATCACCGGTGGAAAGCGCGAGCAGGGCGAGCCGGCGATCGGCGTCTTCGCGCGCGGCCTCGTCTTCGAGCAGCCGCTCGAGTTCGCGGTGCGCTTCCTCGTTGCGCCCGAGCGCGATCAGCACCTCGATGACCGTGAAACGCTGCCCCACCGGATCGGCCTCGACGGCACGGCGCGCGACCTCGAGCGCACCGGACGCGTCATCGGCGGCGGCGCGCAGCAGTGCGAGCAGGCGCAGCGCCGCAGCGTTGCCAGCGTCGCGCTCGACGACCGACTCCGCCAGGCTGCGCGCCGCACCGAAGTGGTCGGCGGCGATCGCGAGCTCGGCCAGTGCGAGCCGAGTCGCATCGTTGATCGCGGCGCGATCGACGACGACGTCGAAGGTCTGCCACGCCGCGTGCGCTTCGTCTCCCTCGCTGACGAGCGGTAGCAGCTCGGCCAGCGCGCGGTCCGCTTCGACATCGGGTTTGGAGAGCAGGCTCGCGAAAATCCGGCGTGCGTCATCGAGCCGGTACAGCTCGAGGGCGACGAGACCGGCCGCGCGCAGCGCCTCGACGTTCTCCGGATCGATACGCTCCCAGTGCCGGGCGCTGCGCCAGGCCGCCGGCAGGTGTAGGCACGACACGGCGACCTCGACGGCCCGCCGTGCAATGCGCGGGTCGCGGCGCGCCTCAGTGAGCGCCGCATAGCGCTCCGCGGCGCCGCGGCAGTCACCGCCACCCAGTGCGAGCTCGGCCGCCTGCACGGCCGCGTCGCGCTGCAGGGCCGGCGAGGCCGACGCCATCGCCGCGACCGGCGCCGCGACCGGCGTGACGGCGATCCCGACAAACAGCGCGAACAGTGGGGCGCGCAGCATGGCCGGGCCTGCGCGGCGCGGCGGCGAATCGGAAGGCATGCCCATGGCGGCAATATATCCGAAGACCTCGTGCTTCGGCCGGCCACGGCGGGCGCGGCGCCAACCGCCGCGCTTGTCTGGCCGTGCCCCGGTCCGGACAATGCCTGCCACGATGAAGCCATCCATCCGGCACCGTCTCGAGCGCACCGCAGAGCGGTTCGAGGAGGTCGGGCACCTGCTCGCCGACCGCTCGCTCGACGGTGGTTCGCGGACCTTCCGTGACCTGTCGATGGAGTATGCGCGACTGGCGCCGCTTGCTGAGCGCTACGCCGCCTACCGGGGTCTCGAGCAGGAGCTCGAGACTGCACGAGCCATGGAGAGCGACAGCGACCCGGCGATGCGCGCGCTCGGCACCGAGGAGTCGCAGCGGCTGGCCGCGCTGCTCGATGCCGAGGAACAGCAGCTGCGACAGATGCTGGTCCCGCGCGATCCGCGCGACGGGCGCAACGTCTTCCTCGAGTTGCGTGCGGGTACGGGCGGCGACGAGGCCGCGATCTTCGCCGGCGATCTGCTGCGCATGTACACGCGCTACGCCGAATCGCGCGGTTGGCAGGTCGAGACCCTCAGCGAGAGCCCGGGAGAGCATGGGGGCTTCAAGGAAGTGATCTGCCGGATCTCCGGCACGGACGTCTTCGCGAGACTGAAGTTCGAGTCCGGCGTACATCGCGTGCAGCGCGTGCCGGCGACCGAGGCGCAGGGCCGCATACACACCTCGGCCTGCACCGTCGCGATCCTGCCCGAACTCGACGAGGTATCCGACATCGAGATCAATCCAGCGGACCTGCGCATCGACACCTTCCGCGCCTCAGGGGCCGGCGGCCAGCACGTCAACAAGACCGATTCGGCAGTGCGCATCACGCATCTGCCGACCGGCATCGTCGTCGAATGCCAGGACGAGCGATCGCAGCACAAGAACCGGGCCCGGGCGCTCGCGCTGCTCAAGGCCAAGCTGCTCGCCGCCGAGCAGGAGAAGCGCGATGCCGAAGAGGCGCGCGAGCGCAGGCTGCAGGTTGGCAGCGGCGACCGTTCAGGACGGATCCGCACCTACAACTTCCCGCAGGGGCGCGTGACCGACCACCGGATCGACCTGACGCTCTACAAGCTTGCCGACGTCATGGACGGCCATCTCGACGAGCTGATCGACCCTTTGCTGCAGGAGCATCAGGCGGAGCTGCTGACGGAGGAGACCTGAGCGATGACGTCGCCGAATGCACTCGAAGTCGACAGCGCGACAGGTGTGGCCGTGCGCTTCGATCTCGTCGGTCCAGGCGGGCGCAGTCTCGCCTTTCTGCTCGACTGGCACATTCGTAGTGCGCTGGCGGTGTGCTGGTACCTC
>CAZAWM010000202.1:0-6052 GCA_964488605.1 uncultured Steroidobacteraceae bacterium | reverse complement strand
TACGCCCTCGACGGCTGCCCGGACGATCTCGGACTGCGCCATGTTGAGCTTGTATTGCCGGTGGATCGCGCTCGTAGCGAGGAACACGTGTATGCGGCGCCGTCCAGCCTCCTGCAAGGCTCTGGCGGCGAGTTCGATGTCGTCACGGTGGCAGCGCGCCAGACCGCAGATGATCGGCCCTTCGATCTCGCGCGCCACCGCGTTGACGGACTCCCAATCACCGCGCGAGGCGGCCGGGAAGCCCGCCTCGATCACGTCGACGCCGAGTTCCGCGAGTGCACGCGCGACACGCAGTTTCTCCGGCTGGGTCATGCTGCAACCCGGGGACTGCTCGCCGTCACGCAGCGTCGTATCGAAGATCAGCACACGGTCGGGACTCGGTGACATCGGTCTCTCCTCGCAGCGGGCACTCGGTCAGCGTGACTGTTCCAGCCAGGGCATGCGGGCACGCAGCTGCGCACCGACCTTCTCGATAGGATGAGCGAGGTCGGCAGCCAACAGTTTGTTGTATTTCTTGCGTCCGGTAGCGTTCTCGCGGATCCACTGGCGCGCGAACTTGCCTTGCTGGATCTCCTTGAGCACCTTGCGCATCTCCGCCTTGCTGGCTTTGCCCACCACGCGCGGGCCGCGGGTCAGGTCGCCGTACTTCGCGGTTTCGCTGATGAAGCGGTGCATCTTGGCGAGGCCACCTTCGTGCAGCAGGTCAACGATGAGTTTTAGCTCGTGAAGACACTCATAGTACGCGACCTCGGGCTGATAGCCCGCTTCGACCAGCGTCTCGAAGCCCTTGACGACCAGCTCGGTCACGCCGCCGCAGAGCACCGCCTGCTCGCCAAACAGGTCGGTCTCGGTCTCTTCGGCAAAGGTTGTCTCCAGCACGCCGCCACGCGTGCCACCGATGCCGTCGGCGTAGGCGAGGGCGCGCGCCAGCGCCCGTCCGGTGGCATTCTGTGCGACGGCGATGAGGCATGGAACGCCACGGCCCTGCTGAAACTGCCGGCGTACCAGGTCGCCAGGACCCTTCGGCGCAATCAGCACCACGTCGAGGTCTTTGCGCGGCTTGATCTGCCGGAAATGGATGTTGAAGCCGTGGGCAAACAGCAGCGTAGCGCCTGGCTTGAGGTTGCCGACGATCGCCGCATAGGTCTCCTGCTGCGCGAGGTCGGGCACCAGCATCGCGACGAGGTCGGCGCCCCTGACGGCCGCGGTGGGCTCGGCTACGGCCAGCCCATCCTTCTTGGCCTTCTTCCAGCTCTCGCCCTTGCGGACTCCGATGACGACGTCATGGCCGCTGTCCTTGAGGTTCAGCGCATGCGCTCGTCCCTGGCTGCCGTAGCCCAGCACGCAGAGGCGAGACTTGGCCAGCGCTCTCCTGTCGACGTCCTTCTTGCCGTAGATCTTCATCGGTCCGCTCCATTGATGCTCAAACGAAAAACCCCGCATCGGCTGCGGCCGGTGCGGGGTTTGGTGTTCTGCTCCGCTCGCCCGAAGGGCGTCAGTCGAACAGCCCGCACCGGCTGCGTCCAATAAGGAGCAGCACAAGTCGCGGCGACAGGCTGACCGGTGCGAAAATCATGCAGCCGCGAGTTCAACACAGGCGCGTTGCGCCTGTCAAACGGGTGCCGGCGCCCTTGGCCGCGCGGCGAGTGCACCGCTTGCGTTATTCTCGCGCCATCGTGAGCGCCATAGACACCCTCTGCCTTGGCGGCGCCGCCGCCGGCGCGCGCCCGCTGATATTCGTCTGCGAGTCAGAGCTGGGTCCCTGGCGCGACTCTCTTCCGCCGGTGCAGCGTGCGTGGGTGCTTGCCCAGGGCTTTGCCGCCGAGCGCTTGCGCGTGATCTGCCTGCCCGACGAGCGTGGTGGCATCGCTGCGGTCGCGATGGGCCTCGGCGCTGCGCGCAGCGCGGACGAGCTGACACTCTGGCAGTCGGCGGCGCTACCCGACCGTCTGCCCGAAGGCGAGTACCTACCGGCGCAGCCGTTGGCGCCGGCCGCCGCGACCGCGCTGGTGCTCGGTTGGCTGCTCGGCGCCTATCGTCAGGACGGCTTCCGCTCCCGGCCACAGCCTCCGGTCCGCGCACGGCTGCATGCTCCGTCCGCTGCCGATCTTGCCTATGCGCTCGCGGCCGGCGCGGCCCTCAACGCGGCGCGCGACCTCATTAACGCGCCCGCCAACGAGCTGGGTCCGACCGAACTCGCTGACGCCATCGGCACCGTTGGTACGCGCTGCGGCGCGCGTACGCGCATCGTCAGCGGGGCCGAGCTCGAGCGCGAATACCCCCTCGTGCACGCCGTCGGACGTGCCAGTACACGCGCTCCGTGCCTGATCGATCTGCGCTGGGGCGAACCCACCGCACCTAGCGTTACGCTGGTCGGCAAGGGCGTCTGCTTCGATTCCGGAGGGCTCGATCTGAAACCGGCGGCCGGCATGCTGCTCATGAAGAAGGATATGGGTGGCGCAGCGGTCGCGCTCGCAACCGCGCGGCTGCTGATGGAGCTGGCTGCACCCGTGTGTCTGAGACTGCTCGTGCCGTCGGTCGAGAATGCCGTCAGCGGCACCGCCTACCGGCCGGGCGACGTGCTGCGGTCGCGCAGTGGCCTGACGGTCGAAGTGAACAATACCGACGCCGAAGGACGCCTGATCCTCGCCGATGCGCTCGCCGATGCCGACGCCGAAGCGCCGGAGCTGCTAGTCGACTTCGCAACGCTCACCGGCGCGGCGCGCACCGCGCTCGGACCCGATCTCCCGGCCGCTTTCTCGCCCGACGAGGCGCTGCTCGAGCAGGCGCGTCGGCTCGGCGACGCCGAGTGCGATCCGGTCTGGCCGCTGCCGCTGTGGAGCGGCTACGACGAGGACCTCGCCAGCAAGGTCGCCGATGTCAGTAACGTGGCCAGCCATTCGTTCGCCGGTGCGATCCTCGGTGGACTGTTTCTCAAGCGCTTCGTAGCCCGCACGGCTCACTGGCTGCATATCGACATGCACGCATGGAACACTCGCGAGCGGCCGGGCCGGCCAGTCGGCGCCGAGGCACAGTGCGCGCGACTGGCGTATCGTCTGGCCCGCGCCCGCTGCGGGTGAGTGCAAGAGAAGTGCGAGCGGCACACGGTCGGCGGGCCGCTTGGAGGCGGCCCTTGCCGCGCGAGGGCGGCGCGGGCTTCAATGTGGCCCTCGGCGCTATGGCATCGGACTGTTCGGGATTTGACGGGAGCGCGTGAATGACGGGGCAGGGTCGCAGGCGCGGTCGAAGCGAAGGTCAGGTGGATCCGCGGCGGTATTCGCGGCTCGTCGTCGACGGCGTAAAGCAGACACCGTCGCGCGCAATGCTACGTGCGGTGGGGTTCTCGGACGCCGATTTCCGCAAGCCGCAGGTCGGCGTCGCCTCGACCTGGGCAAACCTGACCCCGTGCAACATGCACATCAACGAACTCGCGCAGGCCGTCATCGCCGGTTGCGATGCGGCCGGCGGCAAGGGCGTACTGTTCAATACGATCACCGTCTCCGATGGCATCTCGATGGGCTCGCCGGGCATGCGTTACTCGCTGGTCTCGCGGGAAGTCATCGCCGACTCGATCGAGACCGTCGTCGGCGCGCAGGGTTTCGATGGGCTGGTTGCGATCGGCGGCTGCGACAAGAACATGCCCGGTTGCGCGATTGCCATGGCCCGGCTCGATCGGCCGGCCGTGTTCGTCTACGGCGGCACTATCCGGCCCGGCGCGCAACGGCGCGAAATCGTCGCGGTCTTCGAGGCGGTCGGCGGGCACGCGGCGGGTAAGGTGTCGGATGCCGAGTTGCTCGAGGTCGAGCGCACGGCGATCCCCGGGCCCGGCAGCTGCGGTGGCATGTACACCGCGAACACCATGGCCTCTGCGATCGAGGCGCTCGGTCTGTCTTTGCCGGACAGCTCTGCCCAGGAGGCCGTCAGCGCCACCAAGCGCGCCGATGCGGAACGGGCCGGAGAGGCCGTCGTGCGGCTGATCGAGACAGGAATTACCCCGCGCCGGATTCTCACGCGAAAGGCCTTCGAGAACGCGATCACCGTAACGATTGCGCTCGGAGGGTCGACTAACGCCGTGCTGCACCTGCTGGCGATCGCGCGGGCCGCACGGGTGCCGCTGACACTCGATGACTTCACGCGAATCGGGAAGCGGGTCCCGGTCCTCGCAGACCTGCGTCCGAGTGGCCGGTATCTGATGTCCGAGCTGATTGCGATCGGCGGCATCCAGCCGCTGATGCGCCGCCTACTCGATCGCGGCCTGCTGCACGGCGACTGCCTGACCGTCACGGGCCGGACGCTGGCCGAGAACCTCGCCGGTGTGAGCGACTATCCGCCCGGACAGGATATCGTTCTGCCGTTTGAGTACCCGGTGAAGAAAGATAGCCATCTTATTGTTATATATGGGAATATTTGTCCCGAGGGCGCCGTCGCAAAGATCACCGGCAAAGAGGGCCTGGCGTTCACGGGCAGCGCCCGCGTATTCGACGGCGAAGAGCGGGCGACGGCCGCAATACTCGCGGGCAAGGTCAAGGCCGGCGACGTGGTCGTGATTCGTTACGAAGGGCCGCGGGGCGGCCCCGGCATGCGCGAGATGCTGAGTCCGACCGGCGCGATCATGGGACGAGGGCTCGGTGACCGCGTGGCCCTGATCACGGACGGGCGCTTCTCGGGCGGCAGCCATGGCTTCGTGGTCGGCCATGTTTCTCCCGAGGCGGCCGTCGGTGGACCTATTGCTCTGCTGCGCAACGGCGACCGGATCACGATCGATGCTCGGCGTCGCACCCTCGACGTGGATCTGCCGGCTGCAGAACTCAGACGCCGTCGCAGAGAGTGGCGCTCGCCGAAACCGTATGCGACTGCGGGAGTGCTCGCGAAGTACGCGCGAGTCGTCAGCAGCGCCTCGGAGGGAGCGGTCACGGATTGATCGCGACCTCAAGGCAGATCACGGGAATATGTCGGCGCGCTGCCGCGGTTGTCAGTCAGCGCCGCTGCGGTTAGAGTTCGGCAACTCGCGGGTCAGGGGCTGATGAGGGTTCACCGGCGACACCGAAGAAAAAGGGGCCGTGCGCGGGTGGCGCCGCCAGTGAGCGGCGCAGTGCGGAACATTGACATTCCGCGGGGTTGGACGTTCGCTCGGTGCGGCCGCGATGGTGAGGAAGGGGATCGGTGTTGCGAGTTCGAGAGAATGTCCGTACATTGCCGCGCCCGTTAACGGATGGTTGACGTTCACATTCACGCTTACCGGTAAGCCATGTCCGCATACGTACAGCACAACAGCCAGCGCCGCGCGGTGGTCTTCGCCGTCATCATCGCCTTCCACGCGCTGCTCGTATACGGCTTGGTTTCGGGCCTCGCGCGTAAGGTCGTCGAAGTCATCGCGCCGCCGATCGAGACGGACATCATCGAGGAAGTGCGCAACGACGAGCCTCCGCCACCGCCGCCGCCACCGCAGATGGACCGTCCGCCGGTCGAGGTTCCGCCTCCGGAAGTGACCATCGATATTCCCATGGAAACCACGCAGACGACCGCGATCACGAACGTGACCGACCGTCCGCAACCGCCGGCCCCGCCGCCGCCCCCGGCTCCCAAGGGCCCGACCTATCCAGCCAAGATCGACGCGCGTCGTTTCCCGAACTCCGAGGACTACTATCCGGCCAGCGCCAAGCGTCTCGGACAGGAAGGGAGTCCGGTGGTCCGGGTCTGTGTGGGTCCGAACGGCAAACTGGTCGGCGAGCCGACGATCCAGACGTCCTCGAATGTCGAGGCCCTTGATCAGGGCGCCATCAAGCTGGCCAAGGCAGGCCGGTACATTGCCGGAATGAGCGACGGCCAGCCCGTCGAGAGCTGCTTTACGTTTCGCGTGAAGTTCGAGCTCAAGAACTGACAGAGCTTTTTCAGAGCTTTTGATGACCGATATCGATCGATTTCTTGTCCCTAGGGTAGTCAGCGACGGGTCGAACCGTTGCGCTTGTGCGTAGACACGTTGAGGAAAACATGGAAAGCACCACCGTTGTAGAAAATCCGTATGGTCTCGGCGCACTCTGGGCGCAGGGCG
>CAZAWM010000201.1:0-6078 GCA_964488605.1 uncultured Steroidobacteraceae bacterium | reverse complement strand
GGCATCGGACAGCAGCTCCACGGCGCCATCGAGGCGCAGCGGCCCATCGCGGATCGGGCGAACGTCGAGCACGCCGTTGGCCAGGAAATTGGCCGCCGCATCGAGGCCTTCGGCTCTTGCCGGCGCGCGGAAACCGCAGCGAAGGTGGCTGCCGTCGCAGAATGGCTTGGTCGCCGACTGGCCGCAGCGGCACAAGACCGCTGCATCACCCACGTTTACACCAGCGAGGGCAAGATTACCGTTCAGTTCGAGCGGGCCGTTCTCGCGCACGGTCAGCGTATTCGCGCCGCGCGCTGAAAAGGGGCGAGTCGCCGTCAAGACTGCACGCCTCCAGCCGGACTTTCAAGCACGCGCACGCGCGCGGTACGCACTGTGTTGTCCGCCGTCGCGACCACCTCGATCGCATAATCGCCGATGCGCAGCGAGGTTCCCTGCTCTGGAATGTCTTCGAGGTACTCGACGATCAGCCCGGAGAGCGTCTTCGGTCCACTCGTAGGCAGCTTCCACCTCATCGCTCGATTGATAGAGCGGATGCTCGCTGAGCCGGTGACGAGGAAGCTGCCGTCCGGTTCGCGCAGCACACTGCGATGACCGGCCGCTGCCGGATCGGTCGTGAACTCACCGACGATCTCCTCGAGCAGATCTTCGAGCGTGATCATACCCTGGATATCGCCGTATTCATCGACGACGAAACCAAGTCTGCGGCGGTCACGCTGGAAGTTGAGAAGCTGGGCGTTCAGCGAGGTGCCTTCGGGCACGAAAAGCGCGTCGCGCTGCGCAGCGATCTCGCGCAGCATCTCGCGCGTCAACCGACCGCGCGCGAGCTCGTTGGCGACACGCTTCATGTGTAGCACGCCGATCAGCCGGTCCAGCTCGCCCTCGTAGACTGGCAGGCGGGTGTGGCGGGTCTCGCGCAGCTGCTCGAGAATGTCGCTCCACTCCGCCGTGATGTCGATGCCGACCACCTCGTTGCGCGGGATCATGATGTCGTCGACAGTGATGCGCTCGAGGTCCAGGATGCCCATCAGCATCTGTTGGTGACTGCTAGGAATCATCGCGCCAGCCTCGGCGACGACCGTGCGCAGCTCCTCGCGCGACAGCGCGGTCTGCTGCGCCTGCTGATCGACGCGCAGCCCGACGAGCAGCAGCATCGCGTTGGTGATGCGGTTGACGGCCCAGACCGCCGGATACAGCACCCACTGCAGCGCCGAGTAGGCGTAGGCCGAGGCTGTCGCGAGCGGTCTGGGGCGCAGCGCCCCATAGGTTTTGGGGCCTACCTCGCAGAACACGAGCATCACGAGCGTCAGCAGGCCGGCGCCGAGCGCTACCCACTCCTCGCCGTAAAGCTCGAGGACGATGATCGCCACGAGGGTCGCTGCGAGGTTGTTCGCGAGGTTGTTGCCGATCAGGATCAGGCCTATTAGCCGGTCCGGCCGGGCCAGCAGACGCTCGGCAAGCATTGCACCGCGGTGGCCCTGCTGCGCGAGCGTGCGCAGGCGGTAGCGATTGACGCTCATCAGCGCCGTTTCGGTGCCTGAGAAAAAAGCCGACAGCACTAGGCAAAGCGCCAACAGGGACAGCAACAGGACTATATGAGGGTCTGCCACGCTTCGCCCGACCGCGGCGCCGTGCCTGCGCCGTACCCGATCATTCTAGGGACTGCCCCCGGCAAGGCAAATCGGCGCCGGTGCGCCTCGCCGGCGTCATGCGCGTCCGCGGGCGCTCGGCACCGGAATCGCTCGGTGAATCGCTGCGCAACGTGCTGGCGAACAGGCCCGCCGGAGCGCGGACGCTGTGCGAAAGCCTCGAGGGCCAGCGTGGAGCACCGGCACGTCAGCCGCTGTTGCGCTGCTTGAGGTACTCGCTATCCTCGAAAACGAATTCGGTCCAGTTCTTCGTGTCGAAAATCTCGGGCACGAAGCGGCGCGCGCCCTCGGCAACGGCCTTCGGCAGCGCTTCGAGACCGCGGATCTTGGTACCGAAGCCGCGCGCGACCGTTCCGCCAGGCCGGTCGCCCATCCCCATCCAGGCTTGCCACCTGTTCTTGTTCTGGAGTTGCAGGTGCACGGGCACCGAGAGCATCTCGGGATTGGCGGCATCGGCGAGCAGCGCCGACATCGTCATGAATGAGTTCACGTAGTTGGTCTGACCCGGTCTGAGCGTATCCGGCACACTCTCGATCGACTGCGTAGCCACGAAGACGCGGTCACCGATCACCTCGATCGGCAGCAGCTTCGGGTTGTAGCCCATGGCAATGACACCGTCGACCGTGTACACGCGCGGCACTGGGCCGAGACGAAAGTGGTGGATCGGCACCCGCTGCCCCGTCACCGGGTTATCGAAGTGCTCGAGCGGCTCGTACCCGTCGTACTTCGTGTAGAAACCCACTTCGTATTTCCGCAACTCGTGCTGGTTGTCCTCGTGCGGCTCCCAATGGTCCACGAGGATGTTGTTCATCGTGAAGAACGGCACGAAATTTCCGGCGCCGAGGTCGCCGTAGATGTTCAGCCGCATGAACGAGACGACGACCTCGCGGCCGAGGCTGCCGACCATTTTGACGTGCGTGCGCAGAACCGTCAGCGGATCGTCGAGGTCCAGATGGTCGGAACGAGACGCTGCGTGCGAGGCGGTGCCTGCGCCCAATGCCAGAGCACCGATACCGGCAGCACCCCGCAGGGCCGCGCGACGCGAGATCACGGACATGGCGAACTCCGGACGATGGCGGATCGTGATGGCGTGCGAGGGTAGCGCGAGGCAGGCGACCGAATGAAATCGGCGAGCGACGCGACCGCCCGGCGGTTTCGGCGGGTCAGGCCGCGTGATGGATGCCGCGCTCAAAGGCCCGCTCGCGCAGGAGCTCCTCGAGCGCTGGTGGCAGCAGCGGTGCGCTGAACAGGTAGCCCTGGGCGTATCCGCAACCCAGTGCGCGCAGGGCGGCAAGCTGCGAGGCGGTTTCGACGCCCTCGGCCACGCAGGTGAGCCCCAGACGATCGGCCAGCAGCAGCACCGAGCTGACCACTGCAGCGAGCTCGCGACGCGACTCGATCTCGCGCACGAACGAGCGATCGATCTTGATCACGCTGATCGGGAACTCGTGCAGGCAGCTCAAGGACGAGACGCCGACGCCGAAATCATCGAGCGCGACGCGTATGCCCTGTGACCTCAGCTTGCGCAGCGCCGACCGCATAGCCGTCTCCGCGGCCATGACCTCGCGCTCCGTCACCTCGACGATCAGCGCCTCGGGCTCGAGCCCGGCGGCGAGCAGAGCATCCTGCACCTCGCGCACGAAGCTCTCGCCACGCGCGAGCTGCTGCCGCGACACGTTGACCGCCACGGACGCAGGCAGGAAGTCGACGCCCCTGCTGCGCCACTCGGCGAGCTGCCGACAAGCCTCGCGCAGCACCCACTCACCGATCGCGCCGATCAGGCCTGAGTCCTCGGCGATCGGCACGAATTCGGCCGGGGAGATCGGCCCAAGGTCGGGATGCGACCAGCGCAGCAGCGCCTCGACCGAGGCGAGGCGTCCTCGGCACAGATCGAACACGGGCTGATAGACGAGCTGCAGCTCTCCGCGCCGGGCGGCACCGCGTAGATCGACCTCGAGTCGTCGCCGTCGCTCGACCGCGTCGGACAGAGCGACATCGAACACGCGCGCCCGAGCGCGACCCGCCCGCTTAGCCTCATACATCGCGACGTCGGCATCGCGGAGCATTTCGCTGGCCGTGGCATAGCGCCGGTCCGCGAGTACGATGCCGATGCTTGCCGTCGACGCGACCTCGGTCCCGCCCAGTGCATACGGAGGGGCCAGCGCCTCAAGAATGCGTGCGGCGGACTGATCGAGCGACGACGCGCAGTTCATGCCCGCGAGAACTGCCACGAACTCGTCGCCACCGAGGCGACCGACCAGGCTGCCGCGCGGCGCGGGGCCGCATGCATCGACCTTCCGCACGGCAATCTGCAGGCGGGCTGCGACCTGGCGCAGCAGGTCGTCGCCGGCCTCGTGGCCCATCGTGTCGTTGACGAACTTGAAGTTGTCGAAGTCGAGCAGCAGCAGCGCGAACGTCTTATCTGCTGCGCTGTCGCGCTGCTCGCGGCATAGCTCATCGAGTCGCTCGAGGATCGCCAGCCGATTGGCTAGCCCGGTGAGACGATCCGTGCGAGCCTGGGCAGTCAATGCTCGCTCCATGGCCTTTCGCTCCGAGATGTCCTGGACGATGGTCCAGACCACCTCCTGGCCGGATTGCTCGCGAAGCCGTAACGCACTATGCAACACCGGGCACAGTGTGCCGTCACGGCGTTGATAAACGAGCTCCAGCGGTGCGCAGCGTCCCGCCTCGCGTAGTTCGTGCTCGCGTTCGGCGCCGAGCGCGGCCGCCGGCAGCAGGTCGCGCTGTGTCATCGTCAGCAGTTGAGCCAGCGGGTACCCGGTGCACCGTTGGAACTCGGCGTTGGCGTCGAGGAAGCGCCCAGTCTGGAGGTCGTACAGCGCGATGCCCAGTGGCGCCAGCTCGAACAGCCCGCGCAGCTTGTGCTCGCTGGCCTGCAGCAAAAGCTCGAGCTGCTTGCGCTCGGTGATGTCCGTGATGAATCCATGCCACAGCGTCGAACCGTCGGCCAGCCGCTCCGGCGTCGCGCGACCCTCGAGCCAGCGCACTTCGCCATCTTCGAAGCGCACGCGGTACTGATGACGCCAGACGGACAGCTCGGACGCCGAGCGGGCGATCGATTCGGAGACGGCGGCGAGATCGTCGGGATGGAGTCTCTCGAAGACGATGCTGGCGTCCTCGCGCACCTGCTCCGGGGCGACCCGATAGATTTCCTGGATGCGCTCGCTCGCAAACGGGAAAGCCGAAGTACCGTCGGGTCGTAGCTGGAACTGGTAGATCACGCCGGGAACCTGCTGGGCAAGCTTGCGCAGTCGCTCGAGGTCGCCACGGTGCTGTGCGTCGAGCACTCTGAGCCGAATCAGATCGCTGAATGACGCCGCCGTCCGAGCCGCAGCGGCATCGAGGAAGAGCAGGAACAGCAGCCACGTCGCTGCGAACGTCATCTGCACGTGATGTGACCCTGACAGTAGCAGCAGCGTCGGCGGCAGCAGATAAGGCCACAGGAACAGACGCACCGAGACGATGTCCGCCGCCTTGCCGGTGACGCCGCCGGCCGCTACACCCGCGAGCGCGATGCCGAAGTACTGCTGATAGACGTTGCCAGGTTCGCACAGCGCGATCGCGACCGTCCCCCAGGAGACGCCGCCGATCAGCGCAGACAGGCGACAGACGCGCAGCTCACGCTCGTCGAGGACAGCGACACGTGCGCGGCGGCGCACATGCCACCACAGCAGGCTCCGAATCGCGGCTCCAGAGCCCAGCGCGACGAGCCAATCGTCGGGGATACCGCCACGGCCGAGTGGCGCGGACAGCCAAGCGAGCAGCCCTCCGACCACCAGGCCAGCGGCCAGCGACGCCGGCACGTTGGCCTGAAGTGCGAGCACCTGCTCGCGTCTCGTCTCGGCCCTGAAAGGGTCCAGGCCGACTTCTGACTTTGACATATGCCGGCCGGCTCGCCCGCGGTTCGATACCGCGTGTAACGACCGGTGCCGGCGCCACCTTTAGCGTGAGGAGGACCAGGGCAGCATCTGTGCGCCAGCGCGTCGCCGCGACCCGCGAGATCGACGGCGTCGCCTTCAGCCCATCAGGGCCGACAGCTTCGCCCGAATCGCAAGCACGAGCTCACGGGACTTCGCCGGCAACCAGCGCAGCGGCTGCGCCTGAGGGTCGACAGGCGAGTAAGGCAACAGCAGCATCAGCACGGCGTATAGAAGGATCATCGCGCCGCCGCTGACGAACAGCAGCAGCACGGCGATGACCCGCACCAGCGTGACATCGAGTCCCGCACCGCGCGCGATACCGTTGCAGACGCCGCTAATCCAGGCGCCCTCGCTGACCTGCCGCAGTCCGGTGCCGGGGCGAGCGCCGCCTTCCGGACCGCCTGCCGCGCCGCTCATCGCTGGCGCGCCTTCGGCTGTCGCTGCGGGCACCTCGACCGGCCCGATCTCGACCAATGCGGGCTCCAGCTCGG
>CAZAWM010000200.1:0-6098 GCA_964488605.1 uncultured Steroidobacteraceae bacterium | reverse complement strand
AGCTCGTACGCATCGTCGTCGAGATGGTCGTCGGCGACGCGCTGGTAGCCATGGCTGCGCAGGCTCGCCATCACGGCGTAGGCGTTGGAGCGGCGGACCTGGTGCGGCTCGATAGGATCGCCCGGTTCGACCAGCTCGTCGCCGGTCGAGATCACGATCACGCGCGGCTGGGCGCTGACGCGGATGCGCGCCATGCCGGCGCCGGCGGCGATCGCGATTTCGGGTGCTCCGAGCCGGACTCCGGCGTCGAGCAGCAGATCCCCCTGACGCGAGTCGCTGCCGCGGCGGTGCACGTTCAGGCCGGGCACGGGGCGGACAGTGTCCGCGAGGGTCGCGGTACCGGCCTCGATACGCACCTGCTCGATCGGCACGACGGCGTCGCAGCCGGCCGGCAGGCTCGCGCCCGTCATGATCTCGATGCAGTGCGCGAGCGGCCCCGAGGTCGAGGTTGCGGGCGCCTGCAGCGTCAGGGGGGGCTGACCGGCAGCCTGCATGCCCTGGACGCGCAGCGGTCGCCCCGGCTGCCAGCTCACCGAATCGAGCGCGATGCCGTCCATCGCGACACGGTCGAAAGGCGGCTGGTCGCGCTCGGCATAGATGTTCTCGCGCAACACCGCGCCCGCGCATTGCGCGAGCGGCAGCGATTCGATCGGCAGGCAGGTGACGTGCTGGCGGATCAGCGCGTCGGCCTCGGCAGGCGTAATCATGGCGTGAGTGTAACGGCTCACGCGCCGGTCGCAGCGCCCGCGTCCCGGGGCGCGGCCGCCCCGCGACGGAGCCGGCTTACTGCTTCTTGTTCTTCTCGCGGTAGACCCTGACCTGCTCATTGAAACGATCGGCGAGCGCCTGGGCCTCTTCGGCGGCCGCATTCTGTTTCTGCTGGAGGATGCGGGTGCGCTCCTTCTTCTGCTCCTCGCTGAGCTTCGCACCTTCGCGGGCCATCGCCTCGATGTGCTCGTTCTCGAGACAGGTCTGATACGCGCCGACGTCGGCATCGAACTGCTTGACGGCTTTCTGGGCCGCCAGCATCTCCTCGAGCTTGGCGAGGCTGCCATCCGGGATGGTCTCGGGTGCCCTGGGCATCCGGCATTCGGCATGGGCGACCGTGAGGGTGGAGGCGGCGGTCAGTAGCAGGGCGGGCAGGAGTCTCATGGTGCAGTCCTTCGGTGGCGGTCGCGGCGATGCAGGCGATTCTGACCCGGAAGCCTGAATCGGTGCTGAACTGCGCCCCGATCGCCTCCGGCCGGCTCCGACTGCGGCGCATATAGTACGAGCAGGCGCCGGCCGGGGCCACCTTCGTCGGTTCGCCGCACCTGACGGGCCGTCGCGGGCGACGCGGTCCGCTGCTGCTAGACTTCTTCCGGAAGCGCCCGTAGCTCAGTCGGATAGAGCATCAGGCTTCGAACCTGAGGGTCGGGAGTTCGAATCTCTCCGGGCGCGCCACCGAGACCTTCGCGCCGGCAGGGACGCAGCCATGGATCACGGACATCGCCGCCCGGTTGCCCGCGGAAGCCCGCGCGGGTCGCGGCGCAGGGTGCCCCTCGCGGCAGCCGTCGTGCTGCCGCTGCTCATGGCCGGCGGCGCCACTGGCGCGGCTGCCGAGCGTGTCTTTCATCGCACCGGCACCGACGATCCCTCGACGGTCGATCCGCACCGCTTCTCGTTCCCAGGCGAACAGCTCGTCGTGCTCGACCTGTTCATGGGCCTGACGACGCCCGACATGCGTGGTCGGCCCGTGCCGGGCAGCGCCGAGTCCTGGACGGTCAGCGCGGACGGGCGCCGCTATACGTTCCGGCTGCGACCGGACCTGCGCTGGTCCGATGGCGTACCATTGACCGCGGCCGATTTCGTCTGGTCCCTGCAGCGCGCCCTCGATCCGCGGACCGCCTTCGCGTTCGCCTCGAGGCTTTATCCGATCCGTCATGCCCGCGACGTTGCGGCGGGCCGCTTGCCGCCGACCGCTCTCGGTGCGTCCGCGCCCGATTGGCGCACGGTCGTCATCGATCTCGAGGGACCGACTCCGTACTTCACCGATGTCATCGCCGCGACGGGACTGCCGGCTCCGCGACACGCGATCGAGAAGCATGGCTCGGCATGGATCAGACCCGCGAACTTCGTCGGCAACGGCCCCTTCGTGCTCGATCGCTGGGTGCCGAACTCGTACGTGCGGCTGCGCAAGAATCCGCGCTTTTTCGCCGCCGACCGGGTTCGTCTCGATGCGGTGATGCACTACCCCGGCGACAACCCAGTCACCAACGTTCGCCGGTTCCAGTCGGGCAATCTCGATCTCGTGATGGTCGTGCCTCCGGAGCGACAGCAGTGGGCGCGCGAGCAGTTCGGCGACGCACTCAAGCTCGGCCGAGGGATTTCCATCGAGGTGATGGTCTTCAACACCGCGCGCGGCGCGACTGCGGACGTCCGCGTGCGCCGTGCGCTGTCGATGGCCATCGATCGCGAATCGATCGCGCGCAACATCGTCGGCATGGCCGGCGTCGAGGCTTACGGATACGTACCCCCCGGCGTGCTGAACTACGATCGCGGCGCCAGATGCGATTTCGCGTCCTGGCCGCTCGCGGTGCGGCTCGAGCGCGCCCGTACGCTGCTGGCCGAGGCCGGCTACGGGCCGGCCCGTCCCTTGCGCATCCGACTCGCGTTCCCGAGCAGCGAGCTCAACCGCAAGGTGGCCGTCGCGATCGTCACGCTCTGGCGGCAGATCGGCGTGCAGGGCGAGCTGAACCAGAAGGAGACGAAGTCGTTGGTCGCCGATGTCGCGAGCGGCGATTTCGATGCGGCCCGCTTCGTCTGGCTCGCCGGCTTCAGCGATCCATACGCCTTCCTCGAGCGGCTGCTTTCGACGGGCTCGACGGTGGCGATGAATTCCGCGCGCTACCGCAACCCGCAGTTCGATGCGCTGCTCGAGCAGGCCTCTCGGGAGATCGACCTCCCGCGCCGCGCAGCGTTACTGCGCGAGGCGGAGGCACTCGCGCTCGCCGACCACCCGGTCGCGCCGGTTTATTATCTCGTCGGACGGCGGCTCGTCTCGGCGCGGACCACTGGTTTCATGGACAATCCGCGTGGCCTGTATCCGAGCTGGTACATGTCCGTGCCGCCGCGCTGAAGATTTGCTGGAGGAACCGTGACAATGACGTCCGCCATGCCTCAGGCTCCGTGGTCCACGCCCCGGGCGCGTTCGAGCCAGACCGTCTACGTGCCGAATACGACTGAAAGGTCGCGCCAGGACTTCGTGCTCGGCGTCAAGCTGCTCGTCAACGGAATGGTCCAGCAGCGTGTCCGTGAGGAGTACGAGCAGGCCGTTGAGCCGGCGGTCCGCGCGCGCCTCGGCTCGGACCCAGAGCGGCGGGCGGACGTCCAGACCGAACTGGCCCGCACCTTCAGTTTCCGGCAATGGGCGGCGTTGACCCACGCCAGTCAGAGCCTGATGTGGCGCGCGATTGAAGCGACGACGCAGCGGCTCGAGGCAGAGGTCGAGAGGCGCTACCGGGCGCTGCGCGCCGATGCTCCTCGAGCCGGCGGCTCGCTCGAGCTCGATCCGAATCTGTCCATACCGCCGCCGATCGGCAACACCGAGATCCATCGGCAGCCCGGCGGCTACGTCGGGGGCGCCGATCCGGACGTGTCGCCGGGACTGCGCTATCTCGGCGCCGCGATGATCTACGCGCCGGGGAAGGGCAATGCGGATGCAGGCGGCGATGCGCGCGGTCGTCTGCTCGCACAGCTCTTGGCCGAAAAGTTCCCCGATCTGGCGCCGCGCCGCATCCTCGACCTCGGTTGCGGCATCGGCCTCCATGCGCAGGCCGTCGCGCTCGAGTACCCGCAGGCCGAGTATCATGGCGTCGACGTGGCGGCCGGACTGCTGCGCCTCGCGCACGTACTGGCCGAGGAACGCGGCGTTGCCATCCATTTTCACCAGCGTGATGCCGCTGCCACGGGCTTTCCAGACGCGCATTTCGACCTCGTGATCTCGCACATCCTGTTCCACGAGACCAACGCCGCCCGTCTGCCGCAGATCCTGCGCGAGTGCCGGCGCGTGCTGCGTCCCGGCGGCGCGATGCTACATCTCGACGTTGCGACGCAGACGAGCCGTCTTGGGCTCGCCGATCAGGTCATGAACGATTGGCAGGTGCGCTGGAACGGCGAGCCGTTTTGGACCGGTTTCGCCGAGCGCGACATGCGCGAAGAGATGATCGCCGCCGGCTTCGAGCCGAGCCGGGTTTTCGCCAAGTACCATGGTCGCGCGGGTGGCAACTGCGTCTACGTCTTCGGCGCGCGCGTCTGAGCGGCGCCTCCGGCCGTACCTCAGCCCACCCAGGTCTGGCGGCGGGCCCAGGCGCGCAGCGTCGTCAGTGGCACGGGCAGGTCGGCCAGCGTTGCCGACATGTCGACGTGGAACGGCCGCTCGGGCGACTCGTTGTACCAGCGGTAGATTCGCCCGAGCTCGGCGAGCTTGCGCGCGCGGCTCGCGGCATCCGCACTCGTCACGTGCGGCGCCATCGCGGCGCAGAAGTCTTCGATGCGCTGGCTGACGAAGCGGACTGCTCGGCCGAGCGCCTCGGTCAGGCACTGCGCGACGTCATCCCCGCGCAGCGCTTCGGGCCCGCCGACCGCGTACCGGCGGCCCGCGAGTCCCGGCCGCGTCGCGGCGGCGACCATCAGGTTCGCGAGATCCTCCTGACAGACCCAGGAGACCTCGCAATCCGCCGCGTGCGGGTACTCGAACACGCCGCGTCCGACGATCGCCGGCCGCGCCCAGCGCAGCAGGTTGCCCATGAAAACCACGGGGTTGAAGACGATGAGCGGCACGTCCGCAGCGAGGAACGCCTCCACCATGGCCAGCCGAATGTCATGCGCAGGATGGCCTATCGGCTGCTCGCGTAGGGGCATCGACGTATTGAGCAGTACGAGACTCACGCCCGCGGAGCGCGACCCGCGGGCGACGGCCTCGGCCTGGCGCAGCAGGCGCTCGCCATCGTTGAACGAACTCGAAGCGAAGTTGGCGAACAGCACCTCGATCCCGCGCAGCGCCGCCGACACGCTTGCCGGCGTATCGAGGTCCAGCGTCCGAAGCTTGACTTCGTGGCCGAGGCGACGGCGGGCGCGATCGGGGTCGCGTACTGCCGCGACGACCTCGTGGCCGGCGGCTTGTGCCGCGGCCACCTGTGCCTGCCCCTGATCGCCGGTGGCGCCGAGTATCAGCGCGCGCATCGGGGCGCTCTCAGCGGCGCACGAACAATTCGTCGCCGTCCCAGCGGGTGCAGGTTTCGCGCCAGCCGTCGAACAGCGCCGCGAGGCCAGGCGAATACTCGAGCAGCTCGATCATGCAGCCTATGCTTGCAGTCGCGTCGAGGTAGGCAAATCCCGGTCCTCTGCGTACGCGACCGCGGTTGGCGACCGCACAGCCGCGTGCGACGTAGTCGGCAATGTCTCGTTCGAGGTCGTGACTCCAGAAGCACAGGTGGTGGAAGCCGTCGCGTCCGGCCGGCACAGTGTCGCGGTAGCAGGTCGGCTCGGTCGTCGTCGGCTGCACGAGCTCGATCTGCACGGCGCCCGCGTAGCAGATCGCGGTACGCATCTGCAGCGTGCCGGGACGCCCACGGTATTCGACGTCGGTGAAGAATTCGGCGCGGTACTCGCTCGTGAAGAAGGGTCCGATGCCAAGCGTGGCCGAAAAGCGGCGCGCTGCGGCCTCGAGGTCGTCGACGACCCACGCCTGCTGCAGCAGTTCGTGCCGGCCCGGGATCATGCCGGGTCGCCGAGTGGGATCTGGACGGTCCGCTTGATCGTCTCGAGCACCAGGCTCGAACGCACGTCCCGGACGCCCGGCATGCGCAACAGGCGCCGCAGGGTGAAGTCGGACAGCGAGTCGACATCGCGGACGATGACGTGTAGCAGGAAGTCCATGTCACCGGTCATCGCGTAGCAGGCGATCACCTCCGGGCGCTCCTGGAACGCGCGACGGAAGCGCTCGGCGATCTCCTCGCCATGCTGTTCGAGACGGACCTGCACGAACGCTTGCACGGTCTGCCCGAGCTTGCGCGGGTCGATAAGCGCCGCGTAACCCTGGATGATGCCGGCGGCCT
>CAZAWM010000199.1:0-6120 GCA_964488605.1 uncultured Steroidobacteraceae bacterium | reverse complement strand
GGGACCCTGCCCGCACGGCGCGTGCCGGCGTTCCGCCGCCAGATCGGGCTCGTTTTCCAGGACCACAGGCTGCTGCTCGACCGACCGGTCTACGACAACGTCGCGCTGCCGCTGATCGTCGCCGACACGCCGCTCAAGGAAATCGACAGACGGGTCCGCGCGGCACTCGATCAGGTCGGACTGCTCGACAAGGAACGCGTGCTGCCCTCCGAACTGTCGGTCGGCGAACAGCAGCGCGTCGGCATCGCACGCGCGGTGATCGCCAAGCCTCCGCTGCTGATCGCCGACGAACCGACCGGTAATCTCGACCACGGGCTCGCGCTCGAGGTGATGAGACTGTTCAAGCGTTTCCAGGAAGTCGGCGTGACGGTCGTCGTCGCGACCCACGACCTGCAGCTCGTGCGTGAGTTTGGCCAGCGCGAGATCGTCCTCGACGATGGCCGCATCGTCGCGACCCATGACGTCGTTCTGCCGACGCTGGCCGGGGGTGGCTGAGCGATGGCCTCGATCTCGGCCTGGGGCACTCGTCACGCGCAGGCGTTCGTCGGCTCGATCGGCCGGCTGGCGCGCGCGCCGTTGGCGACAGTGCTCACCGTGATGGTGGTCGGGCTCGCGCTGGCGCTGCCGGTGGCGCTGCGGCTCATCGTCGACAATACGCGCGCGGCCACCGGCGACTTCGCCAACGCCGTGGACCTGACCGTCTACTTCAAGCCCAACGTCGACCTCGAGCGCGCCGAGCAGTTGCGGCGCAATGCCGCGAAGCGCGCCGGTGTCGCCAGCGTCACGCTGGTGCCGGCCGACGCGGCGCTTGCGGAGTTCCGCGAGTACTCGGGCTTTGGCGACGCGCTCGCCGCGCTCGAAAGCAATCCGCTACCGCATGTCCTCAGCGTCCGGCCGAGCGCGGTGGCGAGTGCACCGGCCCAGCTCGAGCAGCTCAAGCGCTATTTCGCCGCGTGGCCCGAAGTCGAGATCGTGCAGCTCGATACCGAATGGGTGCGGCGCTTCGCGGCCATTCTCGAGGTGCTGCGGCGGCTGTTGCTGGTCGCCGCGGCGATCCTCGGTTTCGGCGTGCTGGCCGTGATCGGAAACACGGTCCGCCTCGAGATTCAGGCGCGACGCCCCGAGATCGAGGTGACCAAGCTGGTCGGCGGTTCGAACGCCTTCGTACGCCGACCGTTCCTGTACACGGGTGTGCTCTACGGACTGCTCGGCGCGCTGCTCGCCTGGGCACTGATCGCCGGGGCGCTGGCCTTCCTCTCCGGACCCGTCGATGAGCTCGCGCGGCTCTACGGCAGCCGCTTCAGGCTGCAGCCGCCGGCAGCGCGCGAGCTGCTGCAGCTGCTCGGCGGTGGGGGTCTGTTAGGCTGGCTCGCC
Source organism: uncultured Steroidobacteraceae bacterium (assembly GCA_964488605.1). GTDB lineage: Bacteria > Pseudomonadota > Gammaproteobacteria > Steroidobacterales > Steroidobacteraceae > UBA964. The sequence goes on along the minus strand of CAZAWM010000199.1, from coordinate 4,746 downwards.
GCCTGGGGTTCGACCGCGCGGCATCTGTCGCGGATCCAGCCCCGCGTATGATCGCGGCGGCCTGACTAGGAATTTTTCCTTTTTAGATCAATTGCTTGCATTTCATGGAACCGTAACATTTTTTAGCACTCTAAGCCCGCGAGTGCTAAAATTTACAACCGATCAAGGCAGAGGAGGGACCAAGCCCATGACGAGTCAAGCGCTGGTCGCTCGACCGAGCGACCTAGTCCTTGCGGGCCCCATTGGCAGCTTCGATGCGTACCTCGAAAGAGTTTCGCGCATTCCGGTGCTGTCGCGCGAGGAGGAGCGCCGACTCGCCGAGCGGTTCCACCGTGACGGCGATGTCGAGGCCGCGCGGCAGCTCGTGCTGTCGCACCTGCGCTTCGTGGTCCACGTCGCGCGCGGCTACGTCGGCTACGGCCTGCCGCTGCCGGACCTCGTCCAGGAGGGCAGTATCGGCCTGATGAAGGCCGTCAAGCGCTTCGACCCGGCAATCGGGGTCCGGCTGGTCTCCTTCGCCATCCACTGGATCCGCGCCGAGATCCATGAGTACGTGCTGCGCAACTGGCGCCTCGTGAAGGTCGCGACCACCAAAGCCCAGCGCAAGCTGTTCTTCAATCTGCGCAAGCTCAAGAAGAACCTCGCCTGGCTGTCGCCCGAGGAAACGCGCGCCGTCGCCGCCGACCTCGGTGTCGATCCGCGCGAGGTCGCCGAGATGGAGCAGCGACTCGCTGCGCGTGACATCGCTTTCGATACCGTGCCCGAGTCCGAGGACGACCAGTCCTGCTCGCCGGCCAGCTACCTGCCGGCTCCCGACGCCAATCCCGCCGAGGTCATCGAGACACGTGAGTGGGAGAGCACGATAGCGCGCGAGCTGGCGTCCGCGGTCGCACAGCTCGATCCGCGCAGCCGCGAGATCCTGCGTCGCCGCTGGATGCAGGACGGCGCGAAGGCCACGCTGCACGAGCTCGCCGCCGAGTTTGGTGTCTCGGCGGAACGGATCCGCCAGCTCGAAGCCAACGCGATCCGCAAGCTGCGCGGCCTGATGGCGGCCTGAGCGGGGCTGCGTCGCGACCGGGATTGGGCCCGCCGCTCAGCGCGCCCGCACCCTGATCTCGACCCTGCGGTTGCGCTCACGGGCCTGGATGCTTCGCCCGGACGCGAGCGGCCGGGCCTCCCCGAGACCCACCACGACGACACGGTGCGGCGCGACACCCGCCGCGAGCAGCGCGTCGCGGACAGCCTCGGCGCGCAGGCGCGAGAATTCGAAGTTGTACGCGGCGCGACCGAGTTCGTCGGTGTGGCCTTCAATCTCGATCGCGAAGCGCAGGTGGCGTGCGAGCTCCCGACCCCAGTCTCCGAGCAGCGCCGCACCGCTCTCGGTGAGCTGGGCCGTGTCTGCCCGGAATAGTTCGATCGCCGGCACGACGGCGCGCAACAACTGCAGCTCGCCACGCGTTTCACCCGAAAGCTCGATGGGGCGCGTGCCGGCCATGGTCGCGAGCGCCTCACGCAATCGCACCAGTCCGGCCGGCAGCAACGGAGCCGGCACCGCGGCGCGCGTCGGCGGTGCAGCGGTGGCACGAATCGCCGAGGCGCAGCCTGAACAACTGACCGCGAGAGAGACGGCCAGGGCGGCCGCGAGCAGACGCAGCGCGGTAACTCGGCGGACGTTGACCCGCATAAGGTAATTCTAGTCGATGCCCTGCTCCGGTGCCGGCGGCGTCGTCGCGCGCACGTAGCCACGCGGCCGGATCGCGACGGTGTTGAGGATGCGCGTGCACCGCATTCCGTCGGCGAGATAGAAACCGTATTCGAACGTGGGCGTACACTTACCGGTGCGTGCGAGCTCGTCGCGGATGCTGCGCTCGAGATCGGCAGGGAAATCGAAACGGAGCTCGAGATCGGTGCTGCCACCGTGCTCGAACTCGATTGTCATCGCGCGCGTCCAGACCGAGTGACCCGGGAAAATGCGCGCGCAGGCCAGCGCGGCGATCGGATCGGCGAGTGCCGCCTGGAAGCCGCCGAACATGACGCCACCTGGATTGCGCGAGATCGAATTGAGCGGCAAGCGGATGCGAACCCGGCGCCAGCCTGCATCGATCTCGAGCACGCGGATCCGCATCCAGAGGAATGGCGGGTACCACTCGAGCAGGCGCCCGTCGCCGAGCCAACGCCGCTCGACGGCATAACTCATGAGGCGCTGCAGCGGACCGGGTCGGCTCATGCTTGCGTGGGCGCCGCCGCGCGGCTAGCGTGGCGCGGACAGCGGGCACTGCAGCGAGGGTATACCATGCGCAGCGTCGATCAGTGGCTCCAGGAGTATGGCCAGAGTCATCGTCACCCCGTCAACAAGGTCCTTCATTGGGTCTGCGTGCCGGCGATCGTGCTCACCGTGCTCGGCGCGCTCTCGCTCGTTCCGTTGCCCCTGCTCACCGCGCGCGGGTCGTGGGCGAACTTCGGTACTCTCACTGCGGTACTTGCGGTGCTCTACTATCTGCGACTCTCTCCGGCGCTCGCGCTCGGTGTGCTGCCGCTGCTGGCCCTGGCGTTCGCCGGCATCGAGGCGCTCGCGACACTGCGATGGCCGCTCTGGCAGAGCTGTCTCGCGATCTTCGTCGTCGCCTGGATCGGGCAATTCGCCGGGCATGCCATCGAAGGCCGTAGACCGTCGTTCTTCAAAGACCTGCAGTTCCTGCTGATCGGCCCCCTCTGGCTGCTCGCCTTCGTCTACCGCGCGCTCGGCATCCGCTACTCGCGCGCAACTCCGGCCGCGCGCTGACACCAGGCCGCGGCGGCCTCGAACACGATCGCGTGCAGTTCCGCAGCGCGTTCGGCCGTGACCGCATAACCGCCGGCGAGAGTGATCACTAGCGGCGCGTCTGCGCCGCATACGGCCTCGATGACCCGCCGCTCGCGCTGCTGCAGACCCTGCTCGGTCAGCGCGAGACGGCCATATCGGTCACCAGCCACCACGTCGACCCCGGCGAGGTAGAAGACAAGATCCGCACGCGCCGCGCGGATCACGGTGGGCAGGTGCGTGGCAAGCGTATCGAGATACTCGTCGTCACCCGTACCGTCGGCGAGTTCGAGGTCTAGCGTCGAGCGCATCTTCTGCACCGGGTAATTGCGTGCACCGTGCATCGAGAACGTGAACACGTCGGGGTCACCGGCGAAGATCGCGGCCGTGCCGTTGCCCTGGTGCACGTCGAGATCGATCACGAGAGCTCGACGGATGTGCCCTTCGGCCTGCAGCGCCCGGATCGCGACCGCGACATCGTTGAGCACGCAGAACCCCTCGCCGTGATCGGCGAACGCATGGTGCGTACCGCCGGCGAGATTGCCGGCGATGCTGTGCGTGGCGAGCGCGGCCCTCGCCGCCTCGAGCGTGCCCTGGACCGCAAGCCGCGAGCGCCGCCAGAGCCTCGCGCTCCACGGCACGCCGATGCGCCGCTGTGCGGCAGCATCGAGCCTGCCGGCCGCCAGCGCCTCGAGATACGAGCGGGTATGGACGCGCTCGAGGTCGGCGACCGCCGCCTCGCCGGGTTCGATCTGCTGGTCCGGCCCGAGCAGCCCGCGCTCGCAGAGATAGCGATGCACGAGCGTGTACTTCGCCATCGGAAAGGGATGGTGAGTGGGCAGCGGCAGGCAGTAGTCCGGATGGTGACTGAGCTTGATCACGAACGGATGTGCGATGATCCGGGCCAGGGGGTCTTGCCGATGACGTCAGCCACGATCACGGGCGGCATGGTAGTCAGCCGCGCGCTGTCCCGCTACGGCATCCGCACCGTATTCGCCGTCGCCGGCGCGTCGCACACGCATCTGCTCGATGCGCTCGATCGCGACGGCTTCAGGATCATCAGCAGCCGGCACGAGTCGGGCTGCGTCGGCGCCGCGGACGGCTACGCGCGCATCACTGGCCGACTCGGCGTGGCGCTGATCATCGCCGATCAGGGCACGCCGAACGCGATCAACGGCATTGCCGGCGCCTTTCACGCCTGTTCGCCGGTGCTCGTGCTGGTCGCCCGCCTGCCCAACTCCTGGACCGAGGCCGAGTCCGAATCCGATAATGCCAAGCATCCGCTCGTGGCACCGATCACCAAGTGGGCGCGCACCGTGCCCGCAGCGGAGCGGCTCGCCGAATACGTCGATGCGGGCGCCAAGCGGGCGCTGGCCGGGCGTCCGGGACCGGCGGTGCTGCAGATTCCGCAGGAGTTCCTCGGCCAGACGCTCGCCGGCTGGGGCGCCGCCGCGCAGCCCGCGCCTGTGCTGGCGCGCCCCGCCGCCGATCCTGACGCCATCGCCCGGGCTGCCGAGTTGCTCGCCGGCGCCGAACGGCCGCTGCTGATCGCCGGCGCCGGCGCCGCGCTCGGCAACGCCGGCGCTGCGCTGCGCGAGATCGTCGAGCGCTTCGACCTGCCGATCGCCGGCAACGGTCTTGGCCGCGGCCTCGTGCCCGAAGACTGGCAGCGCTCATGGAGCTGGCCGCTGATGCAGACGGCGGCGGCGGATGCGGACGTGGTCTGCGTGGTCGGCGCGCGTCTGAAGCAGCGGCTCGGCTACGGCCTGCCGCCGCGATTCTCGCCGGCGGCGAAGTTCATCCAGATCGACATCGAGGGCGAGGAGCTGTCGCGCAATCGGCGCATCGACGTGCCGATGGTCGCCGACGCCGGCCTCGCCGCAGGGCAGCTTCGCGACGCGCTCGCCGCTCGCCGCTCGCCGCGCGGGCGGGCATTCTGGGTCCAC
>CAZAWM010000198.1:0-6147 GCA_964488605.1 uncultured Steroidobacteraceae bacterium | reverse complement strand
GGCGCGCCGCCACGCGTGCTCGCGGCTGCGGTCGCGGCATCCGCTGGATCCGCTCCCGAGGCGGCCGATGGGTGCTCGGCGGGCACAGCGGGCGGCGCGGTTCGCCCGGCGCCGCGCGCCGACTCGAGGGCGGCGAGCGCCTCGATCCGCGCCGCTTTCGCGCTGAGCTCGACCTCGAGCCGGTACACGTGGCTCTCGGCCTCCGCGAGGCGTGCCTGCAGCTCGGCTGCGTGCGCTGCGGCGCGCGACTCGGTGTCGGCCAGCGCGGCGCGCAGCGATGCCAGTTGCTCCTCGGCGAGCCGTGCCCGTTCCGTCGCGGCTGCCGTGGCCTGGCAGGCCTGCTCGGCTGCCGAGCGCGCCGCCTGGGTGTCGGCCCGCGATGTCGCGAGCTCGCGCTCGGTGGCGACGATTCTGGCTTCGGCCTGCTGCAGCCGCTGCGCGAGTTCCGCGCCGGTCGTGCTCGAAGCGGCCAGTGCCGCATCGGCTTCGCGCCAGATCGATTCCCAGATCCCACGACGGGTCTCGCGGTTGCGCAGGCGCTCGTGCGCCGCGGCGAGTTGCGCGCGCAGCGCGCGCAAATCGGCCTCGACCCAGGCGGCAGCCCGTTCCGCGGCCGCGACGCGCGCGTTCATTGCCGTCAGTTCTGCAGTACGCTCTGCTACGGTGGCATGGAGCGCCTCGACGAGCGCCTGAGACGCGTGGAGTTCTGCTTCGAGCGACTCCTGACGCTGCCAGAGTGCGCTGCGTTCCTCGCGTGCGACGTCGATCTCGGCCGCTGCCGCCGCGAGGCGCGCTTCGGCCGCGGCGCGCGCTGCCTCGGCATCGGAGGCACGCTGGATCGCGTCCGCGAGCTCCTGACTCGCTGCGGCGAGTGCGGCCTCGCGGGCGCTCACCAGACCGCGCAGCCGTTCGACGTCGGCACCGAGCGCGACGACTTCCGCTTCGACCGCCGCGAAGTCCGCCGCGGCTGCGCCGTCGGCCAGCACCGGCCGCGGCTGGACCAGCGTGATCTCGCCAGCGTCGGTCGCAGCAGACACGGCCTGCTCGAGACCCGCTTCGTAGGCCTCGAGATCGAGCAGCGGCAATTCCTGGGTGTCCTCGAGGTCGTCGGCGCCGGCAGACTTCGGCTGCGGTTCGGATACCATTGGCTATCCGTAACGCAATCCCGCACGCATTTCCAGTACGGAGATCACACGCTGTCCCGACTCTCACGCCCGGTCTGGCTACTGACCGCTGCCCAGGCTTTCTCGGGATCCGGCATGATCATGCTGGTCGCCTTCGGCGGAATCATCGGCACGCGGATCGCGCCCCACCCGGCGCTCGCCACGCTGCCGCTGTCGCTGTCGATCATCGGCGTCGCCGCCATGTCGGTGCCGGCCGCGCTGCTGATGCAGCGTATCGGACGGCGACGCGCGTTCGTCGGCAGTGCCTGTGTGGCGGCCGCCGCCGCGCTGCTCTGCGCCTGGAGCGTCGCGCATGCAGCCTTCGCCGGCTTCTGCGTCGCCGGCTTCCTGCTCGGCTGCAACATGGCGTTCGTCCAGCAGTACCGCTTCGCGGCCATCGAGTACGTCGACCCGCAGCGCTCGGGTCAGGCCGTGGCGACCGTGATCCTCGGGACGCTGGCGGCGGCCCTGATCGCGCCGGCAATCGGCACTGCGGCGCGGCAGCTCGGCGGCTGGCCAGAGTTCACGGGCTCCTACCTGATCCTCGCCGGACTCTGTCTGGTCGCTGCGGCGATCCTCGCGCGCCTCACCGACGCCACGCCGCGCGCGACCCGGGACGCCGGCGCGACGCGACCGCTCGCGACGATCGCGTGCCAACCGCGGTTTCGCCTCGCGGTCGTCGCCGGCGTTGCCGCGTACGCCGTCATGAGCTTCATCATGACCGCAACGCCGATCAGCATGCACGTGCACGACGGCTTCACGAGCGCCGAGACGACCAGCGTGATCACGGCGCATCTGCTTGGCATGTATCTGCCATCGCTGGCGAGTCCATGGCTGATTCAGTGGCTCGGCATCCGCGGCATGATGCGGGTAGGCATCGCCGCGATAGGCGCCTGCATCGTGATCAGCGCAGCGCTCGGACACGCCTTCGCGCATTACTTGAGCGGTCTGGTGCTGCTCGGTCTCGGCTGGAACCTGCTGTTCGTCGCCGGCACGACGCTGCTGACGACCACCTACGCGCCAGCCGAGAGGTTCCGCGCCCAGGGTTTCAACGATCTCGCGGTGTTCGGCTCGCAGGGGCTCGCCTCGCTGCTCGCCGGCGTCGCCATGCAGACCCTGGGCTGGCAGGCGCTGAATCTCGCGAGTGCTCCGCTGCTGCTGCTCGTTCTGTGGATGCTCTGGCGTCACGACCCATCGAGAGACGACTCCCGGGCGGGTACCGGCGACGCGGCACTCGAGCGGCAATGATGCCCGGGTGCCGCCCCGCAGCAGGCGGCACCCGGTTGGCTCTCAGAACCGGTAGCTGGCCTCGAGCCCGATCTGCCGCTCGCGCCGAAGGATTCCGAAGAAACCGCGCGGCAGCGAGTACGAGGCGATCGTCGTCGGCGGCAGCCCCGGATCCAGCGTCAGACCCGGGATGCCGATCAGGTACGGATGCAGCCAGCGCGTCGCCGACGGAGAGGCATCTTCATCGGTGAGGTTGCGGCCGTAGATACCTATTCTCCACTGCTCCGTCTCGAACCCGAAGCGGGCGCCGACCAGCGTCGCGGCCGGTGTGTACGCGAGGTTATGCACCTGAACGAACTTTTTCGACGTGTAGGACACATCGCCGTTCGCGTAGAACTCGAACCGGCCGTCGAACACGGGTCGGCGGAAGTCGGCCGTCAGACTTGCCGTGTGCTTGGCCGCGAGCGGGAATGCGTTGCCGACGATCGAGCAGGTGCCCCGCCCGTTGAGATTGCGCGTGGGGTCCGTCGGATTGGTCGGGTTGAAGACACCACCGCCGCTCGTGATCTGGAACTGGAAATCGTCGCAGCCTTCCGTGAACTCGCTGTCGGCTAGCGCGTAGTTGAACCCTAGCGTCAGGTACTCCGTCGCGCGCCAGCGCGTCTCGAGCTCCGCGCCGTTGATCTTGCCCGAGCCCTGATTGGTCGACAGCGAGGTGACGGCTCCCATCGCATTGACGATCGGCGTGGTCAGCTGCATGTCGTCGACATCGATCCGAAACAGAGCGAGGTTCACCAGCAGGCGTCGGTCGAGCCATGCCGATTTGAGGCCGAGCTCGTAGTTGCGCGATTCTTCCTGATCGAAGAACACATCCTGAGGCCTGCCATTGAGCAGAGCGGTGGCGCCATTGAGCCCGCCCGGCTTGAACCCCTGCGCGTAGTTTGCGTACAAGGTCAGATCGTCACTGGCCTTGAAAGTCACGGTGACGCGTGGTGTCGTCGAAGTCCACGACCCCTTCTGCGAGAACGTTGGCGCCGTGGTCGGACCGGACTGAACGTTCGTGACCGCGGCCCAGTCAGTCTGGCCCTTCCACTCCTTGGCGCGTCGCAGCTCCGCGGTCGCGGACCAGCGCTCGGTGAAGTCGTATTCGATCGAACCGAAGACAGCGTTGTTCGTGATGTCGCTGATCTGGCTCGGGTTGTCCTGGCCCCGTGGGCTCAGGAAATCGAGTCCGAACTGGTCGCGCTGGAACTCGAAATGGTAGGCGCCGAGCAGCCAGCGGAAAGACCGGTCAGCGGGCGATTCGATCTTGGCTTCGAACGACCAGTCGCGGAACTCGTCATAGTCGGTGCCGGCCCCGACCGCCTCACGCTGCACGCCGTTGACGGCTGGCCCGATGATGTTCACCTGCGAATGATCGCTGTCGGCGCCCGTCCAGCGATCCTCGCTGCGAATCGAACCATCGACGGTTAGCCGGTACCCCGACCCCGCGATGTCCCACTTGAAGACGACACTCGCGAGTGCGAGATCGCGCTCGACACCGGAGAACGCGACACCCTGGCGGGTATCGTAGATGCCGCCGGTGGCCACGTTCGGGGCCGGATTCAGCGTCGCTGGAATGCCGGGCACGATAGGGACGCTCTGCGTGACCGGTGCATCGTTGAGATAGATCGGCCGCGGCTCGATGGATCCGCAGTAGTACTGGTTGCGGTTCGTCGACGCCGTCGAGTTGTACGAGTCGAGCGAGCGCGTACCCGGGAAACAGTTGTTGAACTCCGCCGACTGGAAGAACAGGGGGCGCGTGCCGTCGCGGTCCTCGGTCCACTGCACGCGCAGCCGCAGTTCCGTGTTGTCGCTGGGGACGAGCCTGAGCACGCCGTCGAGGGACTTGGTCTGCTCGTCACCTACCGTGCGGCCCGTCGCAAGGTTCTTCCATTGCCCGTCGAAGTCGTAGAACCGCGCCGCCAGCGAGCCGAACAGGCGCTCGCCAAACAGTGGACCACTGAGCCGGGCGCTGATCTGCCGCTCGTCGGAGTCGGCATTGGCCGCGACGGCGCCCTCGAGCGTCTCACTGGGACCACGCGTGACGAAGTTGACCGCACCAGAATAGGTGTTACGGCCGTATAGCGCGCTCTGCGGACCGCGAATCACCTCGATACGCTCCACGTCGTTGAGATCGAGGCTCTGGATGTCGCTCGGGTAATAGATGCCATCGACGAAATAGGCGACGCCCGTTTCGACGGTCGGGTTGGTCCCCGCCAGCACGCTCGCGAGGCCACGCATCACGGGCCGTTCGGTGGCGCGACCGAAAGCTTTCGAGAACACCAGACCCGGCGTGAATTTCGCGACGTCGTCGATCGACTGCACCTGACGCTGCGCAATCTGCTCGGTCGTCAGCGCCGTAACGGCCACGGGCACGTCCTGCAACGACTCCTCGCGTTTGCGGGCCGTGACCACCACCTCGTCGAGCGCCAGGCTGTCGCGCTCTGCCGCCTCGGCTGCCTGCGGTTGCGCCCAAGCCGACGGCGCTGCGGCGGTTGTCAGTAGCGCCGCCGCGACACTGAGTGAGGCGCCTCGCCAGTTGCATATCCTCGACATGTCGACCCTCCCATAGCTTGCCATCCAAACGGCGACCGTCGGAATGCGCATGAATCCGCGCCAAACGGCTGCCATCCCGTCCCGGTAGCCGGGACCGGTGCGCCCCTATTGTGGCTGGTTCCGCGGCCGCTGAGAATAGGTTGTGTAATCGCAACAGTCGGCGCTCAACCGGCGAGATGCGCGGCTACTGCCGCGGCCACGCGCTCGGGCGCGACCTCGAACAGACCGAAACCGAGGTCGGGCAGGTCCACGAAGTGCGCGTTCGGCAGCAGGCCGCGTGCGCGCACCGTCGCGGCCCAGAGGTCGTCGTGCGGCCGCAGCACGAGCACCGGTTGACGCACGAGCGGCAGACGTGCGGCCGCCGGCCAGTGCATGACGGCATTGGCGCCCCACCAGGCATTCGGACCGTTACGAAGCTTCTCCGCGAACGACGCGGCGAGCTGCTCGAGCGTCACGCCAGGTCCGCGCCAGTGCTGGCTGCGCTGCCACTCCCGAAGCAGGTGCGAACCATCCTCGGCGACCGGGGCCGGCCAGGGCTCGCGCCGGAACGCTGCGCGTTCGGCTTCCTCGAGCACCGGCACGGCGACCAGCACGAGATGGCGCACGAGCTCGGGACGCGCGATCGCGATCTCGACGGCGATCGCCGAACCGGTGTGGTAGCCGAGCAGGTCGACCTGACGGAAGCGCATCGTGTCGAGGAAGTCGAGCATCGCGCCGGCGTAATCGGCGATCGAGGGCGGCGCCGGCGGCGCATCGGATTCCCCGTAACCGGGCGTATCTGGCGCGTACACGGAGCGGTCGACACCCACGATTGGCAGGAAACGCCGGAACACCCGTCCCGACATCGGGCTCTGATGGAAACACAGCAGCGTCGTCGCCTCGTCGAAGCCGCCGCCCGAGGGGATCGCATGGTGGATATGCAGCTGGCCGTAGCGACACTCGAAATAGCTGCGGCGGATCCGCGGCGCGGGTCGCGCGGCGGCGCGACGCGCTGTGGCTCGGCGATCGGCTCTGCGCATGCTGGCTCCTCGCGAGGCCGGCCGCTCACGCTGTCGGGCCGCCGCGCGGTATAGTCATCGGCGATCGCGGCCACAATAGCAAATCGAAGCGGCTGCTCCGGAGGAACGTTCACGAAGCTCTATGGAAGTCTCGTGTCGCC
>CAZAWM010000197.1:0-6158 GCA_964488605.1 uncultured Steroidobacteraceae bacterium | reverse complement strand
CCACTCGCTCCAGGTGCGTACCGCCACCTGGGCCTTGAGCGCGCTGCCGGCGCTGCACTTCGTGACCGGAGCAGCGCTCGTCTGGCTCGCCGCGCTGCTGTTCACCCATGTCTCCTACGAGGTTCGAGGACGCCGGCTCCCGTCCTGGGTCAACTGGGTGCCGGCGTTCGTATTGACCCCGCTGACCTACTTCGGCGGGGTGTTCTATTCCGTTTCCCTGCTGCCCGGCTGGGCGCAGAAGCTTTCGCTCGCCAACCCCATTCTCCACATGGTCAATGCCTTCCGGTACGGGTTCCTCGGCAGTTCGGATGTCGACATCACGGTCGCATTCCTGATGATGGGGCTGTTCGCAGTGATATTGTTGGGCGCGGCGATCTGGCTCATGGAGCGCGGCATCGGCATGCGCGAATGATCGGTCAACGGGTTCTCGCAGAGGAGTCGAATATGCTGTTACAACGGTCTAGCAGGATGACCACGGTCCTGGTCGCGCTCGTTGCGGGCGCTGCCGTCTCGCTCGGGCCGGCGGTGGCAGGCGCCCAGTCGGGCGGCATCACGGGGTACAAGCAGGGCAAGGGCGGCAGCCCGGTGACGGGCGCCGCCGGTACCAGCGGCTCGACCGGCGACTCTGGCATCGAGAAATGCGACAGGCCCATGGGGGCGATCGCGGTGGTCGAGCCGCAGGACATCGTGATCCAGTCGCTGACGCAATACGGCCTGCAGTCACCGGTGCCGCTGATCCGCATGATGATCCAGCAGTCGAACTGCTTCATCGTCGTGGAACGCGGCGTCGGCATGCAGAACCTGATGCAGGAGCGGCAACTCGCTGCGTCGGGGCAGACTCGTGCCGGCTCGAACATGGGCGGAGGGCAGATGGTCACGGCGGACTTCGTCCTGACGCCCAACGTCGTGTTTTCGGAGGGCAACGCGGGCGGCATCGGTGCGGCACTCGGTGGCGTGCTGAGCCGTGGCAACCCGCTGCTCGGGGCCGTGGCCGGCGGCCTGAAGTTCAAGGAAGCGCAGACCAGCATGCTGCTCGCCGACGCGCGTTCGGGCGTCCAGGTGGCGGCCGCCGAAGGCAGCACACGCAAGGCCGATCTGCGGCTCGGCGGCGCGCTGTTCGGCTCGGGCGGCTTTGGTGCGGTCGGCGGCTATGGCAACACCAATGAAGGCAAGATCATCGCGGCGGCCTTCATGGACAACTACAACAAGATCGTCGGTGTCGTGCGCAACGACGAGTCCCTCCAGCGCGATGTCGGCACGCTGAAACAGGAGGCGGGCAAGAAGACGGTCGCCGGTGAGGTGTTCAACGAGGGCGACGTGGTCGTGCCGAAGATCGCGAACGTCAAGCTGCTGCGCAGTCCGGCCGATGGGGCCGCCGCCGCCGCGACGCTCGCGCGCGGCGAGGAACTCGTCGTTATCGGACCTGAGCAGAACGGCTTCCTGAACGTACAGGGCGGCTCTGCCAGTGGCTGGGTCAAGAAGGTACTCGTCACCCGTCCTTGACGAGACCGTGCTGCTGCACGGGCGCAGCCGTCTCTAATGGGTCTGTGCCGGCGGGCGGGAACTTCCGCTCGCCGGCCATGTTCCGCACCGACAGCCCGTTCTGCGGCGGCGGCAGCGGGCAGGTCGCGAACTCGTCGACTGGGCACGGCGGGTCGCAGGCGTGGTTGCGGGCGATAACGACGCACCCCCCGCCGGCGCGGCGCCGAGCAGCGCGAGCAGCCGTAGGGATGTCGGTATCGTTCTTCAGGAACGTATCGGGGATACAGTAGCACCGGATGTGTGGTCGCTTCGCATTCTTCTCGTCCCACGAGGCGATGCGGCGCGCGTTCGATCTGCCCGATGATACCCTGCGGGTCGAGCCGCGCTGGAACATCGCGCCGACCCGCTTCGTGCCCGTCGTCCGGCTCGATCCGCAGCGACGGCGACACCTCGCAATGCTGTACTGGGGACTCGTTCCTTACTGGGCACGAGACAAGTCCATCGGCGCACGACTGATCAACGCGCGCGCCGAAACGGTGGCCGAGAAGCCCGCGTTTCGCAGCGCCTTCCGGCATCGCCGCTGTCTCGTGCTCGCCGACGGCTACTACGAGTGGCAGACGACAGCCGCGGGCAAGCAACCGTGGTTCATCTCTCGAGCCGACCGGCAGCCGTTCGCGATGGCGGGACTGTGGGAGTCATGGCTCGAGGCGCCCGGTGCGCCGTCGCTGGAGTCGTGCACCATCGTGACTACCGCGGCGCCCCCCGCGATCGCCATGATCCATCCGCGGGTGCCGGTGGTGCTGCCGGCAACGGCCTACCCGACCTGGCTCGAGCCGCAGCCGCAGGACCCCGCGGCGCTGACTGCGCTGCTGCTGGCGCCAGCCGCCGACAGCCTTGCGGCCACGCGCGTCGGCCGTCGCGTCAATGATGCACGCAACGACGGGCCCGAGCTGATCGCACCGCTGGCCGATTCCCGCTGAGCGCGGCTACTTCTGCCGCCAGGTACCCGAAGCGTCCTGGTAATACCAGCCCGGTTGTGCGCCGCGCTCGACCCAGCGGCGCGCGAAGGTCGCGCGGATGTCCGGTTCCCACTCGGGGTGGCCGTTGGCCTTGGCGATCTCGGCGTACAGCGTGTTCCGGTCCTCGTTGTCCTCGGCGACGAGGCGCTTGACCGTTGCACGCTCGGCAAGCGGTACAGCAGCCTGGTCGCGAATCTCGATCAGTCCGTTGGCGGTCAGCCCGATCGCGCCCGAGTCGAAGTACGGCCTGATCTGCTCGAAGCGCGCCTGCATCGAAGCCGTGATCGCACGGATTTCCGGCGAGGAAATGTCGATGTTGGCGTTCGCCTGCGCCTGCGCCGCAGGCACGAGCGCCTCGAGCGCGAGGCCTGCCTGCCGTCCGATCCACGCGAGTGGCGTCGTCGCGTCGAATGCACGCTGCGAACGTGGCGGCGGCGCCGGAGCTGGCGACGGCGGGCTAGCCGTGCCGGCGCTGCCGGTCACGGAATCGATGATCTGGTCGGCGGCGCGCTCGGCCGAGGCGGCCGGGAAATAGACGTTGATCGTAACGCAGGCCGCAAACGCGAGGCTCGCGAGCGCCATGTTGAGATTGCGGAATCGACGCATGATTACTTTACCCTCCGGTGCCGCGCCAGCCGATCGACACGCCGCCATTCTGCGGCGGACCGCTGAACGCTGCCTTAACTGGCCGCATTTGACAATGCCGTGGTCATTGGACGCGGATTTTGCCCTCCCCACGCATCTGCGTGGCGATCTGGCTCACGAGCTGTGGCCAGCTGACACGACCGGCGTTGCCGATGATGTCGATGCGCGGCAGGCCCTTGCCCCTGAGGATGTAGTAACCCGTGCCCGCCGGCTCGATGCCCGACATCAGGCAAACGTCACTGGCGAGCCGGCAGCGCAGTCCGATGCGGTCGTACTCGTATTCGTCGAAGAACTGCAGCAGGCCGGACTGCAGCGTCTGGAACACGCCGCCACCCCCACCGCCGATATTCGACAGGTTGCCGATCGCGCGAGCGCTGATCCGGTGTGGGCCCTGATCGCGCGGCGGCGTCCGCAGCAGGGCGTCGAATGCCACCGGCGACCAGTTGAATAGTTCGAGGCCCAGCAGGTGCCCCTCGAGTCGACCCGAGATACTGCCGATCGCGAACGTCTGCGTGACCTCGGCGAGGTCGAGGTCGTAGGCACGCACGTCGGCGAACAGGCGCGGCCACGGACCGAGCGGGTCCTGCAGGCGCAGACCGCTGCCGACGATGCGCCCGCTGAACACGCGCGCCTCGACGTCACCGGCGACCGTCAGTACGCGGTCGCGGAAGTCGACCCGCGGAATGCGTCCCGAGAGCTTGCCGGCGAGCTCGGGCCAGCCGAACGCGGGTCCGAGCCGCTGCAGGCTGATCGGCTCGATCTCGGCCTCGAACTGCAGCGACGGGTCCCGGCTGCCGAGCGCGTCCAGCGTCAACGTGCTGATCCGCAGTGCGCCGTCGAAGATCGGCAGGCGCGCCGGTCGGGTCAGCGCGAGCGAGCGACCCTGGGCGCGGAAGTCGAGCCGGGCGGCGTCGCCGGACAGGCCGTAGGCGCTGCCGGCCGTCCAGGTCAGCACGGAATCCTCGACCGGCAGGCCGTCCGGCGCCCAATGGATCTGCCCGCGAAGGTTCGTCATCGTGAACTTGCCGCGCCTGTCCTCGAGCTCGAGTCCGAGCAGGTGAAGCTCGGCGCCAGCGAGCGCGTTGTCGCGAACGCGTGCCGATCCAGTCATGCGACCACGCGTTTCGAGTGCGCCGAAGTCGGTGGCCGCCAGAGCGATCTGCGCGTAGGCCATATACGCCTGCGGCAGCCGCAGATCGCGCAGCTCGAAGTCGGCCTCACGCACGAGCAGCGAGGGAGAGAGCTGCAGCGTCGCCGTGGCGCGCGCGTCGCTGAGGCCCCGTTGCGCGATCGCGATGTCCTCGAAGACGATGCTGTCCGGACCCCACTCGCCGCGCGCGCGCAGCGCGAGCGGATGCGCGCCGAGGTCGAGCAGCACCGGTCCGAGCAGCGCCTGGCCGCCTCTGCCGTCGAGCGAGACCTCCACCTCGCGTCGCGCACCGCGAGACCGCGCGCTGGCATGGAGCTCCAAGCCGACGTTCTCGCTGACCAGCGTGCCGGCCTCGTTCGCGAAGTTCAGGGTGCGCATCCCGAGCGACAATTTGCCCTGCTCGATGCGCGCACCGCCGCGCACGTCCAGACTCGCGTCGAGCCGGCCATCGACGTCCAGCTGCGCGAGCGGCGCGAACGCAGGGCCGAGCCAGGCATGCAGCGCGGCGACCGCAGCGTCGGTCAGCGAGGCGCTGGCGCGCCACCGGCCGTCACGCTGGCTTGCGGCGAACCGCAGCGTCAGGTCATCGCGGAACGTCCAGACGCCGCGCGTCGTCAGCGTACCCGTGTCGAGGTTCCAGCCGAGGCTGAGCCGTGCCGCGAGCGGCGGCAGCCAGGCACCCTCGAGGACGCGGCCGGTCAGCAGGGCGCGGCCGCAGCGGAACTCGGGCTCGTCGAGCCGCGTGTCCGGGCAGGAGAGCCGCAGGCTCGCGTAGCGGCCGATCGAGCGCCCGAGATCGAGCGTGGCGGCCGTCACGGTACTGCGCAGAGGGCCGCGTGCGTTCACTAGCACCGGCTCTCGCGGCAGCTCGAGCCGCAGCCGCACCTCGCTCGCGCGGAGGTCGCCGACCGCGATCGAGCGCGCCTCGAGTTCGAGCGCCTCGACAGCGGCGGCGGTCGCCGGCAGCAGTGCGGCGGCCAGTAGCGCCCACGTCGCTCGGCCAACGGGCCGAGCCGTCGAGGCGCGCACGTGGCGGGTGGAGTGCGCGGCTGGCATGCTTGCAGCGGAATTGCCCATGCCATCGGATTTTAAACGCCCCGCGCGCGCCATCCTGGCGGGTTTCGCCACTGCGGCGCTGCTGATCTGCGGCTGCAGCTCGCAGTTCGTCTACAACCGGCTCGATGCTCTGGTCTATCTGTACGTCAAGACTCAGGTCTCGCTCGAGGATCTGCAGGCCGCGGAACTGCGCAGCTCGCTGCGCTCCTTCCTCGAGTGGCATCGCAGCAGCGAGTTGCCCCGCTACGCGCAGTTCGCCCAGGGTCTGGCCCGTGATGTGGCACGGCCGCTCGGGCGCGAGCGCATCGACCAGGCCCGGCTCGAGATCGAGCGCTTGTGGCGCGACGCGGTCGCGCGCGGCGGCCCCGATGCAGCCCGTTTTCTCGCCGGGCTGACGCCTGCGCAGCGAAACGAGCTGTTCGCGAGCATCGGCAAGGATGACGACGAGGTGCGCAAGGAGTACTGTGAGACGCCCACGGAGAAGCGCCTCGAACGCCAGCAGCGCAGCTTCGTCCGCGCAGCCGAGAAATGGGTCGGATCGCTGACAGCCGCGCAGCGCCAGCTCGTGACGACGCGGCTCGCGACGCTGAAGCCGACCGGCTGCGGCTGGGCCGAGAATCGGATCCGCGTTCGGCTGGCGCTGCGCGAGCTCGTCGAGAGGTCAGCGGCGGATCCGGACTACGTGCGCGCCGTCACGCGTCTGCTGGCCAGTCCGGAGGAGCGCTGGGATCCGGTTTACGCGGCGGGTTAGATTAGAATGGGGTAGGGGTTTTTCGACGTGGTGCCGGTGATCTAGGCCATGGTTA
>CAZAWM010000196.1:0-6249 GCA_964488605.1 uncultured Steroidobacteraceae bacterium | reverse complement strand
GGAATACCCAGGCGAGCGCCGCCTTGAGCAGCACCAGGATCACCAGCAGCGCGAACCACTGCCGCAGCAGATTGCCGCCTTCGACGGCAGCATCCACTGCGAGACCGAGTACCCAGTACAGAGCGATGGTGGTCGGGATGGACGCCAGCCCGGCGACGAGACCGACCTTGACCCATTTCATCGTACCCGGCGTGATCAGCCGGTCGTCGACACCCAGCATGGCCCTTCTCCCCGACCGGAGCTCGCCGGCCGACTCGTCGGACGATAGACCTTGAAGCCGGGTTCAAGGTCAAGCCTCGCGAGCTGCTTGACCTTGAACCCGACTTGAAGGTGGATATTACCCCGCGTAACGCACCCAGTCGGGCCCTCGCACGACACGCAGCATCATGAATCAGGTCCTCGCCACCCATACCGACGACAGCCCGACTCTGCGCCTCAGAATCAGGGGCATGGATTGCGGTAGCTGCGCACTGACGATCGAGAAGAGCCTCAGAGACCTGCCCGGGGTCCGTTCCGCGACGGTCAGCTTCACGACCGAGCTTCTGGAGGTGACGGGCACCATTACCCGGACGGCCATCGAGCGGCGACTGCACGAGCTTGGCTACGGCGTCTACAGCGACGCGCGTCCGCACGATGTCCCGCTAGCGCCAGCGCCGCAGCAATTCGGCGCGCTTGGTTTCCTGCGCTTCCTGTTGGCGCAGCCGCGACTGCGGATCGCCGCGTTGGTCACGACGGTCGTCATCCTGGGCATCCCGCTGCTCGCCGATGCGCCGGCGGCAGGCGGATCAAAACCACTTGACGTACTGTTCACGGTGGCCGTGCTGATCGTCGGTGCGCCCGTGTTCGTCAAGGGTTGCCGGGCCCTGTTGCTCGCAAGACGCATGACTATCGATCTGCTGATGGCGATCGCGTCGATCGGCGCGCTGCTGATCGACCATCAGGGCGAGGCGATCACGGTCATGGTGCTCTACACGCTCGGTGAAGCGCTCGAGGCATACAGCGCGGAGCGAGCACGCAACGCGCTGCGCAGTCTGATGTCTCTGCAGCCGAGTGAAGCCACCGTGCTACGCGAGCATCGCGGCAACCGCGCACCCGAGCATGCTCATGAGCATGAACACGAGCACGATCATGAGCGCGAGCATGCTGATGAGCACGAAGACGACCATGACCATGGCCATGACCACCTCGACCAGGCCGCTAGCGGTTCGCACCCGCCTGACGCGAGCGGCTGTGATGTCCATCATCACCAGATCGTCTTGCCGGTGGAGCGAATCGGCATCGGCGACATCGTTCTGGTTCGGCCCGGTCAGCGCATCCCCGTCGATGGTGAGATCCTGCGCGGCGTCTCCGCCATCAACCAGGCCGTCGTCACCGGCGAGAGCGAAGCGGTCCTCCGTGGACCCGGCGATGCGGTGCTGGCTGGCACCGTCAACGGCGACACTGCACTCGAGATCCGAGTTACGCGAACCGCCAGCGACGCGACGATCGCGCGCATTGCGCGGCTCGTCGAGCAGGCGCAAGCGCAACGCAGTCCCGCCGAACGCTTCATCGACCGCTTCGCGCACTGGTATACGCCGCTCGTCGTATTGCTGGCCGTACTGATGGTACTCATTCCCGTGCTGGTGCTCGGCCAACCGGCTTTGGACAGTCCGGACGGCACGCACGGTTGGCTTTACCGTGCGCTCGCGCTGCTGATCGTGGCCTGCCCCTGCGCACTCGTGATCAGCATTCCGGTCACCGTGGTCAGCGCGCTGACCCGCCTGGCCCATCTCGGTGTGCTGGTCAAAGGTGGCAGCCAGCTGGACCGGCTTGCCGACGTCCGCGCCGTCGCCTTCGACAAGACGGGCACGCTGACTTACGGCCGCCCGCAAGTCACGGCAGTGCGCGCGAGCGTCTGCGACCATAGCGAAGACTACGCGCCACGTTGCAGCGACTGCGACGACGTCGTGGCGCTCGCCGCCTCCGTGGAGCGCAGTTCCGAACACCCGGTCGCGCACGCGATCATGGCGGCCGCAACCGAGCGCCGACTGGCGCAGCGCTACGAGCTGGCCGGGACGGTTACCGCGCATCCCGGGCGCGGCGTGAGCGGTCGACTCGGCGACGGTGCGCGGGTCGCGGTCGGCAACGAGGCACACCTGGTGCCGATGCCCGCGGAGGACGACGAGCTGGTCCGCCACGCCAACGGTGCGCGCGCTGCAGGTCAGACGGTCATGTACGTCGCGCGTGACGGTCGGGTCGTCGGCTTCATCGGCGTGCAGGATGAGGTGCGTGACGCGAGCCGCGCCGCCCTACGCGAGCTCCACGACACCACGCCGCCTGTCGCGGCGATCATGCTCACCGGCGACAACACGCAGGCCGCCCAGCGCGCCGCGCGGCAGGTGGGCTACGTCGACGACGTGCGGGCTGACCTGCTGCCGGAGCAGAAACTCGCCGCGATCGAGGAACTGCGGGCCCGCTATGGCACCGTCGCGATGGTGGGCGACGGCATCAACGATGCCCCCGCGCTCGCGCGTGCCGATGTCGGCATTGCCATGGGCGGCGGGACCGCCCAGGCGATGGAAACCGCTGACGTCGTACTGATGCAGGACGACATGTCGCACTTGCCGATGGCGCTGCGCATTGCGCGGCGCAGCCGCACATTGATCAAGCAGAATATCGCGCTGAGTCTCGGACTCAAGCTTGCCTTCCTGGCGCTCGCCGTGCCCGGCATGACGACACTGTGGATGGCCGTCCTCGCCGACGTCGGCGCGACACTGCTCGTGACGCTGAACGGCATGCGGGTGCTGCGCGCGCGCTGACTCGCCCGCCGGCATCTCTCGCTCGCCCTCTCGCCCATGGCCACCGAACGGGCGGTCGCGGCGCGGTCACGGCAGCATGTACTGAGAGTGCTGTAATCTTTGCTTCGCTGCTGATGCCCGCCGGGCTGGCGTCCGCCGCCGTGAAAACATCGAGCTTCGAGATCGAACCCTCATGTCCGCAGCCAAACACGCCGCCGCGAGTGATTCTGCCGCTCCGATGAACCTGTTCGAGCGCTACCTCACCGTCTGGGTGGCGGTCTGCATCGTCATCGGCATCCTGCTCGGTCAGGTCTTCTCCGGGCCCGTACAGATCGTCGGCCGCATGCAAGTCGCGCAGGTCAACCTGCCAGTCGGCGTGCTCATCTGGGTAATGATCATTCCGATGCTGCTTAAGATCGACTTCGGCGCCCTGGGCCAGGTGCGCCAGCACGTGCGCGGTATCGGCGTGACGCTCGTGATCAACTGGGCCGTCAAGCCGTTCTCGATGGCGCTGCTCGGCTGGATCTTCATCCGCCACCTGTTCGCCCCGTATCTGCCGACCGAGCAGCTCGACAGCTATGTCGCCGGGCTCATTCTGCTCGCCGCGGCTCCTTGCACGGCGATGGTTTTCGTCTGGAGCCGGCTCACCAGCGGCGACCCATACTTCACTCTGACGCAGGTGGCGCTGAACGACACGATCATGGTCTTCGCGTTTGCACCGATCGTCGCGCTGCTGCTGGGCTTGAGCTCGATCACGGTACCCTGGGATACGCTGCTGATCTCGGTCGGCATGTATATCGTCGTCCCGGTCATCATCGCGCAGCTCGTCCGCGCGCGTGCGCTCGCGCGCGGCGGGCAGCCGATGCTCGATCGGCTGCTGGCAACGCTTGGGCCATGGTCGGTCGCCGCCTTGCTCGTCACGCTCGTGCTGCTATTCGCGTTCCAGGGCGAGCAGATCCTGCGCCAGCCGCTCGTCATCGCGATGCTGGCGGTGCCGATCCTGATCCAGGTGTTCTTCAATGCCGGGCTCGCTTACTGGCTGAACCGGACGGTCGGCGAGAAGCACTCCGTGGCCTGCCCTTCGGCGCTGATCGGCGCGTCGAACTTCTTCGAGCTCGCCGTGGCGGCGGCGATCAGCCTGTTCGGCTTCGAGTCTGGAGCCGCGCTCGCCACCGTCGTCGGCGTGCTGATCGAGGTGCCGGTGATGCTGCTGGTGGTGAAGGTCGTCAATCGGAGCAGGAACTGGTACGAGGCCGGAGCGAAGCGCCGGTTTGCCCGACACGGTTCTGGCACGTGAACAGCGTGCGAGCGACTCGTGCCATAGCCGATCCCCCGCCGTCCACACCAGCTCGCCGGCATCTTCCAGATCCTCGCCACTTCGCGCAGCGTCAGCCAGATCAGCTGGATCGCCGCGTCTTCGCTCGGGAAGTGGCTGCAGTCGTCGGGCCCTTACGACGCCACAGCCCTTCTTGAGGTCGGCCAGGGCGGCCGCCGCGACGGTGGTATCGACGGCACGAAAGCCGGAGTTCCGTCGCTGCTGATCCGAGCATTGTGGACGCATGTCGTTCATCCTAGGGACATCCGGTGACCGACGTTGACGCCGCACGCCGACGCAGAATTGCCGCGTTGCAGCGCGCTCGATACACTGATGCCGAAAGGAGATGGCATTCCTCCCATAACCGCCCGTCAAGGGCTGATGATGCCTACCCAGGTGCTGGACCGGACGGTGTAGGTATCTCTCGAGCGCAACGCGCTCTATGCCGCACCGCGCGCTCCGGACCCATGGAGAAAGAAGGAGCGACATGCGCAGCTTTTCGATACTCGCGGTGTTCGGCGGCGCCGGAATGGGCGCCCTGCTGCGCTGGTGGCTGGGCGGCTTGCTGAATCCGGTCTTTCCGACGATTCCCCTCGGCACGGTCGCCGCCAACCTGATCGGCGGCCTGCTGGTCGGCATCGCCAGCGCCTACTTCACGCACAACACCGGAGTGCCACCCGAGTGGCGCCTACTGATCATCACCGGCTTTATGGGTGGGCTGACGACATTTTCGACGTTCTCGCTTGAGGTCGTGACACTGCTCGGTCGACAGGAATACTGGTGGGCACTCGGTGCTGCGAGCCTGCACCTCGCGGGGTCGCTCATGCTGACCGCAATCGGCATCCTGATGGCCAATGCCCTGTTCGTCCGGACATGACGGAGACCTAAATGAACAAACCCGTCTGCCCGTTCTGTGCTGCCGAGGGATCTGTCCTCGGCAACGAACAGGCGCTCGCCCGCTGGGACGCGAATCCGGTTACGCCGGGACATCTGCTCGTGATGACGAGGCGTTACGTGGCCGACTTCTTCGAGAGGCGCGACGACGAGCGGTGGGCCATGCCCGATCTCGTCCCGCAGGGCAGAAACCTGCTCCAGCGCGAAGACCGCCCCGACGGATTCAACATCGGCGTGAACGTCGGCGAGTCGGCCGGTCAGACCCGCGCGCATGCTCCCATCCACCTGGTCCCGCGCTCCCGCGGCGATACACCCCGACCCCGCGGTGGCCTGCGGGGCGTCATTCCCGACAGGCAGTGGTATTGAGTTCCACCGCGAGAGCCCAGACGACTCACCGTAACCAACGTGCATCGCAACAGATGAAAGGAGCCCACCATGGACGGATCGTTCCTGCGCTTCTACGTCCATGAAAGCCAGCGCATCCACCACACCCTGCTGTGGGAGTGGCTGCTGCAGCAGGCCAACAAGATGGGCATCCGCGGCGGCTCAGCCTTTCGTGCCATGGCGGGTTTTGGCGCTCGCCACGTGCTGCACGAAGACCACTTCTTCGAGCTCGCCGGCACGTTGACGGTGGAAGTCGAGTTCGTCGTCAGCGACGACGAGGCGCAGCGCCTGATCGACCTGGTGAGGCGGCAAAATGTTCGGGTGTTCTTCGCGCGCATACCGGCCCGCTTCGGGGTCATCAACCCGCGGGCCGGTGAGCCCGACGGTGGCAGCATGCCGGCTCCAGCAGCCGCGCCATGACCGCAATCTGGTTCCAGCCAGCGATGTGGCTGACCTGGCACTGATCGCCACGCTCGCCTCGATCTCGCTGCGCGTGGCCACCGCGCTCTCGGAGATCGCGGCCGGCACGATTGCGCAGCTCGTGATCGGCGCAACCGTCGGCACCGCGCTGCTCGCGGCCGACGCCTCCTGACCGAGGCTCCTCGCCGGCGCGATCGTATTGACCCTGCTGGCCGAAGCCGAGCCCGACCCCGTCGCCTTCCGCCGGCAATGGCAGGAGGCAGGCGCGATAGGGTGGGTCAGCTTCGCCGCGCCGCTCCTCGGCTGCGCGGCCGTGGCCTGCTTCGTGCTGAGTTGACCGCTCGACTCGAGCTGGCTGGCGGGCATCGCGATGTCCACTGACATCGTCCCCGATTTCAGGACAGTGAACCGTTCCGGCTTTCCCGGAGGCTCCATCACCTGAGAGGAAGGAGTCATGGG
>CAZAWM010000195.1:0-6325 GCA_964488605.1 uncultured Steroidobacteraceae bacterium | reverse complement strand
TCGAGCGATTCGACCTCGACATCGACCGGCACATCGGGCCAGAGCCGGCGCGCGGCTGCCGCGGCGGCGGCGATCGAGCCGGCGGCAACGATGTGGTTCTCCTTGATGAGCACCATGTCGTACAGGCCCATGCGGTGATTGCGGGCGCCGCCGCAGCGCGTCGCGTACTTCTGCGCGGTGCGCAGCCCCGGGAGCGTTTTGCGTGTGTCGAGGATCGCGCAGCCAGTGCCTGCGACCGCGTCGACGAAGCGGCGCGCCGCGGTGGCCGTCCCCGATAGCAGCTGCAGGAAGTTCAGTGCGGTGCGCTCTCCGGTCAGCACGGCGCGTGCCGGGCCCTCGAGCTGCACGATCACCTGGTCGGGTGCGATCGACTGGCCGTCCTCGACCCGCCAGTCAAGCCGCACGGAAGCGTCGAGCTGGCGAAAGGTCTCGTCGACCCACGGACGGCCGCACAAGACCGCGTGCTCGCGGCTGAGGACACGTCCCACTACGCGCTGTGCGCTAGGCACCAGCGCGGCGGTGACGTCGCCGCTACCGAGGTCCTCCGCGAGTGCGGCGCGAACCTGTTCACCGAGATCGGCAGGAAGGCCATGAACCGGGTCCATAGTCGTCCTCTACAAGTGGCAGTCCGTGGGCGGAGTCGCCCATGCAGAGCAGCATCGGAAACAACAACAGGACGTGGCCGCGAGAGGCCAGCGCCGCCGTGCGCCGTGCCCTATACCACTGTGCGTCGGTGGCAGGCACGAGAGCGACCGTTCGCTGCTGGCACGGCCAGATGATCGGCGAGACGTTCAGCAGCATGATTATATCGAGCCGGGCGCCGATGCCGATGGCGGCGCTGCCCCCGCGGTCGGCAGCGGCCTCGGGCAGGGCCCGTGTCTGCGAGACGTTGAGTCAGTAGAGCAGGCCCACCCAGAGGATGCCGGAGACGATGTGTAGCCAGCGCTCCGGGCCGGGACGCGAGACGTCTCCTCCCGGCGTCGCCGGCAGCAGCACCACGAGGATCGCGAAGCCGGCCCGAGCGTGATGGTCGGGTCGACGCTGTCGAGCGGTTCTTCATCGGCAGGGCCCTGCGTCCGGGTGGGGGGAACGCCGCGCAGGCAGCGTCGGTGCTCCGTGGCGAATGCGGTTTGAAGATTAGGCGGTGAAACCCCATAATTCAACGCAATCGGATACGCGCTGGCGCGCACACGGAGGGCTCATGGAATCGAGCCAGTCGACAGTCGAATTTGCTGATCCGCGTGCCGAGCGCACTCCGGACGGACAGGCAGGCGGCCCCATGTCGCCTTGCGTCAGCGTCTGCAGCCTCGATGAACGCGGTTTCTGCCGCGGCTGTTACCGTACTCTCGCCGAGATCTCCTCGTGGCTGCGGATGAGCGCCGAGCAGCGCTGGTCTGTGCTCGGCCATCTCGAGCAGCGCCGTGCGCTGCTGACGGTGCGCGGAGGAGGCTGAGGGGGTGCGGTGTCCGGCCATGTCAGCGCCGTGGCACAGGCGATGGCTCGCGCTGGCGCCCGTGGCAAGCCTGCCGGGCCGACGGCTGCCGTGATCGGCAGGGCAGCCGTTGGCGGTTATGATGTCGGCTCGTGAGGAGATACGCATGGACGTCGTCGAACGCATCAAGTCTCACTTGGCATCCGCGCCCGTCGTGCTGTTCATGAAGGGCACGCCCGACTTTCCGCAGTGCGGTTTCTCCGCGCAGGCGGTCGCCGCGCTGCGCGCCGCCGGCGCGCGCTTTGCCGCCGTCAACATCTTCGAGGACCCGGAACTGCGCGAGGCGCTGAAACGCTACTCGAACTGGCCGACCTACCCGCAGCTCTATGTCGGTGGCGAGCTCGTCGGGGGATGCGACATCGTGCTCGAAATGGCCCGCAGCGGCGAGCTGCGCAAACTGCTCGACGAGGCCGGCGCCACCGCTTGAGCGGCCGTCAGTCGGCGGTGTCGCCACCGCCGTCTGCCCCGACTGCAGGCGTTTCGCTCTCACGCCAGCCGAGTTCTCCGGCGCGCAGTTCGGCGGCCCGGTAGCTCGCCTCGAGCGCGTTGCATACCTGGCAGAACAGGTCGGCGGTTTTCTCCGCGTCGTAGGCCGCCGAGTGCGCCGAGCCGTCATCCCAGCCTAGCCCGGCGATCATCGCGGCCTTCGCGAGCACGGTCTGGCCGAAGGCCGCACCGGCCAGAGTCACCGTATCGAAGCTCGAGAAAGGATGGAAGGGGCTGCGCTTGATGCCGGTTCGGGCGATCGCTGCGTTGAGGAAGCCGAGGTCGAAGCCCGCATTGTGGCCGACGAGGATCGCCCGCTTGCAACCCGCGGCGTGCATGGCTTCGCGCACCGGCGTGAAGATGCGGCTCAGCGCATCCCGCTCGGGGAGGGCGGGGCGCAGCGGATGGAACGGATCGATGCCATTGACGGCCAGGGAAGCCGGGTCGATCCGCGCCCCCTCGAACGGTCGGACGTGGTAGCTGTAGGTTGCGCCGCGTCGCAATCGGCCTTCCGCGTCGACGTCGATCAGCACTGCGGCGATTTCGAGTAGCGCATCGGTCGCAGCGAAGAACCCGCCGGTCTCGACATCGACGACGACGGGCAGGAATCCGCGGAACCGACGGGCGAGCGGGCTCATGGGGCGGTCAGTCCGCGCCGCAGACGCCAGCGCAGCGTCTCGCCGGCGCGCAGCGGCACGACGGTGCCGGCACCGAACCGGTAGGCTTCGGGCACTGTCCACTCCTCGCGCACGAGCTCGACGCTGCCCGCGCTACGCGGCAGGCCGTAGAACTCGGCGCCGAAGCGCGCCGCGAAGTCAGCCAGTCGCTCGATCGCTCCGGCGGCCTCGAAGGCTTCCGCGTACAGCTCGAGCGCCGCATGCGCGGTGTAGGCGCCGGCGCAGCCGCAGGCCGCCTCCTTGGTCGATCGTTCGTGCGGGGCGCTGTCGGTGCCGAGGAAGAACTTCGGGCTCCCGCTCGTTGCAGCCTCGATCAAGGCCGTGCGGTCGTCCTCGGTCTTGAGGATCGGCAGACAGTAGTAGTGCGGTCGCAACCCGCCGCGGAAGAGCGCGTTGCGGTTGTAGAGCAAATGTTGAGGCGTGATCGTCGCCGCGACGTTGGCACCCGCCGCGCGCACGAACTGGACTGCGGCCCGCGTCGTGATGTGCTCGAATACGACTCGCAGGGACGGCAGGCGCCGCGTCAGCGGCGCGAGCACCTCGTCGATGAAGCGCGCCTCGCGATCGAAGATATCGACGTCGTCGCGCGTGACCTCACCATGCACGAGCAGCGGCATGCCGTGCGCAGCCATGGCCTCGAGCGTCGCCGCGCAATGGCGGATGTCGGTCACGCCGGCGTCGGCATGCGTCGTGGCGCCAGCAGGGTAGAGCTTGAATGCGTGCACGAAACCGCTGGCACGGGCCCGCGCGACTTCCTCCGGTGGCGTGCGGTCGGTCAGGTAGAGCGTCATGAGTGGCTCGAAGCCCGAACCCGCCGGTCGGGCAGCCAGTATCCGCTCGCGGTAGGCACCTGCCAGCGCCGCCGTCGTGATTGCGGGTTTGAGATTGGGCATCACGATCGCGCGCGCGAAGCGCGCCGCCGTGTGCGGCAGCACTGCGGCGAGCGCCGCGCCGTCGCGCAGGTGCAGGTGCCAGTCGTCGGGCGTTGGCAGGATCAGGCTGGTCATCGCTTCGCGGTGCCGAGCAGGTCCGCGCCGCCGAGCGCCTCGAGTGCGAAGCGCACTCCGAACCCCGTGACGTCGCTCGTGACGTGGCCCAGGCCTCCGGCGCGAGTGGCCGCGGAGAGATCGACGTGCAGCCAGGTCGACTCGGGCGGCACGAACCGCTGCAGGAAGCGCGCGGCGAGGATATGGTCGCCCTTGCCGTCGACCGCGCACTGCAGCACGTCGGCCACGCGGCTCTCTAGGTCGACGTCGTAGTCGCGCGCCATCGGAAAGCAGTGCACGCGCTCGCCGCTGCGCCGGCCCGCCTCCTCGATGATCGCGCGCAGCGCGGGACGGTTCGTGAATGCGCCGCTCATGCGTTCGGTCAGGGCCTGGACGCACGCGCCGGTCAGGGTAGCGAAATCGATGATCGTACGCGGCCGACTGCGCGCCGCGAGCGCGAGCGTGTCGGCCAGCACCATACGGCCCTCGGCGTCAGTGTGGATAACCTGTATCGTCAGGCCGTTGGCGGCCCGGACGACGTCCTGCGGACGATAAGCCGACGGGCCCGTACGGTTCTCGCTGATCGCGAGCCAGCAGTCGATTGCGAACGGCACACGCAGCTCGACGAGCGCGAGCGTGATGGCGAGCACCGTCGCGCTTCCGGCCATGTCGGTGTGCATGTCGAGCATGCTCTTGTGCGGTTTGAGATTGGTGCCACCGGTATCGAAAAGAATGCCCTTTCCGACCAGCGCAACGTCGGGCCGTGCACGCCGCGCACCCGGCCGGTAGCGAAGCTGTGCAATGCCTGCATCGCGCGCGGCGTTGCCGGCCGAGACGGCGAGGAAAGCGCCGGCGCCGGCACGGCGCAGCGCGGCTTCGTCCCACCAGCGAAGCTGCAGGCCGTGGCGTTGTGCCAGCGTAGCAATCAGCCGGCGATAGGTGGAGGCGTCGAGCAGGTTCGGCGGCAGCGCGGTGAGCCAGCGCGCGAGATTGTTGGCGGCCGCGGCGGTGCGCGCGCGCGTCAGATCGACCGTGCCGTGGTCGTGCAGATCGACGCGCAGTAGCCGCGGCCGTCTTGCAGAGCGGCCGAAGCGCGGCAGAGGAAAATCCTGGGCAATCACCGCCGCTACTAGTGCTTCGCTCGCGGCACGCGCGGCCTCGCCGGCGAGTGCGGCGTGCAGCACGATGCGGCCGGTGAGCCTCTTGCCCGCTGCTCTGACCATGCTGCCCGCGAGCTGCAGCGCTTCGAAAGGTTCGGCGTCCGGTGCGAGTGCGCCGATCACGGCGCAGGTCTGGGCGGCGTTGGGCAGCGTCAGTATGCAGCACTCGCCAGCGCGAGGACGCTCGCGCGCGAGCGCGCGTCGCAGCGCGTCGCGATGAGGCATCGATGCTGGCAACGCGGGCGGCGCCGAACGACGGCTCGCCTGCGCCGACTCCGCTGCGGCGGGCAGCATCAGCAGCAGCGCCTCGGCGCCCTCGAGCTGTCGGGCGGTCGGCAGCATCCGGAGACGACGCAGCGGCGGAACCGTCAGGTCGGGCAGCAGCGCCGCGCGCGTCGAGAGGGTGGGCATTGCGGGCGCGATCCTAGCACAGCAAATCGCTGCGACCCGTCGCCGGTATGGGCGGGGTACAATATTCGTTCGATCGCAGCAGCTTTTCTGGAGCACCGATGAGCGAAGCCTCCCGCCCCGGGGACATCGACCCGGTCGAAACTCGAGAATGGCTCGAGTCAATCGACTCGGTCCTCAAGGCTCAGGGTCCGGAGCGCGCGCATTTCCTGCTCGAGCAGCTCATCGACTACACGCGACGCTCTGGCGCCTACCTGCCATTCAAGCCGAATACGGCCTACCTCAACACGATCTCCACGGGACAGCAGAAGGAGTATCCCGGCAATCGCGAGTTCGAACGGCGTATCGAGGCCTACATTCGCTGGAACGCCATGGCAATGGTCGTGCAGGCGAATCGGCAGTCCGCCGAATACGGTGGTCACCTGTCGACCTATGCGTCCGCGGCGACGCTTTACGAGGTCGGCTTCAATCACTTCTGGCGTGCGCGCTCCGAGAGACATCCCGGTGACATGGTCTTCATCCAGGGACACGCCTCGCCCGGCATCTACGCGCGGGCGTACCTCGAGGGGCGGCTCACGGAGGAGCAGTTGCGGCACTTCCGCCAGGAAGTCGACGGTGACGGGCTCTCGTCCTATCCGCATCCATGGCTGATGCCCGACTTCTGGCAGTTCCCTACCGTCTCGATGGGCCTCGGCGCCATGCAGGCGATCTTCCAGGCACGTTTTCAGCGTTACCTCGAGAACCGGGGCCTCGTGAAGCCCTCGGATCGCAAGGTCTGGGCCTTCCTCGGCGACGGCGAGATGGACGAGCCGGAGTCGATGGGTGCGCTGACGATGCCGGTGCGCGAGAAGCTCGACAATCTGATCTTCGTCATCAACTGCAACCTGCAGCGGCTCGACGGCCCCGTGCGCGGCAACGGCAAGATCATTCAGGAACTCGAAGCCGCCTTCCGCGGCGCGGGTTGGAACGTGATCAAAGTTCTGTGGGGGCGCGGCTGGGATCCACTCTTCGCCAGAGACCGCAGCGGCATTCTGCTCAAGCGAATGGAAGAGTGCGTGGATGGCGAGTACCAATCGTTCCGCGCCAAAGAGGCCAAATTCCTGCGCGAAAAATTCT
>CAZAWM010000194.1:0-6345 GCA_964488605.1 uncultured Steroidobacteraceae bacterium | reverse complement strand
CTCGATCACGAGGCATATGCTCGGGCTGCTCACGCACGCGCCGGGCGCGCGCGAGTTCCGCAGGCTGCTGTCGGAGGGTGCACGGGCGCCCTCGGCCGGTCCCGAACTGCTGCGGGTTGCGGCCGAGCGCTACGGCTGAGTTCCGTATGCGTATAATCCTTCGGGGCAGTCGCTTGCCATCATGACGCGAGACATCGAAGTAGCGGTTCTGTTCGCCGACGTCGTCGGCTCGACGCGCCTGTTCGAGCTGCTCGGCGACGTCCGCGCACGCGACATGATCGCCACCTGCATCGACCTGATGCGTACGGCAACCGAGAAGAACAGCGGCACCGTCATCAAGACAATGGGCGACGAGGTCATGGCGACCTTCCCATCGGCGGATGAGGCACTGAGTGCGGCCGCGCAGATGCAGCGCCAGATCGTCGCGCACTCGCATTTGAAGATCGACGGCCACCCGGTCGCGATCCGCATCGGCTGTCACTACGGCCCAGTGGTCCTTGAGAACCGCGACGTGTTCGGCTCCACCGTGCATACGGCCAATCGCATGACGAGCCAGGCGAAGGCCGGGCAGATCGTGACGACCGCCGCCACCGTGGCCCAACTGTCGAGCGACTGGCGCTCGTCGGTGCGGCAGATTGATGTGGCGACCGTGCGGGGTCAGGGCAGCGAGGTCGCGCTGTTCGAGGTGCTCTGGCAGCCCGAGGACGTGACCAGCATGCTGCCGCAGATCGCGATCGGAACCGCAGCATCGAAGAAGGCATCACGCCTGCGATTGCGCCTGGGGGATCGCGAACTCGTCGTCGACGAGTCGCGGCCAAATGTCGTGATGGGCCGCGCCGAGGACAGCGACCTCGTCGTCAAGGGACACCTGATATCGCGTCTGCACGCACGAATCGAGGTCTCGCGCGACAAGTTCATGCTCGTCGATCAGAGCACGAACGGCACGTTCGTGCGGACCGTGGGCGGCGAGGACGCTTTCGTGCGCCGCGACAGCATGCAGATCAAAGGCGAAGGGCTCATCGGCCTTGGGCGAGTGCCCGAGGCAGACTCACCGCTGACGATCCGCTACATCTGCGAAGAGACCTGAGCTGGCGGCGGTTCAGCTCGCGAGGCGCCGGTCGAGCTCGTCGAGCTCGGCCAGCAGCGCCGCGGGCACGCGCGAGCCGTAGGCGGACATGTCCTTGCGGATCGCCTCGGACTCCTGTTTCCACTGCTCTCGGTCGACGGCAAGCAGTTCGTCGAGCGCGGCGCGATCGATCGACAGTCCCGTGAGATTGAGGTCGGTAGGGCTTGGCAGGCGGCCTATCGGCGTCTCGGTGGCGTCGCCGCGACCGGCACAGCGCTCGAGCATCCATGCGAGCACGCGCAGGTTGTCGCCATAGCCCGGCCAGAGGAATTGGCCCGCAGCATCGCGCCGAAACCAGTTGACATGAAAGATCCGCGGCGGGTGCTTGAGCTTCGTGCCGACGTCGAGCCAGTGAGCCCAGTAGTCGGCGAAGTTGTAGCCGCAGAAAGGCTTCATGGCCATCGGGTCGCGCCGCACCACGCCGACAGCGCCGATTGCGGCCGCCGTCGTCTCGGAGGCGACCGATGCGCCGACGAGCACGCCGTGCTGCCAGTCGCGTGCTTCGTAGACCAGCGGCGCGAGGCTGCGCCGGCGGCCGCCGAAAACGATCGCCGAGATCGGCACGCCGCGCGGATTGTCGGCCTCGGGGGAGTAGCCGGGGTTCCGCTTCGCCGAAACCGTGAACCGTGAATTGGGGTGCGCGGCCGGGCCGTTGACTGGGTCGTAAGGCCGCCCCTGCCAGTCGATGACGGGAATACCGTCATCGAGTCCCTCCCACCAGGGGCTGTTGTCGTCGGCCAGCGCGACGTTCGTGAACAAGGTGTCGCGACGGATCATCTCGTAGGCATTGCGGTTGGTCTTCGGGTTCGTGCCCGGCACGACACCGAAATAACCCGCTTCGGGATTGATCGCATAGAGCCGGCCGTCGGGGCCGGGGTGCAACCAGGCGATGTCGTCGCCGACGGTGAAAACTTTCCAGCCTGGCATCGAGTCGGGCGGAATCAGCATCGCGAGATTGGTCTTGCCGCAGGCGGAGGGGAAGGCGGCTGCGATGTAGTGCATCTCTCCTTTGGGATTCTGCAGGCCGACGATCAGCATGTGTTCGGCAAGCCAGCCCTCGTTGCGGGCCTGATAGCTCGCGATCCGCAAAGCGTGACATTTCTTGCCGAGCAGCGCGTTGCCGCCGTAACCCGAGCCGAAGCTCATGATCGACAGCTCTTCGGGGAAGTGCATGATGAAGCGCCGGTTCGGGTCCAGCTCCCCGGTCGAGTGCAGGCCCTTGACGAAGCTGCCCTCTCGGGCGATCCGCTCGAGCGCCGGTTGGCCCATGCGCGTCATCAGCGCCATGTTGGCCACCACGTAGGCGCTATCGGTGATCTCGACACCGCAGCGCGCGTACGGCGAATCGAGGGGGCCCATGCAGTAGGGTACGACGTATAGCGTCCGGCCCCGCATACAGCCGCGGAATAGCGCCTCCATCTTGGCCTTGGCCTCGGCGGGGGCCATCCAGTGGTTGTTTGGGCCAGCGTCGTCGCGATGGGTTGTGCAGACGAAGGTCAGGTGCTCGACGCGGGCAACGTCGGAGGGGTGCGAGCGCGCGAGCGAGCAACCCGGGAACGTCTGCTGGTTCAGCTCGATAAGCTCGCCACGCTCCCGCATCTGCTGCGTGAGGCTGCGGTATTCGGCATCCGAGCCGTCGCACCAGTGAATGCGAGCCGGCTCCGTCAGTGCGCGCACCGACTCGACCCACTGCGTGACGGCGGGAGCGATCTCGGGCAGCGATTGCGGCAGCGGGAGTGCGGTGGCCATCCTTGATCCTTAAGAGTAGGGCGGTGATTGGGCAGCGTCCAAGTATAGCGGCAGGTCCCGGTTTGCCCACCCGGGCGCCCCGTCGGCTGCTCGCAGCGTGTTCGGCTGCTCGCCAACCCGGCCTGAGGCGTAGAAAAAACCGTTCTGGCGACTCCGCCTGGAGTGAGGGCAGAGCGGCAGCTGGCGCGACGCGGCCAGCGTCCGTGAGTCGACACCGGGAGCGCTACTTCGCCGTCGGTGACGTGCACGGCGCACGCTGGGTGCGCGCCGGGGCGGATTCGGGTCGGCATCCCCGTCGAAAACTTGAGCCCTGCCGTTGGCCTCGTAATGAGACCGGCGTCACCGTTATCACAGCGGGCCGCCGATTATGTCGCGCGACGCGGACAGTGGCGGCCATGCCTGTGATTATGGTCACAGGCGCTTCCCGGGGATACCCTTAGAGTCCGGCCCGACCCGAAACACCCGGGCGGGAGTCTGAATTGAACAAAAAATCCAACGGTCTCCGGCCACGGCCAGCGCGGTTTACCGTGGCCGTGATTGCCTTGGCCGCCATTGCCAGCCGCGTCGAGGCGGTCGGCGTCGCCGCCGGCACCCGGATAGAGAACACCGCCCAGGTCAGCTTTACGATCGGCGGCACTTCGCTGAACGCGGCTTCCAACACGGTTGCCCTCACGGTGGCCGAGGTGCTCGACGTCGTCGTCACGCTGCAGAGCGCGACGACCTCGGTCAGTCCGGGCGCGACGAATCAGCTGCTCGTCTACCGGGTGACGAACACGGGCAATGCATCCGAAGCCTTTCGGCTCGCGCTGACCAGCGTGCTGGGCGGCGACGAGTTCGATCCGGCGCCGGCCACGCCCGCACTGTATTTCGACACGGACGGGACTGGCACGTTGACGGCGGCCGACACACCATACACGCCCGGTGCCAACGACCCTGTGCTGCCGCAGGACGGCTTCGTCACAGTGCTCGCGGTGCACAACATCCCGGGCGGTCTGGCCAACGGTGCGCGCGGCCTCGCGCGCCTCGAGGCTGCGGCGCTGACCGGCACCGGCGCCCCGGGCACGGTGTTCGCCGGCCAGGGCGTCGGCGGCACCGACGCCGTCGTCGGCACCAGTGGTGCCGACGGCGAGGCGACCGGCCAGTACGTCGTCGCCGACATCACGCTCGCGGCGGTCAAGACCGCGACGGTCACCGACCCTTTCGGTGGCTCGCGCCCGGTGCCCGGCGCGCGTATCCGCTACCAGATCGTTGTCACGGCGACCGGCACCGGCGTCGCAACCGGCGTCAGCTTCCGCGACCCCATACCGGCGAATACGAGCTTCGTGCCAGGCAGCATCACGCTGAACGGCAACCCGATCACCGACAGTACGGCGGACGCGGACGCCGGGGGCTACTCGACGACGCCGTCCGCGGCGGTGCAGGTCGCGCTCGGTGACCTGACCCAGGCGAGCGGTCCGCAGACGCTGGTCTTCGACGTCACGATCAACTGATTCGGCTCAATCGATTCTCGAGGAGAAAACAACTATGCATCAGGGGACATGGTCGTGGATTGCGGCGCTCGCGACGCTCGGCGCCGCGGAGGGCGTGGCGGCCTCGGATCCCGCCAGCGCATCGGCGCCGGCCGAGGCTCGGGGGTGTATCGCCGTGAAATCGGTCGCCGAGATCGAGCAGGAGACCGTCAACGAAAAAGGCGAGCGGGTCAAGCGGCTCGCACCCGCGGCGAAGGTCGTGCCAGGCACGGAAGTGATCTGGACGGTGACTGCGAGCAACGTCTGCCCGCAGTCCGTCAGCAACGTGACGATCGATAACCCTGTTCCCGAGCAGATGCGCTACGTGCCGAACTCGGCGCTCGGCGCGGGCGCTGACATCGTCTACTCGCTCGACGGGCGCCAGTTCGCATCAGCGGAGCAACTGCGCGTTCGCGACGCCGACGGCACCGAGCGCGCTGCCCGTCCCGACGAATACACCCACATCCGCTGGCTGTTCCGCAGTCCGATCGAGCCCGGGCGGATGGCTCTGGCGCGGTTCCGCGCGGTGCTGAAATGAGACCGGTCTGATCCTAACCGACGGTTTGCTTTCGTTTGCGTATCCCCTCAGGAGTCGTGATGAATACTGTGCGTTTCCCCGTCAAGACAGCGAGCCTCGCGCTCGTGGCGGTCTGCGGACTCGTGGTCCTGTCGCCGGCGCATGCGGTCGGCACGCCCGCGAATACGTCGATCGACAATCGCGCCACGGTCAGCTACTCGGTAGGCGCGGTTGCCCAGACACCGATCGAGTCCTCGCCGACCGGCAACAGCACGCCAGGGACCGGTAATGGCGCCAACACCAGCTTCGTCGTCGACAACCGCATCGATCTGACGGTCACCGAGCTGTCGGGTGGCACCACAGTGACGAATCCCGGCGCCACCGGCGCGGTCACGAGCTTCCGCCTGACCAACACCGGCAACGCTGCGCAGGCCTTCCAGCTTACGGCGGCGCAGTTGACGGGCGGTACGGTGTTCGGCAATGCCGACAACACCGACGTCACGAACCCGCTCGCCGTCTTCGTCGACGCCAATGGCAACGGAACGTATGAACCGGGGACGGACACGGCCACCGCCGTGAACTCGCTTGCCGCCGATGCGAACGTCATCGTGTTCGTCGTCGCCAACGTGCCGCTGACGGCGACCAACGGACAGTTCGCGAGCGTGCGGCTGACGGCGCGCGCCGCGGTTGACGGCGCGCCGGGGACTCTCGCGACCGAGA
The DNA here is from genome assembly GCA_964488605.1 of uncultured Steroidobacteraceae bacterium. Lineage (GTDB taxonomy): Bacteria > Pseudomonadota > Gammaproteobacteria > Steroidobacterales > Steroidobacteraceae > UBA964. The sequence continues at coordinate 725 of CAZAWM010000194.1, read as the reverse complement.
CGGTCGGCGCCGAGACGCCGGGCGCGGTCGACGTCGTGTTCGGTGACGGCGCGGGTGCCGGCGACGCCGCGCGCGATGGCGCCTTCGGGGCCGACGATCAGTACGAGATCCGGTCCGCCGCCCTGACGATCGCCAAGACCTCGACCGTCATCAGCGATCCGTTCAACGGCACGAGCTCGCCGCGGGCCATCCCGGGTGCCATCGTCGAGTATGCGATTACGATCACGAACACGGGCGCCGTGCCGGCGACCGGCGTGACGCTCGTGGATCCAGTGCCCGCCAATACGACGTTCGCCACCGGCCAGTACAACGCGGGCGCGAGCGACGTCAGCATCACGGTCGGCGCTACGACCACGTTCTGCGTCGCCGAGGCCGGTGGTGCGGATACGAACGGCGACGGCTGCGTCCGCACGGGCGCGGGCGCAGTGTCGGTCAGCACCGCTGCGAGTTCCACGGTGGCGATCGGCGCGGCCAGCGCCGTGACCGTGCGCTTCCGGGTGATCATCAACTGAAGCAGTTTCGCGCGGTGACCTGATCTCGTGATGGGGCACGCTCCAAGCGGCGTGCGCTTCGGATGCGCAACCGATGCGCGGGGCGGAGTGGGCGACCACTCCGCCTCGCGCGCATTGGCGCGCACGAGGTGGTCGCGGTTCGCGGTGCTGCTCCTTGCAGCCGTCGGGGGGCTGCCGGGCGCGGTGCAGGCGCAGTCCGCTGCGGTCGGCGCC
>CAZAWM010000193.1:0-6390 GCA_964488605.1 uncultured Steroidobacteraceae bacterium | reverse complement strand
TACGCGGTCGCAATAGCCGGCCAGCGCCTCGTCGATCGAGTTATCGACGACCTCGAAGACCATGTGGTGCAGGCCCGTGCCGTCATCGGTATCACCGATGTACATACCGGGTCGTTTGCGCACAGCATCAAGGCCTTTTAAGACCTTGATTTTACTGGAGTCGTAGACTTCCTGATCGGTCATGCAGAGGCTCGATGCACAATTACGTCAGTATACCGTCTCCACCCTGCCCGGTTCCACGTGGAACAACCTTTCGGGCTGTCCCAGAGGCGTCGCCTCTCTCGCCAGCGAGGTCACGAGGAGCTGTGTCTCGAGCGACTGAACCTCGCCAATGAATGCACCGAGTCGATCCTCGTCGAGTTCCGCTGCCGGATCATCGAGCAGTAATGTTGGTACGACCCCATAATCGGCCTTGAGCCACTGGAGCTGTGCCAGGGTCAACGCGACTGCAGCGAGTTTCTGCTGTCCGCGTGACAGCAGCTCGCGCGCCAACCGCCCACGGAAGCGAAGGCGCAAATCGGCCCGATGGGGACCGGCAGTCGTCACGCCGCGCTCGCGATCCCGTTTCACGTTATCGCGGAGCACCTCGACCAGCGGCCGGTCAGCGTCCCATCCGGCGTAGAACTGCATCGTGAGCTCGAGCCCGGTCAACCGCTCGCACAGCGTTGTCCATCGCAGCGCCAGCGCCTCTACGACGCGCTCTCGCGCCCGCGTCAACGCCTGCCCGCTCCGATCAAGCTCGGTATCCCAAACGTTCACGCTGCGACTACCACTTCGCAACGCCGCATTGCGCTGTCTCAATGCCCGCTGATAACGAGCCCAGTCTTTGGCGAACGCCTGTTCCACGTGGAACACCCCCCAGTCGAGCCACCGCCGGCGGCGTGTCGACCCGTCCTCGAAGAGCTTATGGATATCCGGGTCGATGACCTGTACTGGAAATGCGATCGCGAGTTCGGCGAGGCTCTCGGGCGTCCGCCCTGATAGTCGCGCGCGCGTCCCGTCGGCTCGCGAGATCTCGACCCCAATGAGCTCGGTTCGGCCGTCGGCTCCGACACGGCCGACAACGCGCGCCCAAGGCTCACCGCTCTCGATCAGGCGCTCGTTCGAGCGCGTCCTGAATGAGCGACCGCGCCCCAGTAGAAAAACCGCTTCGAGCACGGTCGTCTTACCCGCGCCGTTTCGGCCATGGATGAGATTCAGCCCCGGGCCGAACTGCAGCTGCGCAGACCGGAGGCTGCGGAGATGTTCTATCTCGAGTGAGACCAGCAATGGCGGCGCTTAGAGCCGCATCGGCATGACGACGTAGCGGGTGCTGCTGACACCCTGTCCGGTAATCAAACAGCTGCTGTTCGAGTCCGTCAAACCGACCTGCACGCGATCGGTGTCGATCGCCGAGAGTGCATCGAGCAGATAGGTGACGTTGAAGCCGATCTCCATCTCTTCTCCGCTGTACTGGACCTCGAGCTGGTCTTCGGCCTCTTCCTGCTCGGGATTGTGCGCCTGCAAGGTCAGCAGACCGGGTTTCAGCTGAAGGCGAATGCCGCGGTATTTCTCGTTCGACAGAATCGCGGTGCGCTGCAAAGCCTGGCCCAGCGTCTCCCTGTCCGCCTCGACGAGGCGGCTCGGCCGCGTAGGAATCACGCGCGCATAGTCTGGGAAACGGCCATCAATCAGCTTCGAAGTGAAGCGAATATCGCCAATCTGGGCTCGAACGTGATTAGTGCCGATTGCCAGTTCGAGCGGCCCTTCACTGCCTAGGCAGCGCTGCAGCTCGAGCACGCCCTTGCGCGGCACGATGACCTGCTGCTTGGTCCGGACCGGCGTCGACAGCGGGATCTCGCACAACGCGAGCCGATGCCCGTCGGTCGCCACCGCGCGCAGCGTCGAGCCGTCGGCCTCGAGCAGCATGCCGTTGAGGTAGTAGCGCACATCCTGTTGCGCCATCGAAAAATGCGTCTTGTCGATGAGCCTACGGCAGTCCGCCTGCGCGACCGTGACGGTCAGCTCGGCATTGATCTCCTCCACCACCGGGAACTCGGCTGCCGGCAATGTCGAGAGCGCGAAACGGCTGCGGCCGCAGCGAAGTGTGGCGCGCTCGGCCTCGGTCATCAGGGTCAGTTGGGTGCCCTCGGGTAGCGCACGGCAGATATCGAGCAGCTTACGGCCCGGTACTGTCACGTCACCGGCCTGCTGGACCTGGACTTCCGTCGACGCGACCAGTTCGACCTCGAGGTCGGTTCCGGTGACGCCAAGACGATTGTTGCGGGCCGAGAGTAGGACGTTCGAGAGCACGGGCATCGTCTGCCGACGCTCGACGACGCCGATCACGCTCTGCAGAGGACTGAGGATCTGTTCGCGGGTGGCCGTCAGCTTCATGGTTCTGCTTCTCGAATCTGTTTCTTGTATTGAAGGACTTGTCGCCGTGATGGAGAGCCCTGTGAGTACCTTGGAAAACCTTCGAATTCCTTCTGGAACAATAAACTAGGAGAGCTTGGTGCGTGGGCTCCGTCGCGTATTGTCGCGGGGCCGCCTGTGGATGAGATGGGGGCAGGAACTGATACAAACGTCATCCACAGGAAGCTCGTTTTCACGTCGCGAGGGTTCTCAACAGGTTCGAATAATCTTCGCTCATCCGGTGGTCTTCATCACGCAGTTCTTTGATCCGTTTGCAGGCGTGCAGGACCGTCGTGTGATCGCGGCCGCCGAAGGCCGCACCGATCTCGGGAAGGCTGTGATTCGTCAGCTCCTTGGCGAGTGCCATGGCGACCTGGCGCGGCCGGGCGATCGAACGGCTGCGACGCGGTGACAGCAGGTCTGAAAGCCTGACTTTGTAATAATCGGCGACCGTCTTCTGGATGTTCTCGATCGTTACCAAGCGTGCTTGCAGCGAGAGCAGGTCACGGAGCGCTTCCTTGGCAAAGTCCACCGTGATCGGCTGGCCGGTGAAGCGTGCATTCGCGATCACACGGCGCAGCGCGCCTTCGAGCTCGCGGACGTTCGAGCGGATGCGCTTGGCGATGAAGAACGCGACCTCCTCGGGCAACGAAACGCCGGCAGCGTTGGCTTTGCTGATCAGGATTGCCGCACACGTCTCGAGCTCGGGCGGATCGATCGAGACCGTCAGTCCCCACGAGAAGCGCGACTTCAGCCGCTCTTCGACACCGTTGACTTCCTTGGCATGGCGATCGCAGGTCAGCACGACCTGCTGCTGCGCTTCGAGCAGCGCGTTGAAAGTATGGAAGAACTCCTCCTGCGAACGCTCCTTGCCGGCGAAGAACTGGATATCGTCGATCAGCAGCGCGTCGAGCGACCGGTACGTCGCCTTGAACGTGTTCATGGTGTTGTGTTGCAGCGCCTTGACCATGTCGCCGACGAACCTTTCGGAGTGCACGTACGCGACCCGCGCCTGCGGTTTGCGTGCAAGGATCATGTGACCGATCGCATGCATCAGATGGGTCTTGCCCAGACCGGTACCGCCATAGAGAAAAAGAGGGTTGTACGCGCGGCCCGGATTCTCGCCGACTTGCAGCGCAGCCGCTTTGGCCAACTGATTGCTCTTGCCGACGACGAAATTCTCGAACGTCGAATCGGGATTGAGCCGACCGCTGATCACGAGGCCTTCGGCTGACCGCGGCGAAGGTCTTGGCCGCGAAGCCCCGGCCGGAGCCGTCACCGCCGCGCTCATCTCGGTCGGTCGTGATCCGACCTCGATCGTCACGACCGGCGGCTCCCCGGTCACGTGTGCGCGCAGCAGTTCACCAATGCGCTCCATCAGGTGCTGCCTCAGCCATTCCACGACGAAGGTGTTCGGTGCGAGCAGCTTCAGCGCTCCGGCAGTCTCGAGCGACTGCAGGGGGCGTACCCACGTGTTGAACTGCGCCTCCGGAAGCTCTTTCTCGAGCGCCAGAGCGCACTGGGCCCACAGCGAACCTTCCACGCGGTCACGCTCCAGGGACTGATGCCAAAAAAAACGGGGCGCAGAGTCTATACCCGCTGCGCACCGGGCGCACTGCCCGTGCCGGCCGCGCTACCTTGACACCCCGGCCCCGGCTGCTTACCCTTCCCGGCCTTTTTTCTCACGTGATTTCTGAGCCATGAAGCGCACATACCAGCCCAGCAAGGTTCGCCGTGCCCGCACGCACGGCTTCCGCGCCCGCATGGCGACCGCGAGCGGTCGCAAGGTCCTGGCTCGCCGCCGCGCCAAGGGTCGCAAAAAGCTGGTGCCCTGACGGCTTTACCGCCATCCTTTGAAGGTCGGCAACGATTCGCGCCTCCCGGCTTCTTCGAGGCTGAGCTTTCCGCCGCACCTGCGGGTGCGACGCAAGAGCGAGTTCGACGCCGTCTACCGGCAAGGCCATCGCCTCTCGGACCCGCTGTTCACCGTGACCTATCTGCCCAACAGCCTCGGTCATCCTCGCCTCGGTCTCGCGATCGCTGCGCGCGTCGCGGGCGATGCCGTCGACCGTAACCGCATACGCCGCGTCGTCCGTGAGTCTTTCCGTCTTGCCCAGCGCGCCCTGCCAGCGGCCGACATCGTGATCGGCGCGCGCAGCGGTGTTCGCACCGTCGACAACGGCCGGCTACGGATCAGCCTCGAGACTTTGTGGCGGCGGGTGCAACAGTCATGCGCAGCGTCCTCCAGGGCCTGATCCGGGTCTACCAGCTACTCATCAGCCCGCATCTCGGGCCGCGCTGCCGTTTCCTTCCGACCTGCTCGCATTACGCTTACGAAGCCATAGCGCGCCACGGCGCGCAGCGCGGCAGCCTGTTCGCGCTGCGCCGGATCGGGCGGTGCCATCCGTGGCATCCCGGCGGTTTCGATCCGGTGCCGGAGGCGACGCGACCGACTTCGAACCTCGTGACGAAGAATCCGTGAACAAGAACATCCGCGTCTTCCTCTGGCTAGCGTTCGTGCTCGTGCTGTGGCTCAACTACGAGACCTGGCAGCGCGACTATGCGCCGCCGCCGCCCACGCCGGCTGCTTCGGCCGGCACGCCGTCGACGACGCTGAGCGCCACGATCCCGCAGGCCAGCGCGCCGGCTGCCGCGAGCTCTGCGACCGCGCCAGCGCCCACGGACCGTGCGAACGCGGCGGCCCTGCCGGACGCGGCACCGCCGGTGGCGGCAGGCGTCGCCGCAGCCACGGCCGACACGCCGGTCATCCGCGTGCGTACCGACGTGCTCGATGTCGACATCAGCCTCACCGGCGGCGAGCTCAGTGGCGCCGATCTGCTCGTCTACCCGGTCGTCAAGGGCGAGGAGCGCCGCGTGAGACTGCTGAACCGCGACGGCGCCGGCTTTTACGTGATCCAGAGCGGTCTGGCCGGTGTCGGCGACGACCCTCGTCCGACCCATCTGGCACGCTTCGAGTCCGATCTGCGCGACGTGCGCTTGCCCGACATGCTCGACGAGCTCCGCGTGCCGATGAGCTGGACCGACGGCAGCGGCGTGACGGTGACCAAGACCTACGTGTTCCGCCGTGGCGAGTATCGGATCGGGCTCGAGTACGTCGTCCAGAATCGTAGCGCCGCGCCGTGGCAGGCCGCTTCCTACGTCCAGATCCTGCGCGACGACATCCCGGTCGAGCGCTCGATGTTCGACGTCGAAAGCTATGCGTTCAAGGGTCCGGCCTACTACGACGGGCAGAAGTACCAGAAACTCAAGCTCGACGACGCCGACGACCGCAGCCTCTCGCGCGAGATCCAGGGCGGCTGGATCGCCGGCATGCAGCATCACTTCACTACCGCAGTCGTGCCGGCCGCGGACGCCACCTACCGCTATGCGCTGAAGGTCGACGGGAGGCAGTACCTGCTGTCGGCGGCCGGACCGCTGCGCTCGGTCGATGCGGGCGCCGAGGCGACGTTCCGCGAGACGCTGTTCGTCGGGCCCAAACTGCAGGCGCAGCTCGAGCGCACCGGCCCCCGGCTCGACCTCGTCGCCGACTACGGCATGCTCACGCTGCTCGCGAAGCCGCTGTTCTGGCTGCTCGAGAAGGCTCACGACCTGGTCGGCAACTGGGGCTGGGCGATCGTGCTGATCACGTTCGCGCTGAAGCTCGCCTTCTATCCGCTGTCCGAGGCCTCGGGCAAGTCGATGGCGAAGATGCGCGTGCTCGCACCGCGCATCAAGAACCTGCAGGAAACCTACAAGGACGATCGCGAGAAGCTCGGCCGCGCGATGATGGAGCTCTATCAGCGCGAGAAGATCAATCCGCTCGCCGGCTGTCTGCCGATCCTGATCCAGATGCCGGTGTTCTTCGCGTTCTACTGGGTGCTGCTCGAGAGCGTCGAGATGCGCCAGGCGCCGTTCGTCGGCTGGATCCAGGACCTCTCGTCGAAGGATCCGTTCTTCGTGCTGCCGCTGATCATGGCCGGCGCGATGTTCGTGCAG
>CAZAWM010000192.1:0-6401 GCA_964488605.1 uncultured Steroidobacteraceae bacterium | reverse complement strand
GCGACCATGCTATTATTTTATCGCTTGACGGGGAGGGACAGTTCCCAATGCGGATTTTGTCTGCCGGCCTGCTGGCGGGCGGGCTCGCCGCCGAGACCCGGCCGGAGAAGATTTCCATCCATACCTGGGTGCGCGAAGACATCTTCGCCGGTCTGCAGTACTGGACCGAGCGCTCGGACCAGATCGAGCGGAATTTCGGTGCGGTCGTCGGCGAGGGCACGGTCTGCTTCGCATTCGATCCACCGGGTCCGGCGCCGGCGATCCAGGCGCCGCCCGGTCCCGCGGGTCCGCTGCTCGTGCCGGCCAACTCGTGCACGACCGGCGGCGGCTTCTCGAGCGCGTCGGTCGCGCCGTTCATGGACGACGTCTACCGCGCGAGGCAACCCAATTGGGTGCGCCGGACCATCGATCACAAGTCGGCCTACCTCGACATCGAGTGGCAGATCGTCGAGTCTCTGAAGCTGATCGCCGAGGCGCGCTGGGTCGAGGAAGAGAACTTCGTCAGTGGCGGGTACACCGACGGCTCGAACGGTCCCGGCACGGTGATCCTCTGCGGCCTCAACGGTCCGTGCCTCGGCGGCGCCGGCATCCCCGCGATGGGCTATCTGCCGTTCCCGGTGACAGGTCAGTTCGCAACGCTTTCGCCGCGTGGCTTCGCACCGGTGCCCGTCACTCGGCAGATCGACTATCCGGTGCTCAAGGAAGACTACGTGACGCCCAAGGTCACGCTGCAATGGTCGCCGAACCGCGATCTCAACGTCTTTCTGTCGGCCGCCGAAGCCCGTAAGCCCGGCGGGTATTCGACGGTCACCTTGGGTGGCTCGGGTGCGCCGCTCGACCCTGCCGACATCCTGTTCGAGGCTGAGAAGCTTCGTGCCTACGAGCTCGGTCTGAAGTGGCGCGATGCCAGCGGGCGCCTGCAGATTCTCTCGAGCCTCTTCAAGACGGACTTCACCGACAAGCAGGTCGGCTCGCAGGTCATCGTCGGCAACACGCTGACGAACCGCGTCACTAACGCGGGCAAGGCCGAGATCCTCGGGCTCGAGCTCGCCGGGCAGTGGCAGGCGAGCGCGAACTGGAACTTCGGTCTCGGCGCAACCTACTTCAGCAAGTACGAGTACACCGACTATCGGACGACCACGACGGGCGCCGGAGTCATCGCGCGTGTCGGGAACTGCACGGTCGGTTACCTCGAGGCAGGCACCAACCAGTTCGTGGCGCTGAGCGGCGGCGTGCGACCGAACAACCCGGTCACCAACGCCCCGTACGCGCTGACCTGCCTCGTCGACTACACGGGCCGGCATCTCGAGGACACGCCGGAACTGTCGCTGGCCGGTAACGTCAGCTACCGGCGGCCGCTCGCGAACGGCGCCGTGTTCTTTGCCGATCTCGATGCGAAATGGGAGGACGAACGGTTCCTCGAGGACGACAACATCGCGTATCTGAACTCCTACTGGCTCGCGAACCTGCGCCTCGGCCTCGAGCGCGACAACTGGAGCGCTTTGCTGTTCGTCGACAACCTCGCGGACAATCGCACTATCCGGTCGGCGGGGACGGGTCCAAATCTGCCGGGTTCGGATTTCCGCCTTGGCTCGTTCACCTTCTTCCCGGTCTCGCCGGGCCCGCCGTCGCAGGTTCTCGTGGCCGCGCCGAGCATTCCGACGACGACGTTCGTGAACCTGCCGAACCCGCGCACGGCTGGCATCCGGTTCAGCTATAAGTTCTGACGCCGACTCGCGGCGCGGGAACGGTTCATTAGAACGAGCGGGTCGCTCGCCACCGGGCGGGCGACCCGCTGCGCCTCTCGAGGGGCAGTAGCGGTGGATGACTCTTCGGTGACCGGCAACCGTCGCGAGTGGCTGCTCGGGCTTCTGACCGCCGGCTTTGGTGGCGGCGTGTCGTTGACCGCGCACGGCGCCGACGGGCGCGTACGCGCGGCCGGCGTGCCACTGCCGGGCACGCCGGCCGAGCATCTGCGGCAGCTCGTGCGCATGCAGGGCAGCCTGCGCGAGCAGGACGTGCCGTGGTGGTTCACGGGCGTGATCTTTGCCGTCACCGGCGACGATCAGACACCGCGTCCGCTGGTTCGGTTCGAGGGATTCGAGGTCTACTGGTTCCAGCATGTCGACGATGGCTACCGGCTCGGTGGCCACACCGTTACTTTCTTCCGCGACTTCGAGACCCGCGAGTTCCTCTATGAATTTCGCAACCCGTGGACCGGTCGCACGGACGTCGTGAAGCCGGCCGTGCAGGGTGGCAACCTCGCGTTTCACTATGGCGTCGACGGCATCTGGCCGGTCCGGCTCTCGGGGGAGCCGCTCGGCACGCCCGTGACTCGACCCTTGTGGCTGCAATGGCATGCGATGGGGCAGTACGTCTGGCTGCAGCACCAGACGGTCTATCCACCCGGAATGCCGCCGATGCATGGCCAGCGACAGAGCATGTTCGCTGCGCGCCGTGACTATCTCGATCGCCGGGTGGTCGCTCTGCCGGCGGCGTTCTCGTCGACCGTATTCATGGGCTGGCTCAAGTGGATGGACATGAAGGACCATCCGGGCCACGTCATCTGGCACGCTTCGGGCGTGAAGCTCCGCTCGATCGACGAACTGCCGCGGGACTATCGCGACCGGATCGAGCGCGAGTATCCGGAGCGCCTGAGCGCCCGGCCGAAACCCGGCGCCTGATGCCGGTGCCGCGCAGGGCAACGGGGTCTGCGCCGGCCGTCGTGTACAGCATCCGTATCGCAGCGCGCCAGCCGGCGTCGGTTGCCAGATCGAGGCCGTTGTAGTCGGGAGCGAAACGGGCCCGAAGTGCGAGGTAGTTGGCCGCCGCGTGCAGCACGAAGGCCAGCTCGCCGAGTCGCCGGTCTGCCATCAGCGCCGGATCGAGCAGCAGCTGCTCATGCCCCCTGCCGATGGCGAGGCGCATCTCGCGGATCGCCTGGGCCACGGCGTGCCTGTCCTGCAGATCGGCGAGCAGTACCTCGCCGGCCCAGGGATGGTTGCGGAGGCTGGTTGCGTAGTCCTCGACGATCGCGACGATCCGGGCCGCAGGCGGCAGACGCTGCAGCCGCTCGCGCACGGCCGCGGCGCGCCCGCCGAGCGAGAGGGGGTCCGTCCGGTCCCGCGCCCAGGCCGCGGCGAGACCCTCGAGGTCGCCGAAGTAGTCGTACAGCAAGCGCTTGCCGACGCCTGCGGAGTCGAGCACGGCATTGACGCCGACTCCGGTGACGCCGTGGCGGGTCAAGAGTCCCTCAAAGGCCTGCAGCAGGGCCCGTTCCGAGGCCGCCCGTCCCGGTCGACGGCGCTGCGAGCGATCGTTTCGCACGCCGCACACGATAGCGTGACGCTTCATACGGTGACCGCGCGGTCAAGCCCGTGAGCACCACGTGGTCACCGCACTGCCCAATTCTAACGCCCGAACCATGCCGTGTGACAGTTTGTGACCGGGCGGTCACAACAGGAGGGGGTATGGACCGGGATCGCGGCGTGAGCTCGCGCCTTCAATCGTTTCTCGTGGGCAGCCTGGCGACGCTGCTCGCGGCGCCCGTATTCGCCGACCAGTCGACACTCGACGGCGGTCTCGATGAAGTGGTGGTCACGGCACGCAAGCGCGAGGAGCGCCTGCAGGACGTGTCGCTGTCGATCACGGCGATCCCGGCCACCGAGATCGAGAAGCTGGGCGTCAGCGACATCGACGACGTCGCGAGGCTCGACGCCTCGCTGATCTACGACAAAGGTTATTCGGCCACTGACAACCGAATTTCGATCCGCGGTCTGTCGCCGACGCGCGGTCGCGTCAACGTCGCGGTCCTCGTTGACGGCATCGACACGTCGAGCGAGAGCATTGCCTTCGGCGGCGGGTCGCTGCTCGCGACGAACAGGCTGCTCGATCTCGCTGCCGTCGAGGTGGTCAAAGGGCCGCAATCGGCGCTGTATGGCCGCAGTGCATTTGCCGGCGCGATCCAGTACGTGACCAAGGACCCCTCGGCGGAGGCCGAGGGCAATGTGCGCGGCGAGTTCGGGGATTTCGGCCGCTACAACGTCTCGGCTTCGCTGAGCGGACCGATCACCGACACCTGGGGGCTGCGCTTCAACGCCGTCTACTGGAGTCAGGACGGTATCTATCGAAACGAGGTGACCGGCGCCAAGGTTGGCGATGGTGACGGCTGGGGAGCGGCTCTGTCTGGCAAGTGGCAACCCGGTGAGGACTTATCAGCGAAGTTCCGGCTCGAATTCACGGACGATCACTTCGGCCAGTTTCCAACGGCGCAACCGCCCGTCAATGAGATCGCGGCGCGCCCGATCACCGGCTCGCAATGCCTGACGATTGGCACCGGCGCGCCCGTGGCCGCCATGATGGGTGTCTGTCCGACCGGCAGTGCACGTGTCTATGCGCCCACCTCGCCGTTCGGAGTCTTTCCGGGCAGCAATCATGTCTACTCGTTCCGCGGTACGGTCCCTGGTGCCGACGAACTGGCCGTCCGCCTCGATCCGAATCCTCTGACCGGGCGCGACTATGCGGGCAGCGATCGGCAGATCAACCGGTTCTCACTCGTGCTTAACTGGAATCTCGGCCCGGGCACGCTGACCTCGCTGACCGGCTACACGGACGCCGAATTCACTTTCGATGAGGATGGCGACTTCGACTCCGGCGTGATCGCCGGCGTCGATCGCTCACTGCGCGCTGCGCGCTTCGACTACTCGAACAGGACCAGGCAGATCAGTCAGGAGCTCCGCTACCGGACGGACTTCGACGGTGCCCTGAATTTCATGCTCGGGGCTCTGTACTGGAACGAGGATGCCGACCAGGTCGCCCGCTCGATCAACATCCTCTGCGTGCCCGCGCTGCCGGCCGGCGTGTTCGGCAACTTCGCGCCGATTCCGGCGAGTTGTGGTTCGTTCGGTCCGAACCAGGTATTGGGTCAGATGACTGCCATCCCTCGCGCGAACGGCCGCGAGATCGATCACAGGAGCGCTTTTGCAATGCTCGAGTGGGGCCTTACCGAGCGCTGGAAGCTGACGCTCGAGGGACGCTACTCGGACGAGGATGAGAAGGTGCTCGGCGTCAACTGCGCCGAGCCGGCGCTGCCGGGCAACACGCTGTTCCCCGGTCAGCCGCCGCTGCCCTGTAACGACAGTACGCTCAACGGCTTCCAGGTCTTCGGCCCGTCCGTGAACCTGCTCTATCCCTATTTCGACACGCTGCAGTTCTTCGTACCCGGCTTCCCGGCTTTGCCGGGCATGGGCGTAAGGCAGGGCGCGGGTGCGCCGGTCGAACTCGAAAGCAACCACAGCTTCTTCACGCCGCGCGTGACGCTCGAGGTCAAGCCTAGCGAGGACACGCTCGTTTATCTGACGGCTGCCAAGGGCGTGAAGCCGGGCGGCATCTCGACGGTCACGGCCGGCTCATGGCAGGACGCCGATTACGACGGCGCCTATGACGAGTTCACTTTCAGGAACGAGAAGCTCACGGAGTACGAGCTCGGCGCCAAGACCGAATGGCTGAACGGCCGGCTGAGGGTCAATCCCTCGCTGTTCTCCGTCGACTACAAGGACAAGCAGGTCGGCGCCCAGCTCGTCACGCCCTCAGGCATCCCGGTCGGTCGTCTGCTCAACGCGGGCAAGGCCGAGGTCAAGGGCCTCGAGCTCGATGCCCAGTGGGCGATCAACGACAACTGGTTCCTCGCCGTCAACTACTCGTATCTCGATGCCAAGTTCACCGACTTCCCGTTCACGTCGACCTCGGCGACCGATGCCGTGCGCTTCGGTAGCTGTCCGCGCCGGTTCGATAGCGTGTCGAACGCTCGGGTCTGCCACATCAACCTCAAGGGCAACCGGCTCGAGCGTGCACCGGAGCACTCGATCGTCGGACTTGCCCGCTGGTCCGTGCCGATCGGAGACCGGCTCGGCGGACGCAACATGCGCTTCTTCATCGAGGGCGACGTCCAGGCGCAGGGGGAGCGGTACATCGACATCTTCAACAACAACAAGCTCGATGACTTCGTGCTCGGCAACCTGCGGTTCGGCGTGACCTCGGAACGCTGGGACGCGCTGGTCTACATCGACAACGTCGGCGAAGACGACACCGTGCTGACGGCGAACAGCAACCCGGGCGACGTCGCCGAGTCGCTGCTCGATCCGACCAGTTTCTCGCCGGCCGATACGGTGGGTGCCACGCTGCCCGATCCGCGCATTATTTGACTTCTGCGACGCGGAGAAGCCCAAGCGTGTGAATTGCTCGGAAGGCGCTTCGAAATCGCGCAGCAGCGCCTGCATTTGCTCCGCACAGCGCGCCTCTTGCGCAGGATCGCTCAGGGGCCATTCGCAGCGCGGGTCGCACTCAAGGTCGTACAACGTGTGGCGCCCTAACAGAGCAGGCTGCCCCTGCTCGGGCACCGG
>CAZAWM010000191.1:0-6427 GCA_964488605.1 uncultured Steroidobacteraceae bacterium | reverse complement strand
GGCGTGTCGGGGTGACGGGCCAGGACGTCGTCGACGCAGGGTAGCAATGCGGCGAGCAGACCGCGCGCGCGCAGCACCTCGAGGCTGCGCAGGCCGTGGCCTGCGAGAAACAGCTTCAACGTCTCGTCGAACAGCCGCGCCGGCGGCACGCCGGCGAGCAGCTCGCGCAGCCGCAGAATCGGCTCCGCCGTCGCACCATCGACCGTGAAGCCGAGCTTGGCCTCGAAGCGCGCCGCCCGCAGCATGCGCACGGGATCCTCGCGGTAACGCGTCTCCGGATCGCCGATCAGCCGCAAACGCCGTGCCCGCACGTCCTCGACACCGCCAACGTAGTCCCAAACCGAGAAATCGGCGATGTTGTAGTAGAGTGCATTGGCCGTGAAATCGCGCCGCCAGACATCCTCGTCGATCGAACCGTAGACGTTGTCGCGCAGGATGCGGCCTTCGGCGTCGGTGACCCGCTCGCCCTCTTCCGTCTCCGCGTCGAAGTCCGACTCGCGCTCCGCCCCGGCGCTCTCCTCATACTCCTCGTCGCCGTCCGCATCGGCGTCCGGCGCCGGATCCTCGCCGGGCGGCGGCGCCGCCGCGGCCCGAAACGTCGCCACCTCGATCGTCTCGCGACCGAAGAACACATGCGCAAGGCGAAAGCGTCGCCCCACGAGCCGGCAGTTGCGGAACAGCTTCTTGACCTGTTCCGGCAGCGCGTCTGTGGCGACATCGAAATCCTTCGGCGTCACGCCGAGCAGCAGGTCGCGCACGCAGCCCCCGACGAGGAACGCCTGGAAGCCCGCGTCCTTGAGCCGATAGAGCACGCGCAGCGCATCGGGGGAGATATGCTGCCGGGAGATCGGATGCTGCTCGCGGGGAATGATGCGCGCCAGGGACGGCGAGGACCCGAGCGGCGCATGGGGCGGGTTCAAGGAGTTCGGCCCCCCGCGAGCTTGAGCAAATTCAGCATCTGTCTATAATAACTCGCCTGCCTCGCCGGTTCCCGCGGCGCCCGCTCCCTTCGTCTAGAGGCCTAGGACATGGCCCTCTCAAGGCCGTAACACGGGTTCGAATCCCGTAGGGAGCGCCAGCACAACAAAGAGGTTGACCCGCTTAGTCCTGCACTCGGGCATTTCCGCGGTGCTGCCTTCGGAGCCGAACGGGCAAATATGCCGCGTCTCCTCGGTCACCGACTCACGAGCTGCCAAGCCCGCGCGCGAACTGACTGGTAGGGCGGCAGGCCGGGCCCGAACAGCATCGACATGCCGCGCAACAGCTCGTCGTAGAACGGCGCGATCTCGCTCCAGCCACGCGCACCCGTCAGCATGCCAATCGCCATGCCACCGCTGGGCAGGACGATACCGCGCCCGCGCAGCGTGTCGACCACGAGTTCAGCGACCGTCATGCCGCCGTGCTGCTGGGCCGGATGCCAGCGCGCTCGCAGCAGTGCGACGGTCACCCCCACTCCATCAACGCCACGATGCCGGTCGTGTAACCCTCGCTCGGCATACCGGGGCTGTTGGCCAGCGTCATGGCCGGTAAGAACGTCACTGAGCTGACGAGCCGTAGTGCGCGGCGGCGACGGCATTGGCGAAGTCGAACCGCCCGAGCGTACGCAGCGCATGGAAGCAGAGCACCGCGATCGCTACGGTCAGGGCGATGGTCGCAAAGAGCAGCGCGGACACCTGTCCGAACTCCACCCGGCGCGCTCGCCGCGCAGCGGACGAGCGATCAGGCTGAGCGCGAACGACAGCACGATGGGGGAGAAACGCTCGCTCGGCAGCAGGTCGGGTCCGGGCCCAGTACGGCTCCGCAGCGAGTGCCACGGCATCCTAGTGGTACAACCTGCGCTGATTCCAATAGAAAAGACGCGCTCGATTGTTCACTTAAAGTGAGCGAACGCCGAAGTCGCCGCATCGATCGACGGCGAGCGCCGCAGTGCGGCCGTTGCCGATCGTGACGCAGACGAGGTGCCGCCTGCGCTACACGGCGCGCCGCCACCTGCCAGCGCGGCGCGCTGCCGCGCCGCACGGGCAGCCGCTTCGACAGCGCGAAACACGCGCAGCACGTTGCCGCTCCAGATCTTCTCGATCTCGGCCTCGCTGTAACCGCGCCGCAGCAGCTCCGCCGTGACATTGACCGCCTCGCCGGCATGGTCGTAACCGGTGATGCCGGCACCGTGATCGAAGTCGGTGCCGATGCAAACGTGGTCGACGCCGACGCGTCTGACGATGTGATCGATATGGTCGACATAGTCGCGCACGGTCGCGCGCGGCCGCAACGCGCCGAGCCGGGCGAGGTATTCGACCTGCCGTTCGCGTGGCAGAGCCTGCATGCCGGCGGTGTAGCCCGCGAGAGTTGGTGGAAAGTCGCCCGCCAGCCCGAACTGCGCACGCAGCCGTGCGACGCGCCCGGGCAGGTCGGCGGGCACGGGCGCAACGTAGGCGCCGAAAGGTGGAACGCAGATCGCGCCGCCGCGGCCGGCGATCACCTCGAGCTCGTCATCGGCCAGGCTGCGGACGTGATCGACGAGCGCACGGGCGGCCGAGTGCGTCGCGAGCACCGGTGCGCGGCTGAGCTGCACGACCTGCCGCACGGCGGCGGGCGTCAGTTGCGAGACGTCGATGAGCACTCCGAGGTCGTTGAGCCTCGCGACCGCGGCGCGTCCGAGCGCCGACAGCCCGCCGTGCAGCTCTCCCTCGGGTGGCGTGGGACGCGACGAGTCCGCGAAATCGTTGTTGCCGGCGTGCGTGAGACCAAAGACACGCACACCGTCGCGGTACCAAGCGTCGATCGCAGTCACGTCCGTACCGAGGATCCGCGCATTCTGGAAGGCGATCAGGACACCGACCTTGCCCTCGCGATGCAGACGCTCGATGTCGTCGGCGCTGCGCACCGGCTCGACGGAAGCGGCATTCGCGGCGACGAAGGCGCGGATACTCGCCAGTTTTTCGCGCGCCTCGCGCTGCGCGGCGGTGTACGATTCGGCGCTGCGCGGCCCCGGTCCGACGGCGACCGCGAGCGTCTGCACGTCGATGCCGCCTTCGCGCAGCCGCTCGAGATCGAGCCTCGAACGCCCGCCCGGATCGAGGTACTGCGCGCGCGAGTCGGGATGCAGGACGTCCGCATGCGCGTCGATGTTGAGCATCCGCCCATGCAGGCTGCGCGCCCGCGCGAGCCGGTCGCGCGCTTCCTCGGCCGCGCGCAACACGCGCAGCACGTTGCCGCTCCAGATCTTCTCGAGGTTGACTTCGCCGTAACCCTCGGCGAGCAGCCGCGCCGTGATGCGCGGGATCGCCGTGACGTCCTCCATGCCTATCACGCCGCCGCCGCCGTCCCAGTCGAGTCCGATCGCGACATGCTCGGGGCCGACGATGCGCAGCGCATGCAGCATGTGCGCCATGAAGTCCTCGAAGTCGACCGCGCGCACCGGGTAGCGCCGGTCGATCGCCTCGCGCTCGGCGACGAACTGCGCCGCAGCCTCGGCAGTCAGCTCGCTGTAGTTCATGAAACGGCGCATCAGTGGCGCCAGCGCCGCGGCGCGCTCGGGCGGCACCTCGACGCGCTGCAGATAGGCCGGCAGCGAGTTAATGCTGATTACGCCGCCGGCAGCGGCAATTCGGCGCAGACGGTCATCGTCGATGTTGCGCGGATGGTCGTAGACCGACTTGAACCCCGAGTGCGAGAGGATGATCGGCGCCTGCGAGAGCTCGAGCATCTGGTCGAGCACCGCGTCCGAGGCGTGCGAGGCATCGAGCACGATGCCGAGCCGGTTCGCCTCGGCGACGAGCTGCCTGCCGAGCGGGCTGAGCCCGCCCCACTCCGGTCCTTTCGGGTCGGTGGCCGAGTCGCCGAGCTCGTTGTTCGCGAAATGGACTGGCCCGAACATCCGCACGCCGAGATCGTAAAAGGTGCGCAGCAGGGTCGGATCCGTGCCGAGCGGATAACCGTTCTCGATCGACAGGTAAACGATACTGCGACCGCTGGCGGCGATCCGCGCGGCATCGTCAGCCGTGATGGCGAGCTCGAACTGGTCACTATGCCGCGCCACCATCTCGCGCAGCCGCAGCGCGATCCTCAGCGCCTGGTCGCGTGCACGCGCATGGCCGTCGGCCGTCCGCGGCCCCTGCGGGACGAAGATCGCCCAGAAGCCGCCATCGAGCCCGCCCTCGCGCATGCGTGGCAGATCGACCTGCGACGGATCGGTGCGCGGCGAATGCCGCTCGAGCACGCTCCAGCGCGGGCGGGCCAAATGCATCGTCGTGTCGAGGTGGGTGTCCAGCGTCAGCACGCGGCGGTGCAGCGCGCGAGCGCGGGCTGGTATCCGCGCCGGCGCCTGCGCGCGCGGCGGTTGCGGGGCGGGCGAAGCGGCGCCGGTCGGTGGTGGATCCCTGGCGATCGCGCTCGAGCCGGCGGCCCCGACCAGCAGCGTCATGCCCAGGGCCACGGCCGCCGCCGAGCGCCCGAGTGCCGCGCCGCTCATCGCCGCTCCCCTGCGGGCCGGCCGGCGACGATGCCGCCAGTGAGCTTCTCCCCGCCCGGCAGTGTCGTCGTCCACAGTTCCTCACGGAAGCGCGGGATGCTCATCGCGACCATCGGGAAGCACTCGACCAGCTGCCGCGGCGGCACGGGCATACCGTACAGCGCGTAGCAGAACATGTCGTTGTCATCGACGCGCCAGAAGCCTCGCATGCCGGCGACGTTAGTGCCGACGCTGCCATCAGGCCGGAAGTAGGCGTCGAAGCCGAAGTCACCGTCGGCTCGCTGCAGCCGGTAACGCGTGGTGTTGGTCATGAGATGATTCCAGAACGAAGGGAAGCGGGCAGCGAGGTCGGCATCGCGCCCGGTGGGACCTTCGCCGGCCGAGGGGTGTTGCCCACTGGTCGCCGGCGGCGGTGCCGGGCGCGGCCAGTCAGCGCCGCCCGTCTCGAGCATCACGAAGCTGACGAGCGCGATCCGATCGGCCTCGGGCACGGGCTCCGGCAACAGCATCGTTGTGCCCGGCACCAGTCGCTGCGGATCGGAGATCAGGGCCAGCAGCCGCTCCGGGGTCCAGCGGAAACCCGCTCCCTCCATCGCATCGGAGTAGACGAATCCGCGCTTGCTGCCGGCCTCGCGCGCGAACATCCCATGCAGGTTCGGGCCAGCGAGGTCATTGCCGCCCTCGGCCAGCGAATGACAGGCGCTACAGCGCTGCTGGAACGTCAGCATGCCCTGCCGGTAGCTCGCGGCGACGAGCTGTTCGTGCGGGATTGGCGGCGGCTCGGCCGCGAGTGCGGGCGGCGCTCGGCCGGATGCCGCGACCGCGATTGCGAACGCAAGCCGCGCGACGCGGCGCAGCCAGGCTCTGAACTGCAGCGGCATGACCCCGTCCTGTCGCATGTCGGTCACCCGTGCACCGCGCGCCCGGTCTTACCAGAGGAATGCAAGGACCAGGGCCGGGCCGAGGTCGGTTCTTGCCCGTCCGCTCAGCGCACTGGCGCCGGCGTCTGCTCGAGCGCGTCGCGCTCCATCGACGACAGCGACGGCTCGACCCACTTGTCGGGCGCATTGAGGTAGAGCGGGTACTTCTTCTCGATGTAGTCGAGCACCTTGCGCGGGAGCACGTCCTCGAGCTCGTTACCGCCACCCTGGTAGGTGTAGTACTGGCAGTGGCCGGGGCTCTGTCCCATCAGCATCCAGGGCAGCCAGGGCGTGATCCGCGACCAGGTGCCATGGAATGGGAGCTTGGTCAGCTTGGGATTCTGCACGTCGGCGGCACGCATGAAATACGTGAAGAACTCGGACACGCGCGCCATCGGCCCGGCCGACTCGCGCGGCCATCTGTCGGGCTGCAACGCATTGCGGTAGTAGAGATGGATGTGCCGCTCGAGCTTGATCAGGTCGCCCTGCTGCTTCCACGGCAGGATCAGCGGCCGCGGCGGCGGCGGTGGGCCCGCATTGAGCCCACCGTACTGCGGCGGCGGCTGGGTGGTCTCCTGGATGACCTGGTTGAACGGGTCGTTCGCGACGTGGATGACGCGCACGCGTTCGTTCGTGTACGGATTCAGCCACTCCTCGAGCGGCTCCTCCGACGCGAGATCGTAGTAGATACCGACCTCGCGCAGCACCTTGCGGAAGCCCTGGCCGCTTTCGTGCGGTAGCAGCCGGCTCATGCCGAATCCGGCGAAGCCGAACAGGTCACGCACGGCCTCGTCGGGTCGCACTCCGCAGACGTAGCCGTTATACCAACCTGCCTTACCTGCGCGTGGCGATTCGCATCGCCGGCATGGATGCCGATCGCATTCGCGGCATCGCGGAAGGCCTGCTGGACATCACGTATTGATTATGGCGACCGGTGAATCGTTGCGCGGCGAAGGTGAGCGCCTGTATCGGCAGGGGCGCTACGCGGAGGCCGCGGCCAGGTACGCAGAAGCGCAGGCGGCGTTTGTCACAGAGG
>CAZAWM010000190.1:0-6468 GCA_964488605.1 uncultured Steroidobacteraceae bacterium | reverse complement strand
CCGCCGACCTCTTGCATGCCATGCAAGCGCTCTCCCAGCTGAGCTATAGCCCCACAAGAGGGCGCGAACCCTACGCGAGCGGTCGGTCACTGTCAAGGCGTATGAAGACCAAAATCTTTCTCGCGCAAAGACTTACGATGCAGTCAACACCGCGGTGACCCGGCCGAGTCGCGCGAGCGTCTCGTCGCGACCGAGCAACTCCAGCGTCAGATCGATCGGCGGCGAGACGGTACCTCCCGAGACCGCGACGCGCAGCGGCTGCGCGACCTTGCCGAGCCCGAGCTGGCGCTCGGCGGCGAGCCTCTGGATGAGCGCATGGATCGCTGCCGCCTGCCATTGTGGCAGCGCGGCAAGCTGGGTCGCGAGTTCGCCGAGCAGCGCGCGTGCCTCTGGCGAGAGGTGCTTGGCGGCCGCGGCCGGATCGATCGTCACTCCCTGCGTGAAAAGGAAACGGCTCGCCTGCGCCATCTCGACCAGCGTCTTCGTGCGCTCGCGCTGCGCCTCGATGACGCGAATCAGCTTTTCGGTAGGGATGTGGGCCTCGGCAGCCGGCAGTTCGAGCCGCGCGAGAAACTTGCGCAGATGCGGCACGATGGCCGCGGGAGGGGAGCGCATCAGGTGCTGCTGGTTGAGCCAGAGCAGCTTCTCGGGGTTGAACGCCGAAGCCGCCCTGTTGACGTCGGCGATATCGAAAAGCCGGATCATCTCCTCGCGCGTGAAGAACTCCTGGTCGCCATGCGACCAGCCGAGACGGACGAGGTAGTTCAGGAGCGCATCGGGCAGGAAACCGGCCTTCTCGTATTCGAGCACGCTGACGGCACCGTGACGCTTCGAGAGCTTGGCGCCGTCGGGCCCGAGGATCATCGGCACGTGCGCGTAGGCGGGCGGCGTCGCGCCGAGCGCGCGCAGCATGTTGATCTGCCGCGGCGTGTTGTTGAGGTGATCGTCGCCCCGGATCACGTGCGTGACGCCCATGTCCATGTCGTCGACGACCACACAGAAATTGTAGGTCGGCGTGCCGTCGGCGCGGGCGATGATCAGGTCGTCGAGCTCGGCGTTGGCGAACGTGACGTCACCATGCACGAGGTCCTTGACGACGACGTGGCCGTCGAGCGGGTTCCTGAAGCGGATCACCGGCTCGACGCCATGGCGCACGTCGGTGCGATCGCGGCAGCGCCCGTCGTAACGCGGCTTCTGCTTGCGGGCCATCTGCTCGGCGCGCAGCTGGTCGAGCTCGTCCCTGGTGCAGTAGCAGCGGTAGGCCGTGCCGGCAGCCAACATCTGCTCAATGACTTCCCGGTATCGGTCGAAGCGCTGGGTCTGGTAGTACGGCCCCTCGTCGGCCGTCAGGCCAAGCCACTCCATGCCCTCGAGGATCACGCGCACGGCCTCGGGCGTCGAGCGCTCGAGATCGGTGTCCTCGATGCGCAGAATGAACCTGCCGCCATGCCGGCGCGCGTGCAGCCACGAGAACAAGGCCGTGCGCACGCCGCCGATATGCAGCATGCCGGTAGGAGACGGGGCGAATCGGGTGACGATGTTCATGAGGGCGCGCATCTTAGCAACTCGGGACAGAATGGCCCGCCGCCGGTTGCGGGCCCGGCGCCCACCCCGTATCCTTGCCGCCTTCCCATTGGGCGGTTAGCTCAGCGGTAGAGCACTGCTTTCACACGGCAGGGGTCACTGGTTCAATCCCAGTACCGCCCACCACCGCACCCCTCGGCACCGAGGCTCGGATGAATCCGTGCGGCCCACGGTATTGCTACGATCTTCGGTGATGCTGGAAACGACGGCGCTCAAGCCAAGCTGGTCGCTGGCCCGGGACAACCGAGCCGCACCGCCGGCGACGCTCGGCCTGCAGGCCATGCCCCACCCGGCCGATAATTTTTGCGTCCCTGCGGACGCGGGTCGTTCGCTGCTGCCCCGTCTCGGGTCCGGTCAGCGGCGCGACCCGCCGCCGCTTGGCATCGGGCGCGATACCGCGAAGGGCGCGGCGTTCTGCATCGCTGCCGGGGGCGTGGCCACGAGCGGCTTGCCGGTAGGACGGGCGCGCCGCCGAGTCGCCGCGAAGCGCTCGAACTCGCCGAAAGTCTCGACGGCCTTAAGGAGCAGTTCGGGGTCTGCGGGCTTCGACAGCGGCAGCACTGGCACGCCCGGCATCCAGGGCATCTCGGAGTTGGCGAGCTGGCCGGACAGCAGGATGGTCGGGATGCAGTGCCCCATGATCCGGCAGGCTTCCTCGGCAAGCTCGGCGCCGTCCATCGACCCCGCGAGATTGAAGTCGATGATCAGGATGTCGGGCCGCAGCCCCTGCGGTCCGATCAGATCAAGCGCATCGTCGGCGGTGTGCGCCGTGATGGCGCGATAGCCGTCCGCCCGCAACAGCAGCGACACGCTGGCGGCGAGATCTGCGTCGTCCTCGACGTGCAGCACGGTGGTGCTGCGCTCGATCGTGGCCACCATACCCCCTCCTTCGGCCGGATCCCTGTTGCCTCGTCGCGGAGCGTACTCTCGCACCGCAACGGTGCGTATCGTGGCAGTCCGCAGCACCCTGCGGCATCTACGCCACCGGGAGCGGTTCCGAGTTGCGAGAATGCGCCCGATCATGGCGAACGATGCACCGCCGGTAGGACTGACGGCGGCCGAGGCCGCGCGCCGCCTCGCCGCGGACGGACCCAACGAGCTGCCCGCCCAGCGGCGGCGGTCGGACCTGCACCTCTTCCTCGAAGTGCTGCGCGAGCCGATGCTGGCACTGCTGGTCGCGGGCGCGACCGTCTATGCGCTGATCGGCGATCCGCTGGACGCCGTGGCGCTCGCGGTCGCAGCCGGGCTCGTGATCGTGCTGACCTTCGTGCAGGCGCGTCGCGCCGAGCGCGCTCTGTATGCGCTGCGTGAACTGACCTCGCCGCAGGCGACCGTGATCCGCGATGGCGAACGCCGGCGCATCGATGGCCGCGCGGTCGTCCGTGGAGACGTATTGCTGGTCGAGGAAGGTGACCGCATCGCGGCCGACGGGATCGTCCGCGAGAGCGAGGCGCTTTTGGCCGACGAGTCGCTGCTGACCGGCGAATCGCTGCCGGTCGCGAAGGCGGCCGCCGACCTCGCAACGGGCACCGCGACGGCGCAAGTCTACGCGGGCTCACTGGTCGTGACCGGACGGGCGGTCGTCGAGGTCACGGCCACGGGTGCCCGCAGTGAGCTCGGCCGCATCGGCGCCTCGCTGCGCGACATCGAGCAGACGCCGTCGGCGATGCAGGTCGAGATCCGCAACGCGGTGCGCTGGTTTGGCGGCGTGGGCTTCGCGCTCTGCGCACTGCTGCTGCTGATCTACGCCTTCGCGCGCGGTGACTGGATGACCGGCCTGCTGGCCGGGATAGCGCTCGGCATGGCCGTGATCCCCGAGGAGTTCCCGGTGGTATCGACGGTGCTGCTCGCTCTGGGCGGCCACCGGCTCGCGCGACAGAACGTGCTGACGCGGCACCTGACTGCGATCGAGACCCTCGGCAGCGTTACCGTGCTTTGCGTCGACAAGACCGGCACGCTGACCGAGAACCGCATGCGGGTCGAGCGGCTGGTGACCGCCGAAGCCGACGTGCGTCCGGAGGCGGCAGATTCGGCGGCGGCGCGCATGCTGCTCGAGGTGGCCGCGGCCGCCAGCAACCCGGCCGGTTCAGATCCGATGGATCGGGCGATTCTCGCGATCGCGCCACAGGGCACCGTGCCGGGCGATCTCGGCCCGGCCATCCTGACGCCGATGGCGCGGGGCCGATGGTATCGGGGCGCTGACGGCGCCTGGACGGCCTGCGTCAAGGGGGCGCCGGAGACCGTCCTCGCCGCGAGCCGTGCGACGGCCGCGCAACGCGAGCGCTGGCTCGCCGTCGCCGCCGCCCATGCCGGCGCGGGCCGGCGCCTGCTCGCGGTGGCGCGCAGCGCTGCCGCGGACGTCGGGCCAGCAGCTGCGGGCGGGGTGGCCATGGCGCGTGCCAGCGCGCTGCCGGGCGAGCTGGAAGTGCTCGGTCTCGTGGTGCTCAGCGACCCGGTGCGCGCCGCCGTGCCCGCTGCGCTGTCCGAGTGCCGCGAGGCGGGTATCCGCGTCATGCTGATCACGGGCGATCACCCGGCCACCGCGCGGCGCATCGCCGCCGAGGTCGGACTGCCAGCTGACGGCGAGCTGCTGACCGGCGACGAGCTCGACGCGCTCGGCGATGCCGAGCTCGATGCGCGGCTGTCGCGGCTCGCGATCTGTGCCCGCGTGCGACCCGAGCACAAGCTGCGGCTGGTGCGGCGGCTCGAGGCCGCCGGCGAGCGCGTCGGCATGACCGGCGACGGCGTCAACGACGCGCCGGCGCTGCGCGCGGCGCTCGCCGGCGTCGCGCTTGGCGGTCGCGGCACCGACGTCGCGCGCGAGGCGGCCGACATCGTCCTGACCGACGATCGCTTCGAGACGCTCGTCAAGGGCGTGCGCGAGGGCCGGCGGATCTTCTCTAACCTGCAGCATGCGGTGAACTATATCGCCGCGATCCACGTGCCGACCGCCGGAGTCACGCTGCTGGCCGCGGTCGCAGGGCTGCCGCCGCTGCTGCTGCCGATTCATATCGCCTGTCTCGAGCTGCTGATCGATCCGGCCTGCACGCTCGTGTTCGAGGCCGAGAATCCGCCGGCAGACCTGATGCGGCGGCCGCCGCGGCGCAGCCGGCTTTTCGATGCGCCACTCGTACTCACGGGCCTCGCACAGGGCCTGATCGTGCTGATGATCGTGCTCGGCATCGTCGGCCTCGGCGTCTCGCTCGCCGTCGCCGAGGATCAGCTGCGCAGCCTGACGTTCTCGAGCATCGTGCTGTCGAACACGGGTCTGCTGCTCGCCAACCGCTCGCGGCGCCGCGGCCTGCTCGAGACGCTGGCCATTCCGAACCCGGCGCTGTGGATCATCGGCGCCGCAGGCATGCTGCTCGCCTATCTCGCGACGGCCGTGCCGCCTCTGGCGCGCATCTTCCACATGGCGCCGCTGCCGCCATGGGCCTGGGTCGCTCTGCTGGTCGCCGTCGTCGTCACGACCCTCGTGCTGCAGTCCGTGCACGGGCTGGCGCGACGGCGCGAGGAATCCGCGCCTGCGTGAGCGCTGCGGCGATGCGCCGGTCGTCGGCCTTGACGAGATCGCGCGCGTATTCCCATCTGACGCGCCGGCGCAGCGTCGCCGGCATCTGCTCGCGCAGTACACCGAGGAATCGCGGTTCGACGATCAGCAGCAGCTCGCTCATCCTGTTCGACTGGCGCAAGCGCTCGAGGCGCGCGACCACTCGCTTGGCGAAACGCACGACCTCGACGACGTGCGGGTCGTCATCGCTGCCGGCGCTCGAGCGCGCACCGAGACCGGGCCCCGGGGCGTTGCCGCGCCCGGCGCGCGCGAACACGCGGCCCGGCGCATCGGAAGTCATCTCCCGGCGCGCGAGCCTCGCGCTCGGCCGTGTCAGTTCGGCGACAGGCTTGAACGTCCAGGTGCCGGCGCCCGCGAGCGAGAGGATGCGGGCCGTGCCGCCATCGGCAACGAGTAAGTATCGGGGCATGACTATCCTCCGGTGAAGGCCGAGCGTGGCACTTGTAGCGGCCGCACCACCGCGGCGACAGTCCGCAGCAATGCGTATCGCCATTGGCGGCGCGGTGCGCCAGAATGGGCGTTCAGTGACGGTTGCCGTCAGCGCAGGGGATGCGGCGATGAAACCTCAAAAAGGCCAGTGGTACCGGCACCGCGACGCGGGCCGCGAGTTCATGATTATCGGCATCGACGAGGGCGAAGGCATCGTCGAGATGCAGTATGCCGATGGCAACGAGGGTGAGATGGACCTCACCGACTTCTTCGAGCACGGCTTCGAGCGGCTGACCGAACGCGAATCGACGCTCGACAGCAGCAAGCGGCGCTGACGGAAGCCAGCGCCGCCTGTCTATCGGGCCCAGCCTTCCGTTCAGCGAGGTGCGCCTGCTTCGTTCAGCGGAACAGCTGGCGGAATTGGCCGAGTTTGAGGAACCAAGTCTCGCCGTTCCAGTCCTCGACGCCATCGTTGTCGGTCACGACGAATGTGCTGCCGTCGTCGAGGATCGCGACGCCCTCGGGCTTGTCGGTGATCCAGCCGTTGGTAGCTTCGAGCGCAGGACGGAAGTCATACACCTGCTTCTCGGCAGCCGACACGAGGCCATCCTGCCAGACGGTCGGCGAGATCCGCACCAGCGTTTTGATCCACGCGAAGTTGCCAGTGCGGTTGTCTCGCTCGAGCACCAAGTAGGATCCGTCGGGCGCCGCCGTGATCTCCGACAGCCCCACCCATGCGGCATCGACCGGCTTCGGCACGAGTTCCCAGCTCACGTGTGACCACGTCCTCTTCGCCGTGTCGTAGATCCAGATGCGCGAGCGGTTTGGTTCGTTGGCGGCGTTGAAGCCGTCGCGCAGGCGCGCGAACTCTGTCGCCGACGGGC
>CAZAWM010000189.1:0-6476 GCA_964488605.1 uncultured Steroidobacteraceae bacterium | reverse complement strand
GAGATCGTCTGGTGCCAGGAGGAGCCGCAGAACCAGGGCGCCTGGTACCAGATCCGGCACCAGCTCGACCGGCCGCTCGGCCCGAAGCGCGAACTGCTGTATGCCGGGCGACCGCCTGCGGCCGCACCGGCCACCGGTATCGCCAAGATCCACGACGCCGAGCAGGCTGCGGTCGTCGACGCCGCGCTGCGCGCCTCGGCCAGTGTCGAGACTGCGCGCGATACGCGGCGGCTCGCGGCGACTCCCGCCGATCGAGCCGCAACCCAGGAAGCTCCTGTCAGGAAACGTTCATGACCATCGAGATCCGAGTCCCCCAGCTACCCGAATCCGTCGCCGACGCCACGCTCGTGGCATGGCGAAAGCAGCTGGGCGAGCCCGTCGCACGCGACGAGAACCTTGCGGATCTCGAGACCGACAAGGTCGTGCTCGAAGTGCCGGCGCCTGCCAATGGCGTGCTCAAGGAACTGCGCGTGCAGACCGGAGCGACCGTCCGCAGTGGCGACGTACTCGCGCTGATCGAGGAAGCGGGGGCCGCGGCCCGCCCCTCGGCCGCGCAACCGGTGTCGGCCGCACCGCCTGCTGCGGTGGCGCCCGCGCCCGCTGCGGCCGCCCCAGCCGCCGGCAAGCTCAGCCCGTCGGCGCGACGGCTCGTCGAGGAGCACGGCATCGATCCGGCGCAGGTGCCCGCCTCGGGCAAGGATGGTCGACTGACCAAGGCGGACGTGCAGAACTTCATCGAGAGCCGTCCGGCCTCAGCGCCGACTACGGCTACGGCTACGGCTACGGCTACGGCTGCGGCTGCAGCGGCACCCCGCCCGGCGTCGGTGCGTGCGGCGCGTGCGGAGCAGCGGGTGCCGATGACGCGCCTGCGCCAGCGGATCGCCGAGCGCATGGTTCAGGCCCAGTCGACTCAGGCGCTGCTGACCTCGTTCAACGAAGTCGACCTGAGCGCTGTCAACGAGCTGCGCGCGCGATACAAGGATCGCTTTGAGAGGGAGCACGGTGTCAAGCTCGGCTTGATGTCGTTCTTCGTCAAGGCCTCGATCGAGGCGCTCAAGAAGTTCCCGATCGTCAATGCCGCGGTCGACGGCAACGACATTATCTACCACGAGTACTACGACATCGGCGTCGCGGTCTCGACCGACCGCGGTCTGATCGTGCCGATCGTCCGCGACGCCGACCTCAAGAGTTTTGCCGATATCGAACGGGAGATCGCGAACTACGCCGTGCGCGCCCGCGCCGGCTCGCTCGGCATCGAAGAGCTGACCGGCGGCACTTTCACGATCACGAATGGCGGCGTGTTCGGTTCGCTGATGTCGACGCCGATCGTCAACGCGCCGCAGAGCGCGATCCTCGGCATGCACAAGATCCAGGACCGCCCGATGGTAGTCGGTGGCCAGATCGCCGTGCGGCCGATGATGTACCTCGCCGTGACCTACGACCATCGCATCATCGATGGTCGCGAGGCGGTGCAGTTCCTGGTCGCGATCAAGGACTGCCTCGAGGATCCGGGTCGCATGCTGCTGGGGCTGTAAGTCATGTCTGACCAGTACGACGTCATCGTCATCGGCGGCGGGCCCGGTGG
Source organism: uncultured Steroidobacteraceae bacterium (assembly GCA_964488605.1). GTDB lineage: Bacteria > Pseudomonadota > Gammaproteobacteria > Steroidobacterales > Steroidobacteraceae > UBA964. Next base: position 4,891 of record CAZAWM010000189.1, on the reverse strand, counting down.
CTATCCGGCCGCGATCCGCGCCGGCCAGAACAAGCTCAAGGTCGCCTGCATCGACGCATGGAAAAACCACGACGGCACGGCGACCTTCGGCGGCACCTGCCTCAACGCTGGCTGCATCCCTTCCAAGGCGCTGCTCGAATCCTCCGAGCTGTTGTATCGTGCCCAGCACGAGTTCGCTGCCCACGGTATCAGGACGGGCAGCGTCACGATCGACGTCGCGAGCATGCAGAAGCGCAAGGCCGGCATCGTCAAGGGTATGACCGGTGGTATCCTGCAGTTGCTCAAGGCTGCCGGTGTGACCGCTCTGCAGGGCCACGGCAGATTGCTGCCGGGGCGGCAGGTCGAGTTCACGGCCCACGACGGCTCAAAGCGGATGCTGTCCGCCACCCACGTTGTGCTCGCCAGTGGCTCGGTGCCGGCCGAGCTGCCAAGCGCGCCGTTCGACGGCAAGCACGTCCTGGACAGCTGGGGCGCCCTCGAGCTCACCGACGTGCCGCGGCGTCTCGGCGTGATCGGCGCAGGGGTCATCGGCCTCGAGCTCGGCAGCGTCTGGCGCCGGCTGGGGGCGGAGGTCGTCGTACTCGAGGCCGTGGACCAGTTCCTCGCGATGGCCGACCAGCAGCTCGCGAAGGAGGCGCTCAAGCACTTCCGGAAGCTTGGGCTGGACGTTCGTCTGGGGGCCAAGGTCGGCGCGGCCACTGTCGTGGACGGCGCCGTCGAGGTGCGCTACACGGACGCAGCGGGCGGGGCGCAGCAGCTTGCGGTCGACAAGCTCATCGTCTGCATCGGGCGTCGTCCCTATACGCAGGGTCTGCTGGCCGAGGGCACCGGTGTAGAGATCGACGAGCGCGGCTTCATCAAGGTCGACCACGACTGCCGTACGGGCGCCGAGAACGTTTGGGCCGTCGGCGATTGTGTTCGCGGTCCGATGCTCGCCCACAAGGCGAAGGAAGAGGGTGTGGCGGTCGCCGACCGGATCGCCGGGCGGTACGCAGAGGTGAATTACAAGGTCATCCCGTCAGTGATCTACACGGCACCGGAGATCGCCTGGGTTGGCCAGACGGAGGAACAGGTCAAGGCGACCGGCAGGCCCTACAAGGTCGGCAGCTTTCCGTTCATGGCGAGCGGGCGGGCCCGCGCCATGGAGTCGCCGCAAGGTTTCGTGAAGATCGTTGCCGATCTTTCGAACGACGAGATCCTCGGTGTACACATCATTGGGCCCATGGCCGGCGAACTGATCGCCGAAGCCGTGCTCGCGATGGAGTACGCGGCGAGCACCGAGGATCTGCAGCGCACGATTCACGCGCATCCGACGCTCTCCGAGGCGGTGCACGAAGCGGCGCTCGCGGCCGACAAGCGCGCGATCGACATGCCAAACCGCTGAAGTCGCCGCGCAAGCATTCGCGAACGGCCGACGCCTTCAACCGGTACGTCGGGCAGAGAGCACATCGGCGACGCCCGACAGCGCCCGCAACAGCTTGGAGAGCTGCGCCAGGTCGACCACGGACACCCGCATCACGAGACGGGCCGTGCCCTTTGCGTGATCGGTCGTGGTCTCTAGCGCTTCGATGCCGATTTCGGCCGCGGCAACCACTTCCGACACATCGCGCACGAGCCCCCGCCGGTCGTAGGCCAGCACAGTGATCTCGACCGGAAGCCTGTCGCCGCCATCCAGTCGCCAGCGCACGGACAGGACGCGCTCCGGACGCTGCGCCTGCATCCGTCGCAGGCTGGCGCAGCCCGTCACGTGCACCGTGACGCCGCGCCCTAGCGTCACGTAGCCGACGATCGGTTCCGGGCGCACCGGGCGGCAGCAGCGCGCGAGCGTGATCGGCAGATCACCGACGCCCTCGATCTCGACGGGGCTCGCCGACCTTCGCGCGTGCTTTGCGCGCCGTGGGGGCGTCGCGGGCGTGACCGCGTCGGTCGCGGAGGCCGCCGGCCGCGCGGCAGGAAGGCGCGCCAGGCGCCGCTGGATCGCCTGCCCGAGCTCCTGCGCCGAGATCTCTCCCTCGCCGAGCCGGCGATAGAGCGTCTGCGAGTCGCCGGCGCGCAGATCGGCGGCGAGCGCGGGCAGCAGATCGCCGCCAGCGCCCCAACGCGCCAGTTCGCGCTCTGCGATCGCACGACCCGCGTGCTCATTCTCGCCCGCATCGAGACGCCGGAACCAGGCACGGACCTTGGCACGGCTGCGCGCCGAGACGAGGTAGCCCTGGTCGCTCGCGAGCCAGTCCCGGCTTGGCTGTTCCTGCTTGCCGGTGATGATCTCGACGACCTCACCGTTGCGCAGCGGTTGGGTGAGCGGGACGATCCGGCCGTTAACCTTCGCGCCGCGACAACGATGCCCGAGCGAGGTGTGCACGTGATAGGCGAAGTCGAGTGGCGTGGCACCTCGGGGTAGGTCGACGACCTCGCCGCGCGGCGTCAGCGCATAGATGCGGTCCGTGAACAGCTCGCTGCGCGCGCGCTCTATGAAGTCCGGATCGCTTTCGCCGGCCTCGGCGGGTTCGAGCAGCCGACGCACCCACTGGATCTTGCGTTCGTAACTGGCATCGCGGGCCGAGCCCTCCTTGTAACGCCAGTGCGCAGCGACGCCGAGTTCGGACTGTTGGTGCATCTCCTCTGTTCGGATCTGCACCTCGATGATGCGGCCCTCCGGACCGAAGACCGCCGTGTGGATCGAGCGGTAGAGGTTCGCCTTAGGCGTGGCGATGTAGTCGTCGAACTGGCTCGGCAGGTAGCTCCAGCGGCTGTGCACGACGCCTAGCGCGGCATAGCAGTCCGGGATACTGCGGCAGATGATGCGCACGGCCCGCAGGTCGTAGAGCTCTTCGAGCTCGAGTTGCTTGCGCTGCATCTTGCGCCAGATGCTGTACAGGTGCTTGGGCCTGCCTTGAACCTCGGCGTCGATGCCCGCCTCGCCGAGCGCCGCGCGCAGCGTCGAGCAGAACTCGGCGACGTAGCGCTCGCGGCCGCGCCGCGGCTCATCGAGCGCGCGCGCGATGCGCTCGTACGCGTCGGGCTCGAGGTACCGGAAGGCCAGGTCCTCGAGCTGCCACTTGACTTGCCAGACGCCGAGACGGTTGGCGAGCGGCGCGAACACCGCGCGCGTCTCGGCTGCCAGCGCGTGGCGGCGCTCGGGAGGGTCGCGCTTGGCGGCACGCAGCCGGGCCAACTGGACGCCGAGGCGTGCCACGACGAGCCGTGGGTCGCTGACGATCGCAAGCAGCATCTTGCGCAGCGTTTCCGCCTGTGCGACCGAAAGCGCCTGCGCCGAGGACCACTGTGCAGTGCCACTGAACTCGCCGAGTCGGTTCAGCTCCTCGGCGATATGCAGCGCAGCGGCGCCGAGTTCCCGGCCGATCCCACCGTCGGCGAGCTGCGCCGGCGACAGCGCCTCGTGGGCCAGCGCGCCGACGGCCAGAGCGGGATCCTGGGTCAGCGAGGCCACGATGCGGGCTGCGTCGCGGCCGCGTTCCACGGCGGCTGGCTCGGCGCCATGCGACTGCAGCGCCGCGCAGCAGGCGTCGATCGCGGCCGACATCTCGGCTGTGGTGGGGTCGTCGATCTGCACGGCCGTCTCGCGGGCTGCATGCGCTTCGAGATGGGAGAACCGCTATCATACGCGGGCCCACTGGCTGCTGACCCGACGATGCCGCGATACTCCACGCGATCCTGGCGTGCCTTCCGTCCCGACGCGGCAGCGATCACGGGCGCGGGTGCGGCACGGGTCGCCACAGCTGCTCCCGCCGCGTTCGGACCGACACGCGTGCTCGGACTCGATCCCGGATCGCGTCGTACTGGCTTCGGAGTCATCGATTGCTGCGGGACGGAAACCGTCTATGTCAGCGCTGGCTGTATCGAGGTCGACAAGCTGCCCGTCGCGGAGCGTCTGCGTCGCATCCATCTCGAGATGCGCCGTATCGTCGAGTCGCTGGCGCCCGATGCGGTCGCGGTCGAGCGCGTCTTCGTCAACCGCAATGCCGACAGTGCGCTCAAGCTCGGACAGGCCCGCGGTGCGGCCCTCGCAGCGATCGAGTCTGGCACCGTCCTGCACGAATACGCTCCGCGTGCCGTCAAGCTTGCGGTCGTCGGGACCGGCAGTGCGGAGAAGACGCAGGTCGCTCACATGGTCGCGCAGCTCCTCGCACTCGCGGAGCCGCCGGTCGGCGATGCAGCCGACGCGCTCGCCATAGCGCTCTGTCATGCACACCACCGACGCCTGGCCGCACTGGCCGGCGCGTTGCCGAGGGGAATGACGGCATGATCGGCTCGCTGCGCGGCCGACTCGTACACAAGGCGCCGCCGCAGGCGCTGATCGAAGTCGGTGGCGTCGGCTATGAAGTCGAGGCGCCGATGTCGACGTTCTACGCGCTGCCGGCGGTCGGTGCGGAAGTCCGGCTGCTCACGCATTTCATGGTCCGCGAGGACGCGCAGGTCCTCTATGCGTTCGCGAGCGAGCCGGAGCGGGCCCTGTTCCGCAATCTGCTGAAAATCTCGAACGTCGGGCCGCGGATTGCGCTGGCTATCCTCTCCGGCGTGACGGTCGAGGCCTTCGCGCAATGCGTCCAGGCGCGGGACGTCGCCGCGCTGACCAGGATCCCGGGCGTCGGTCGCAAGACGGCCGAACGGCTGATCGTCGAGATGCGCGACCGCGTCGGGGGCGCATCGGTCGGCACCTCGCTCGGCGCCGCGGCTGCCGCCTCTGGGGCAGAGGGCGAGGCGTTCGCGGCCTTGGTCGCGCTTGGCTATACGCCGGCGGAGGCGACGCGAATGTTGCGTGCCGTTGAGTCCGGGGCGAGCAACACCGAGGAACTGATTCGCCGCGCGCTGCAAGGCGCGGCGCGGGAGTCGGCGTGAGTGCCGGTGTCGAGTCCCAGCGCCTCGTCGG
>CAZAWM010000188.1:0-6482 GCA_964488605.1 uncultured Steroidobacteraceae bacterium | reverse complement strand
CATCCTGGACCTCGAGTGGCGGGGCCAGAGGACCGTCACCCTCGCCGACCTCCGCCGGGAGCTCGGCGCCTCGGAGAGCTACGCCCGCTATCTGGCCCACCGTCTCGTGAAGAAGGGCTGGCTGGAGCGGCTCCGCCCCGGTCTCTTCCAGCTTGTGCCCGCAAGCCGGGGCCGGGAGGGGGTGGCCGACACCAACCCCCTCGCCGCCGGCGCTGTGCTCGTCTCGCCGTACTTCTTCTCGTTCGGCACGGCTTGCACGCATCACGGCCTCACCGAGCAGGCGTTCGCTGAGGTCTATCTCGCGTGCCAGCAGCGCCGCCGGTCCGAGACCATCCGCGGGAAGCGGTACGTGTTCGTCTACGTGCCGCACCCGCGCTTCTTCGGCTTCGAGGAGATCAACGCATTAGGCCAACCGGTTCAGATGGCGACGGTGGAGCGAGCGCTGCTCGACGCGATCGACCGGCCCCAGTTCGCCGGCGGCATCGGCGAGGCGTCGCGCATCGCCGCCCGGGCCGCGACCAAGGTCTCGTGGAAGGAGATTCTCGAGCTCGCGCGCCGCTGGCGCTCCTCGGCGCTCGTCCAGCGGCTTGGCTATTTCCTCGATCTTCACGGCGTCGAGTTGCCGACCACCACGCGCTCGGCTCTCCTCGCGCTCGTCCGCCCGCAAAGCAAGCTCCAGCTCGCCTCGCGCCGACGCTGGGGCACAACCGGCCGCCTCATCGTGCCTTGGAACGTCGTCGAAAACGTGCCGCGCGACGTGTTGTTCTCACCGGATGAGAAGACCCGCCGCCGTGTGGTGTTCTCGAAGAAGCGGAGCCGTCGGTGATCGAGGAGAAGTTCGTTGATCTCTACGCGCGCAACAGCGGTCTGCGAGACAAGCTCGTCGCGGAGCGCGACGTCGTCCTGACCTACGCGCTCCGCGCACTGCTCGACGCTGGCCTGATGAACCACCTGGCGTTCAAGGGCGGCACGTGCCTGCGGAAGCTGATCTTCGGCTCGGCGGGTCGCTTCTCCGAGGACCTCGACTTCACGCTGGACAGCGACGAGCCCGAAGACGATGTACTTGCGCGAGTCGTCGAGACCTTCAGCTGCGAGCACCACGGCATCACCTTCGCGCTCGACGACTACTACAAGACGGATGAGGACACCTCCTTCGGCGGCGACGTTCTGTATCGCCACGCGTGGAACGCCGCGGGCCGCTTCCGCCTGCAGGTGAGTCTGCGCGAGCGCCCCACGTTGCCGGTCGTCGCGCTCGCGATGAAGCCGCAGGCCTACTTCGGTCAGCTCGAGTTCGATCTCTTCGAGGTGCGCTCGCTGCCGACCATCGAGATGATCGCTGAGAAGGTTCGGGCTGCGTTCCAGCGAGCCAAGGTCCGTGACCTTTACGATCTGCATCGCTTTGCGACGACGCCGTTCGACGGTGAGCTGCTCAGGCGCCTCGTCGTGCTGAAGCTCTGGCAAGTGGGCGACCGCTTCGTCCCTGATTCCTTCTTCGCGAAGCTCCGCGGCGGCGACTACGAATGGGAGGACATCCAGCGCCTGGTTCGGGCCTCTGAGCGCGTCGATCCCGCCGAGATCATCGCAGTCGTCGAGGACCGTTTCGCCGTGCTGCGTCAGCTCACCGAGCTCGAGCGTCAGATCCTCGGCGACGCCAGGAGCGGTCGGAACGAACCGCTCGCCGAGCGGCTGCGCGTAGAGGTTCGCCGAATGGCAGCGCCGCAATGACCTGGAAGGATTCGCAGCGAAGAAGGGGAGGGCGGTTGCTCCAGTCCGCATCGGCCCCGTCGTGAAGCTCGTGCTGACACGCCTCCCCGAGAGAGCTGGACCGGAGGTCGATCGCGCTTGCCGATCGATCGGTCTCGCGGGATCGCCAGTCTTCGTGCCCGTCGAACCTGCACCGGACGCCCTTGCCAATCGGTGCATCCACAACGTTCGACGAGCGGCTGAACGAGGTGAGGGCGACGTCGTCGTCGGCTGGAAGATCCTCGCTTGGCCGCGCATCCTCGTTCAGTTCATCGGCCACGCAGTGCTCAAGAGCGGTGAGCGCCTCGTGTGCATTACGCCCGACAGCCACGGAGACGAGCAGATCCTATTCGTCGCGGACCCTTCGCTCACCTTCGACGCGTCCGATCCGATGGCTCGGATGCCCTCGCAGCAGGCCGCTGTCGATCCGCACCCTGACGTTGCCGCGTTCATCTCCGTGCACGATCAGATCCGGGCTCTCAAGGAGAGGTTCCCACCATCTTCTGGCCCGCTTCTGCTCACAGGCGCGGATGCCGTCGCGTTCGCACGACTGGAGCGTTCCCATGTCCGCCTGATCCGCGAGATCTCGCTGCGCACGCTCAGGCCCAACGAGCCGTGCGTGTGCGACAGCGGGCGAAGGTTCCGGAAGTGCTGTCAGCGCGACATGCTGCGAGCACGGCAGATGGAGTAGGAGCCTCGGACCGAAGCGAGGCGGGCGGGCGCCCGGAGGCGCCCGCCCGACGGCGCTACGCCTCCGTGCGCGGCTTGAACGGGCGAATGTTGAGGTTCGCTCCGCTCGCCGGCACGTAGTCGAGCACGAGGTTGAGCGACCCGTCGCCGCACCGGAACGCGGTCCCGATGAGCGTCCACGACGAGTCCTCGGTCTGGTCCTTGCGGGTGAACCGACGGACGCCGTAGACGGCGAGGCGGTCGTGCTTCTGGAGGTCGATGCGATCGGTCTTCTTGGTTGCCATGTCTCTTCTCCTGTGCGCCGGTCAAAGCCGGCGAGGTGAAAGGGTGAAAGTCCTAATCAGTGAAGGCAGAGCCAGCCACGCTGGCCCCGAGTCATGCGTCGTTGCCCGCGAGGGCAGGGGCGAAGCGTTGACAGGGGAAGGTGCGGGTCGGGTATTCAGCCGCGAAAGAGATGCCCTCGGGCGCGTGCCCGAGGCCTTCCGGGGTGCCGACGCAGTAGGAGAATGCGGAAGGCAACACTGCGAGCGTCGCCACGGCCGGACGCTCGCGGACCCCGCGCGGTCAGAGACCCCGCGCACGCATCGAATCACCTCGCGCGGAAGCCGGGAGGTCTCGCGCCCGTCTGCGGAGAAGGTCTCTGCAGACCGCATCGGGAAGTCCAAGGACGCACGCCGATGATGAACGGGCGCGAGAAGTCGGACGGGGTCGTAGTACCGCCGAAGCCGTCGAACAACGCCGAGCTGGGAGCGGCCGCGGAGACGGTGGAGGGAAGGACCCCGGCCAAGGGGAACCCGCACGAGCGGGGCGCGCTCCGGACACAGGGCCGGGACCGCACGCAGAGCGCGCTCGCGCGGGTACGAGAGGCAGCGAAGAAGGACAGACGACAGCGCTTCACCGCGCTCCTGCATCACGTCTACGACATCGAGCGCCTGCGGCACGCGTACTTCGCGCTCGAGCGAGACGCGGCCGCGGGCATCGACGGCGAGACGTGGAGGCATTACGGCGAGCACTTGGAGGAGAACCTCCGGGACTTGTCGGAGCGCCTTCGGCGAGGGGCGTACCGGGCGAGACCGGCTCGCCGGGTGTTCATCCCCAAGGCGGACGGGCGGCTGCGGCCGCTCGGCGTGCCGGTGCTGGAGGACAAGCTCGTCCAGCGGGCCACCGCCGAGGTGCTGAACGCCCTCTACGAGCCGGACTTTCTCGGCTTCTCGTACGGGTTCCGGCCCGGGCGCAGCGCACACGATGCGCTCGACGCGCTCGCCGTCGGCATCTGGTCGAAGAAGGTGAGGTGGGTGCTCGACGCGGACATTCGGAGCTTCTTCGATGCGATGAAGCACGAGTGGATCGTGAAGTTCCTCGAGCACCGAATCGCGGATGAGCGCGTCGTGCGGTTGATCCAGAAGTGGCTCAGCGCCGGCGTGCTCGAGGACGGGGAGCGGATGCGTAGCGCGGAGGGCGCGGTCCAGGGCGGGAGCATCAGCCCGCTCTTGGCCAACCTCTACCTGCACTACGTGTTCGACCTGTGGACCCACCAATGGAGACGGAAGCCGGGGCGCGGCGAGGTGATCGTCGTGCGCTATGCGGACGACTTCGTGGTCGGGTTCGAGCACGAGCGGGATGCCGAAGCCTTCCTGGCCGCGCTGCGCGAGCGCTTCGCGCGGTTCGGTCTGGAGCTTCACCCGGACAAGACGCGCATCCTGGAGTTCGGCCGCTACGCGGCCGTCAACCGGGCCGAGCGCGGTCTGGGCAAGCCCGAGACGTTCGACTTTCTCGGCTTCACGCACATCTGTGCCAAGTCGCGGCACGGACGTTTTCGAGTGCAGCGGCAGACGATGCGGAAGCGGCTGCAAGCAAAGCTCAGCGAGGTGAAGACCGAGCTGCGGCGGCGCATCCTGCAACCGATTCCGGAGCAGGGCACCTACCTGCGCTGTCTTGCTCGGGCATGCCGGCTATTACGGCGTGCCCGGGAATGGCGCTGCGCTGATGGTGTTCCGGCACCAGCTCCGCTGGATCTGGGGTCGCGTGCTGCGACGGCGCGGCAATCGCCGCAAGCCGACGTGGCGCCAGCTCCGGCCACATCTCCACCGCTGGCTCCCGGCTCCGCACATCTGTCATCCCTGGCCCTCGCAGCGCCTCGCCGTCCGAACCCAAGGCAAGAGCCGGATGCGGTAATGCCGCACGTCCGGATCTGTGGAGGGGGTGATCAGCGATGACCATTCCTACTCCGACTCGAGTTGTTGGGCCCCTGATGGGCCGTCTCTCTCGCCTGACCTGGAGAGACGGCCGAAGGGGCAGGGCGCGCCGGCGCCGGCGGAGCGAGGAGCGAGGCAAAGCGCGTGACCGAGCCGGAGTCCGCGAAGGGGAGGGCGCGGGCTTGTGGCCGACGCGACGAAACGGAGCGCGTCTGCGCGCCTGGAAGCGGGAAGGAGAGGGACTGGCGACCGGGCGATTGCTTTCGCGGAGAAGCACGAACCGGAGTACGACCGCGATTCGGAGAACGCGCGCCGAGGCTGTTGGGGACCGACCTACGCGGTAACTGCTCCGCCTGTGTGCGGGCCGAAGAAGGCTTCGAGCGAGCGCGGCCTGCTGCCAGAGGCTCCTACCGATACCCCTTGAACGTCAGGAACGCGCCGAGACAAGCCCAGAGGATGCCCACGACTCTCGTCGCCGTTGGGTGGAGCTACCTGGGTTCCGTGGACGGTTGACAGCTTTCGAGGACAAGGCCTTCTTGTCCTCTCCGGGTCTCGTTCATGATCGGGGTTCGGGGCGGAGCCCCGACCTCTTCGGACGGCGCGAAGCGCCGCTCGAACTCGTTCGGCGATCGGTAGCCGATCGACGAGTGGCGCCGCTTCGGGTTGTACCAGCCCTCGATCCACTCGAAGATCGCGAGCCGAGCCTCGGCCTGCGTCTCGAACCGGGTGCGATCGAGCAGCTCGCACTCGAGGGTCGCGAAGAAGCTCTCGGCCATCGCGTTGTCGTAGGCGTCGCCCACGCTGCCCATCGACGGCCGCACGCCGAGCTGCTCGCAGCGCTTGCCGAAGGCGACCGACGTGTACTGGCAGCCCTGGTCGCTGTGATGGATCACGCTCCCCGGACGCCGCTGCTGGATCGCCATCTGAAGAGCCTCGAGCACGAGCTCGGTCCGCAGGTGCGTCGCCATCGTCCAACCGACGACCTTGCGGCTCCACACGTCGAGCACCATGGCCAGGTACAAGAAGCCTGCCCAGGTCGAGATGTAGGTGATGTCCGCCACCCAAAGCTGGTTCGGCCCCGCGGCCTCGAAGCGGCGCTCCACGAGATCGGGCGCGGGACGGGACGCCTCGTCTCGGCGCGTCGTCGAAACGAAGCGCCGCCGCGAGATGCCTTGCAAGCCCGCACGCCGCATCAGCCTCGCGACCCGATCCCGACCCACGGCGACGCCTTCGTCTCGCAGCTCTTCGTACACCCGCGGCACGCCGTACGACTGCCGCGAGGCCTCGTGGATCGTGCGGATCCGCCGCAGCAGGACACCGTCCTCCTGCGCCCGCCTCGATGCCGGGCGCTTCTGCCACGCGTAGTACCCGCTGGCGGAGACCTCCAGCACTCGGCACATGGTGGCTACTCGATGCTCGGCCCGGTGAGCGCTCACGAATTCGTAGATCCGGGCGGGATCTTTCCGGTCTCCCGCGCGAACCAGGCCGCGGCTTTTGCCAGGATCGCTCGCTCCTCACGGAGCGTGCGCACCTCGCGGCGAAGCCGACCGAGCTCCTCCTTCTCCGCCGTCGTGAGCCCGTCCTGGCGCTTCCCGCCGTCGCGATCGGCCTGCTTCACCCTGCGAATGCACTGCTCGGAGGGCTCGAACTGCTCGGCCAGCTCCGCCGGGCTTCGCCCGGCTCGCACCATCTCCACCAGCCTACGCCGCAGCTCCGGCGGATAGGGAGGTCTGCTCCTCGGCATCGGGGACTCCTTGACTCCACAGTCTGAAGGTGTCCACGAAACTCAGGCAACTCCAGGGCGGTCCATCATCGCGCTTCCGACGTCGTCCACGACGCGCGGCGCGACAACCC
>CAZAWM010000187.1:0-6593 GCA_964488605.1 uncultured Steroidobacteraceae bacterium | reverse complement strand
TGCGCGGCATGTGGCAATCCATCAGCACGAGTGCCGGCCGCAGCTCACGCCAGGCGGCGACCGCGCGCTCGCCGTCCTCGGCGGTCGCCGTGCGAACGCCGAACTTCGCCAGCACACGCTCGGCCAGCAGCCGGTTGACGGCGTTGTCCTCGACGATGAGAACCAGGGGCCCGTCGCCGCTCGGCGTCGCGCCGGCGGATGGTCCGACGGCGGTAGCCGCCTGGACCGCAGCCGGTTCCCCGGCCGGCGCTGCCGCCATACGGGTCAACAGCGTATCGGCAAGCCTCGCCGAGCGTCGGGCGCGCGCCTCGGCGATCGCATCGAGCAGTCGCGAGGCCCGCGTGAGCGGTTTCGCGAGATAGACGTCGAAGCCGGCCTCGAGCATGCGGCTGGCCTCGCCGCGTTGTGCGCTAGACGTCAGCATCAGCAGCGCGAGATCGTCGTAAGCCGGGTCGCGGCGCAGACGGCGGCACATCGACTCGCCGTCGAGCTCGGGCATCAGGTAGTCGACGATCGCGAGATCGAACGGAGCACCGCGCTCCCGGGCGGTCGCGAGGCGCTCGAGCGCCTCGCGACCGCTGGCCGCGGTCTCGTACTCCATGCCCCAACGGGCGAGGCAGGTGGAGAGTATGCGCCGGTTCGGCTCGATGTCGTCGACGACCAGGACCCGCAGTCCGCGCAGCGATTCGGGCGCGGTCCCCAAAGCTGGCATCGCCTCGGCCACCGTTCGCGCGACCGGTATCGTGAACCATAAGCGCGAGCCGACCCCAGGCGTGCTCTGCACGCCGATCTGGCCACCCATCAGCTCCACCAGCTGCTTGCAGATCGCGAGTCCGAGGCCGGTGCCGCCGAAGCGGCGCGTCGTGGTCGAGTCGCCCTGCACGAACTTGCGGAAAAGGTTCCGCTGGACCTGCTCGCTCATGCCGATGCCGGTATCGGTGACGCTGATCCGGACCATGCCCTCGAGGTCGGGTGCCAGCTCGACGAGGATATGGCCGCGCTCGGTGAACTTCAGCGCGTTTCCGACCAGATTCAGGAGCACCTGCCGGACTCGGGTCGGGTCGCCGCGCAGCCGGCGCGGCGCGTCCGCGGCGAGGTCGATGAGCAGATCGAGACCCTTCGCGAACACCTGCGGTGACAGCAGGCTCGCGACTTCCTCGATGAGGGGGTCGACGTCGAAATCGAGCTGTTCGACCGAGAGCCTGCCCGCCTCGATCTTGCTGTAGTCGAGAATGTCGTTGATCAGCGCGAGCAGCGAGCGACCGCACGAATCGATCGTACGCACGAACTCGCGCTGCTCCTCGTCGAGCCGCGTATCGAGCAGCAGCTGGGTGAAGCCGAGCACGCCATTCATCGGTGTGCGGATCTCATGGCTCATCGTGGCTAGAAATTCGCTCTTGGCGCGACTGGCCGCCTCGGCTGCATCGCGCATCCCGGCCAGCTCGGTAGCGCGCGCATAGTCGCCGGTGATGTCCTGTACCGACAGCATCAGACCGGGGCGGCCGACTCCTTCCTCGGTCCAGGGACGTGCTTCCCAGCGCAGATGCCGGACCGATCGGTCCTTGGGGCATTTCCATGGCTCGTCGTCGACGCTCAGCACTTCGCCCTCGAGTACTCGGGGCAGCGCGTCGCGCCAACCGCGCGGCGCCTCCGTTACGACCTCCCACAGTGAGCGGCCGGCCACGGCGCAATCTTGACCGACGAAGCTCTCGATCCAGCGTCGACTGGCACAGATGAAGCGCAGCCCTGAATCGAACATCGCGATGGCGGCCGGCGCGTGCTTGACGAAGGCGGCGAGTCGGGCCCGCTCCGCGGCCATCTGCGCGGCGGTCTCCCGCAGCTGCAGCTCGGCGAGCTTGCGTGCCGTGATGTCGGTCAGCGATCCCGCGACACGTCGGACCTTGCCCGCCTCGCGCAGGGCCTCGCCGCGCAGGACGAACCAGCGGTACTCGCCCGAGGCGTGCCTGAGGCGGTACTCGATCCGCAGTCGGCCACGCCCCTGCACGTGAGCCTCCCAGATTGCACGCGAGAGGTCGACATCGTCGGGATGGACGAGCCCCCAGAAATCGTCGAGGCGGCGCAGCGAGCCTGGCGCGAGACCCAGCAGCTCATGCAACCGGTCTGAGAAAAACGCCTCGCCCGACTCGGCGCTCCAGTCCCAGATCCCGTCGTGCGTGCCGCGTGCGGCGAGCGCGAAGCGCTCCGCGTTGCGCCGGCTCTCCTGCGCGATGCGGGCATGGCGGGCGCGCGCTTCGTCCCAGGCGCGGTTTAGGTTGCGCATGTACAGCAGCACCAGAGCCGCCACGACCGCGGCTGTACCCGTCAAACCGTGCTGCAGGAAGCGGAGCTCGCGGGCGCGCGCGGCCTCGGCGTTGAGGCGATCCGTTTCGAGACCTCCCACACGGGCCTGCACGCGCGCGATCGCGATCGAGAGCGTCTGTGCCTGACGATTGAGTGCTGTGACCGCGGTGGCCACATATTCGCGTTCGCCGTTGCGTAGGTAGGAGACGAGCTGGCGCGCCTGTACCTGCAGGCGCCGGAAAGCCGCTTCGACGGTGCCGAGACCGCTGGCGATCTCGCGCTGCGCTTCGTCACCGAGCGCGGTCGGCACCCGCTCGAGCAGCGACTGCATCGACTCGCCGAGTTTGTGTGAGGCCTCCTCGATCCGCTGCGCAGCCCGTGCTGCATTGCCAGGCTCCGTGGCGCGATTGGCCGGATCGGTCAGATCGCCCATCCGCGGCAGCAGCGCGGCCAGGTCCGATTGGAATGCGCTGAACTGCGCGCTGACGACCGACGCAGCCCGGTACTGCCGCTCGAGGAAGTGATTGAGCACGAGACTCGACGCGAGCGTGCCAGCCGCGAGTAAGGCGACGACGATCCGAGGGCCCCGCGAGGCACGGGACGTGCCGACGGTGTCGGCACCGGCTGACGAGGTTTCGCGGCTTGTCATAAGGCCAGAGCGGGCGGGTGAAGGCCGAGGTCCGATTCGATAACGGCCCCGGCCGCGACGCCTTGAGTGCGGCGCTGCGAACGGGTGCTCAGACCGGCGCTCAATCCATGGCGCCGGCGGCCGTTAACCGCGCTAGGCAGGCTGTGGATGCGCTCGGTCTCTCCCATGCACGTTGATTTCCCAGCTGGCACCGATGCGGCCGCGCAGGTATTGGTCGTCGACGACAACCCCGTGAACCAGCAGGTCGCGGTCGGCTTCCTGAGGAGGCTCGGGATCACGAGCGCCGTCGCCCCGAACGGCCTGGTCGCGATCGACATGCTGCGCGTGCAGCGCTTTGCGCTCGTCCTGATGGACCTGCAGATGCCCGGCCTCGACGGTGTGACGGCCATGCGGCGGATTCGCTCGGGCGAGGCGGGAGTGCTCGATTCGCGAGTCCCGGTGCTCGCGCTCACGGCCAATGCCTTTCCCGAGTACCGGCGGCAGTGCCTCGAAGCGGGCTTCGATGATTTTCTGACCAAGCCGGTCGATGCCCAGCTGCTCGGGACGGCCTTGCGACGCTGGCTGCCGGAGGCGATCAAGACGCCGCCGGGCCCCGCCGCAGTGGAGGTTCCTGACGGCGAGTCGCCACCGTCGACGTCATTGCCGCCGGACCGGAGCGTGTTCGATCGCGCGGGATTACTCGAACGATCGATGGACGATGAGGATCTCGCGAGCGAGATTCTCGAGGCATTCCTCGCCGAGGCGAGCGCACTGTACGCCTCGCTCGTCTGCGAGCTGCGCGGCGGCGATGCCGCGCAGCTGCGCGCCGCGGCACACTCGATCAAGGGAGCGGCCGCGAACGCCGGCGCCCTGAGGGTCGCAACCCTCGCGGCAACGATAGAGTCCCGTGCGCGCTCGGGCGACGTGGCGGGAGCGGTGCCACTCGCCGAGGAACTCGGCGCGGAGATCGACGTGTTCCGTCGCCGCGCCCCGCAGGAGCTCAAGACCGCGGCGGCCGCTGACGGCAACCGTTGGCGAGAACCAGTCCGATGAACTCCGGGCCCGCTGCGGCACTCGAGGAGCTGCGCCGTACCGGCAGACTGCCGACGCCGAGCGGCGTCGCACTGCGCCTGCTGGAACTCGCGAGCCGAGAGGATGTGACCGCCGGAGAGCTAGCCCGCGTGCTGCAGGGTGATCCGTCGCTGGCGGGGCGCATCCTGCGGATCGCCAATTCCGCAGCGTCCGGCACGCGCGCTGTCGTGTCGGTGGCGGACGCCGTGGTGCGGCTCGGCTTTCGCAGCGTGCGCCAGCTGGCGATGGGCTTCTCCCTGATCGAACGCTGCCAGAGGGGTGGCTGCGCCGCATTCGATTACGACCGCTATTGGTCGCGTTCGCTGGCCACCGCGGTTGCCGCGGCGAGGCTGGGTCGCGATGCACGCACGATCCCGGCCGACGAATGCTTCACGCTCGGTCTGCTGCATGATGTCGGCGTGCTCGGGCTCGCCACGGTGTGGCCGGTCGAGTACGCCCGGATCCTGCAGCATCCCGAGGCCGCATCCGAGGCTCGTCGCTGCGAACTCGAGCACGAGGTATTCGGCCACTCGAGCCGTGAGCTGACCGGTCTGATGCTGCTGGACTGGCGCGTACCGCAGCCACTCGTCGACGCCGTCGTCCTACGCGGCCGCGCCAGCGCCGCAGACAGCAATGAACGCACGCGCAGGCTCGCGGACCTGCTGCAGCTCGCCATCCTGATCGGCCATTGCTGCATCGACACCGCGACCGCAGTGCCCGCGCCGGCCGAGACCCTGCGCGAAGGGCTCGCCGCGCTCGGGCTCGAGCCGGGCTCGCTCGAGCCGCTGCTGCAGGACGTGCTCGGCGAATGGCGAACCTGGGGTGAGGAGTTCCGGGTCGCGACGCGGCCAATCGCGGCCTGCGATCTGCTGTCGATGCATGCGACGGGACACCTGGATACGGCGCCGCCGCCCGCTGCCGCGTCGCCCGCCGAGCCTGGCGCCTCTGCGGCTCTCGACACGCCGCTGCGCGTGCTCGTCGCCGAGGACGTGGCGTCGCAGCGGCTGACGCTCGGCAAGTTGCTCGAGGCGATGGGCTTCGAGGTGGAGACGGTTGGCGACGGCCTGCAGGCACTCGCCAGCCACGCCACGCGCCGCGCCGATGTCCTCGTGACCGACCTGATGATGCCGGGTCTCGATGGCATCGGACTCTGCCGCGCGATCCGCAGCGACGCCGGCGGGGCGATGACCTACGTCGTTCTGCTGACCGGCAGCGGCGATCACGACAAGCTCGTCGAGGCTTTCGACGCCGGCGCCGACGATTTCGTGCAGAAGCCGATCGTCCGGCGCGAGTTCGAAGCCAGACTGCGGGCCGCGCGCCGTGTCGTCACCCTTCAGCGGCAGCTTGCCCGTGATGCGGAGCGGCTGCGTGAGACCAACGCGCGCCTCGAGGCGTTGAATCGCCAGCTCGCGACGGTCGCGCTGACAGACTCGCTGACCGGACTGCCGAACCGCCGGCACCTGCTCGAGCGGCTGCGCCAGGACTGGTCACAGGCGCTGCGGAAGGGCCTGGATTTCTGCATCGTGTTCGTCGACATCGACCACTTCAAGAACGTCAACGACGTCCGCGGGCACGATGCAGGCGACATCGTGCTCGAGCGGACGGCGCGCGTGCTGCGCAGGAGCGTGCGCAGCGAGGACGTCGTTGGGCGCTTCGGCGGCGAGGAGTTCCTGATCATGTTCACGGGCTGCGACGGACCGTCGGCGGTCCGGCTCGCGGAGCGCATCCGCGAAAGTCTGGCCGCTGAGCAGTTCGGCATGGGCGGACATCCCTGGCATGTGACGGCGAGCTTCGGTGTCGCCGCCGTGCGCGCAGCGGACGGACTCGATTGGTCGGACGTCGTGCGTTGCGCCGACGAAGCCCTATACCAGGCCAAGCATCTCGGGCGTAACCGCGTCGTGTTGCAGCCCGTCGTCGCACTGCCCGAGGCCGAGCGTCGGCGGCGCCGCTCCTGAGCGCCCGACGGTTCGGGTTCTGCTATCCTTGCGGCCCCGGCCAGCAGCGAGCCCGGCTCCCGTCGCCCGGGCTCCGGTCATAGCAACAGTCCAGCGCCGCTTCGCACAAGGGCCAGCATGAGCAGCCTGTTCCGCCGCATCGAGGATGCCGGCCACCAGATGGCCGTTCGCCTGCATATGATCGCCGGCGCGTCCCTACTGCTAGCGCTGGCAGGCTGTCTCGGCGGCGATGGTGCGTCCGCCCCCGAGATCTACCAGCAGCCGCGCGACCGCTCAGCGTTCGAGACGCAGACTGCCTATTTCGACGTTGGCGTCGAGGGCGCCGCGCCGCTCAGTTACCAGTGGCGACGCAACGGTGTGCCGATCCCGGGGGCCACGGGTCCGACTTACACGACCGCGGCGCTGACGGCCGCCGACGACGGCGCGCGATTCTCGATCACGATATCGAATGCCAAGGGCAGCGTCACGAGCAGCGAGGCGACGCTGACGGTCCTGCCACCACCGACGATCACGACCGGACCGACCAGCCAGACCGTCGACGTCGGCGCGGCGGCCACCTTCACGGTCATCGCGACGGGGTCCGGGCTCAGCTATCAGTGGCGTAAGGACGATCTGCCCCTTGCCGGTGCGAACGCTGC
>CAZAWM010000186.1:0-6660 GCA_964488605.1 uncultured Steroidobacteraceae bacterium | reverse complement strand
ACCTCCAAGACCCACCCGGGACGGAATGGGGCCGAAGTCAAGGAAAACGAACGTCGCCTGACGGCACTGCCGCGCGTGCCCGGTGCGGCGGTTCTGCAGGCCATCACGGAGTGGAGCGCAGCCCAGCGTGTCGCGCTGCGCGACCTCCGTCTCGAGTCCGGCCGACTCGACGACGTCTTCCGTTCGATCACTGTCTGAAGCCTTGCCGGAGTACCGCGTGCGACCCATCGCGATCATCTTCCGCCGCGAGCTTGCGAGCTATTTCGCGACGCCACTTGCCTACGTGTTCATCCTGATCTTCCTAGTGCTCGCCGCGGCTTTCACGTTCTACCTCGGCGGCTTCTACGAGCGCGGGCAGGCCGACCTCGCGCCGTTCTTCAACTTTCATCCCTGGCTGTACCTGTTCCTGATCCCGGCGATCTCCATGCGCCTCTGGGCCGAAGAGCGGCGCAGCGGCAGTATCGAGCTGCTGCTGACGCAGCCCGTGACGCTGACCGAGGCGGTACTCGGCAAGTTCCTGGCCGCCTGGACATTCGCCGGCCTCGCCCTGGCGCTGACCTTCCCGATCTGGATCACGGTCAACTGGCTCGGCGCGCCGGACAACGGCGCGATCATCGCCGGCTATATCGGCAGCCTGCTGATGGCCGGCGGTTTCCTTTCGATCGGCTCGTGCATGTCGGCGCTGACGCGAAGCCAGGTGATCGCCTTCATTTCGGGCGTGGTGGTCTGTTTCGCCTTCCTGCTCGCCGGTTTCCCGCTGGTACTCGACGCCTTCCGTGGCTGGGCGCCCGAGATACTCGTCGACGCGATCGCCGCGCTGTCGTTCCTGACGCATTTCGAAGCGCTTTCCAAGGGAGTGCTCGATCTGCGTGACCTGCTCTACTTCGCGCTGACGATCGCGTTCTTCCTGACTACGACCGTGATCGTACTCGACGTGAGGAAGTCGCAATGAGCGAAGCCCGCAGTCGCAAGGCGCTCGGTGGCGGCGCGATCGCGCTGCTTGCCTTGCTGTTCGTCGCGCTGACCGTGATCTCCAGTCTAGCGTTGCGTGGCGTGCGCGTCGACCTGACCGAGAACCGCCTGTACACCCTGTCGCCAGGCACGCTGAACATCCTGCGCTCGCTGCCCGAACCGGTGACGCTGACGTTGTTCTACTCCGGGAGCTCTGCCGCGGACCTGCCGCAGATCCGCAACTATGCGACGCGCGTTCGCGAACTGCTAGAGGAGCTCGCCTCGCGCGCCGATGGCAAGCTCCGGGTCAACGTGGTCGACCCGGAGCCGTTCTCCGAGGAGGAGGACCGCGCCAGCGAGCTCGGTATCCGCGCCGTGCCGCTAGGCAGTGGCGCCGGCAAGCTCTGGTTCGGTCTCGCCGGCAGCAACTCGACCGACGGCCGGGCGGTCATCGAGTTCCTCGACCCAGCCAAGGAAACCTTCCTCGAGTACGACGTCGCTAAGCTGATCCAGCAGCTCGGTGCTGCGCGGCGCCCCGTCGTCGGCTGGCTGTCCGAGCTGCCGATGCAGGGTGGCTTCGACCCGATGATCGGTCAACCCACCGACCCCTGGCTCGTGCTGCAGCAGGCGGAACAGCTGTTCGAGGTACGCATGCTCGAGCCGACGCTCACGCGTATCGATCCCCAGATCGAAGTGCTCGTCATCGTCCACCCGAAGACCCTGACGCCAGCGGCACGCTGGGCCATCGATCAGTTTGCGCTCGCCGGCGGGCGCATCCTGCTGTTCGTCGATCCGCTCGCCGAGAGCGACAACTCGGCCGCCCAACCCGGCAACCCGCTCGCGGCCCTCGGCGGCGATCGTGCCTCGCGACCCGGCGAATTGCTCGAGGCCTGGGGGGTCGACTTCGACCGCAGCAACGCCGTCGGCGACCTGACCTACGGCATCACGGTCAGCATGCAGCCCGGCGCCCCGCCGACCCGGCACATCGGGATCCTCGGTCTCGATGCCGCGGCGCTCGCCGCGAACGACGTCACGACGGCGACGCTCGACAGCATCAATCTCGCGTCGGCCGGCACGCTGGCGCCACGCACGGGCGCGACCACAAGCTTCGAACCGCTGCTGCAGACGAGTGTCGATGCGGCACCGATCCCGGCAGCGCGTTTCGAGATGCTGATGGATCCGGGCACGCTGCGCGAGGGCTTCAAGCCGGATGGCAAGCGCCTCACGCTCGCCGCGCGCGTCACCGGCAAAGTCAAGTCCGCCTTCCCCGCCGGGCCGCCGCCCGGCGTCACGCTGGCGCCGGACGCGAAGCCGCTCAGCGAGTCGGCAAAGCCACTGAACCTGATCGTCGTGGCGGACACGGATCTGCTGTCCGACTTCCTCTGGGTGCGGCAGCAGAATTTCTTCGGGCGACGCGTCGCGCAGGCCTGGGCCAACAATGGTGACTTCGTCTGGAACGCGCTCGACAATCTCGCCGGCAGCAGCGACCTGATCAGCCTGCGCGGCCGCGCCACGTTCCGACGTCCGTTCGAGCGCGTCGAGCAACTGCGCCGCGCCGCCGATGACCGACTGCGTGCCAAAGAAATCGAGCTCGAGCAGGAGCTCGGGAACACCGAGCGCAAACTCGCGGAACTGCAGCAGCAGCAGAGTGGCACGAAGACGAACCTGATCGCGAGCCCGGAGCAGCAGCGCGAGATCGAGCGTTTCGAGCGCGAGAAGCTGCGAATCCGCCGCGAGCTGCGTGAGGTCCGGAGCGGACTCGACCGGGAGATCGAGGCACTCGGTAACCGGCTCAAGGCGCTGAACATCGTCGTCGCGCCGCTCGTGTTTGCGGGCATCGCGGTGCTGATGGCGTGGTGGCGCAGACGCCGGCATGCAGCCATCGTTTCGCTGCAGCGCGACCGGCATCTGGTCGAGGCGGACCGCGCGGGGTCCGCGTCATGAGCCTGCGGCGGCTGCTGCTGCTCGGCGTGACTGCGCTGCTGGCCGTGGTCGGGGCGTTCTGGCTGTCGAGCGAGCGCACGCTCCCGCGCGCGGTGCAGCAGGGCGAGCCCGTGCTGCCGGGCCTCGACTCGCAGCTCAACGAGATTGCGGAGATCCGCATCGCGCGCGGCGACGGCACCGCCGCGACGCTACGACGCGACGCCAGCGGGTGGCGAGTCGTCGAGCGTGACTATCCGGCGGACATCGCGCAGATCCGCCGGCTGCTGACCGACCTCGCCGCACTCCGTGTGCTCGAGGAAAAGACGTCCGACCCCAGGCGCTATGCGCAGCTTCACGTCGATCCGGTCAGCGGCCCCACCGCACGCGGCACGCTCGTGACGCTGTCAGCCGACGGCCGCGCCGATGCCGCCACCTCGCTGATCCTTGGCAAGCCGGACGGCAGTCGTGCCGTCTTCGTGCGCGCGCCGGATGCGGCGACCTCTGTGCTGGCAACGCCCCAGGTCATGGCCGACGCTGCACCTCGCCGCTGGCTCGCGACACAACTGCTCGACGTGCCGGCCGAACGGATCCGCCGCGTGTCGATCACCGCACGCAGCCAACCGTCCTATATCGCCGAACGCGGCAGCGACGGCAGCGGCCCACTGGCGCTCACGACCGTGCCGCCAGGGCGCAAGGTGGCGAGCCCGGACAGCGTCGAGGCGCTGGCCGCGGCCCTCGTCGACCTGCGGATCGACGATGTCGTGGCACCCGGTGACGCCGGACCCGCATCGCTGCCGAGCGGCGCCGAGGCGCGCTTCGAGACCCGCGACGGACTGACGATCGACATCCGCGAACGCGAAAGCGGCACGCGGCGCATGATCACCATCCAAGCCACGGGCGATACCGACGCCGCGCGCGCCGAGGCAGAGAGCATCAATGCGCGCACCCGCGGCCGCGAGTTCGAGATTCCGGCGTACAAGTCCAGCGTGCTGTTCCGGCCGCTCGAGGAGCTGCTGAGCGCGCGCTGAGCCGCGGTCCGGCGCGGCGCGTCAGCGGACACGCGCCAGCAGCGTGACCGCGAGCGCCGCCATCAACGCGACTGGCAGCCAGGCGAGCAGCACGGGATCCAAGTCGAATACCAGCACGCCGTTTTCCAGCAGGCTCTGCAGCGTGAAAAAGCCGATGCCGAGGAGCAGCCCCAGCAGGGTACGGGCTCCGGCGCCCGCCGTGCGCAGCGAGCCGAACACGAATGGTACCGCGAGCAGTACGCCGAACACGATCGCGAACGCGCGCGCGATCCGGGTCCAGAATGCGTACAGCGGACCGCGCGCGTCGAGCCCGTTGGTCTCGAGGTGACGCACGAGGCGCAGCAGCGCGAAGGTGTCGAGCTGCGCTGGGTCGTTGACCGCCAGGCCGAGGAATTCCGCGCTGATGCCAGAGTCGAGTCCGCGGCTCGCGGCACGCATGGTCGTCACGCGGTCGTTGCCGAAGCGCGACTCGGCGTACTGCGACAGCCGCCACTCGCCGCGGGCGTCGGCGCGGGCCGAGACCGCGCGTCCCACGGTCTGCAGCTCGCCATCGGGCCCTAGCCTGTAGAGCACCATTCCGCCGAACTCGTTGCCGGCCGACTGCCGCTCGATGTTGACGATCAGATCACCATCGCGGAGCCATGCGCCCCCGCGACCGGCGAAACTGACATTCGAGAACTTCGCGAACGCCTTCTGCTGCTTGGCCACCTGGGTCAGCGGTGGCGCGAGCGCCCCGCCGATCAGCGAGCCGGCAGTGGCGAGTATCAGCGCCGCGAGCAGCGCCGCGCCGGCAATGCGCCAGACCGACAGCCCCGCCGAGCGCATGACCGTCAGTTCACTGCCGCGCGCGAGCACACCCAGCCCGGTCAGCGTGCCGATCAGCGCGCCGATGGGCAGGAACTCCCAGAACTGCTGCGGCAGGTTGAGCAAGACGAAACGCAGCGCGTCGGCCATGCGGTAAGCGCCGACACCGATGTCGTCCTGCTGGGAGAGGAACAGGAACAGCGCCCCGAGCGTGACCAGCACCGTCATGACCAGCGCGACCGAGCCGAAGATGGCCCGCAGGATGTAGCGGTCGAGAATCGTGAACACCTTGGCTGTGCCCGCCCGGCCTTCCGGGCCGCGACTGCGGATGCGTTACACTAGCATTGCACGCGCAAGCGGAGCGAATTCATGCATCTGGACGTGTTCTCCCGCGGCCTCGTGGGTCTCAAGGTCGACTGCCTGATCGTCGGCGTGTTTGACGGCGGCGCCCTCTCGCCCGCAGCGCGCGAGGTGGACCGCGCCGCGCGCGGCGCGCTGAGTCGGCTCATCGATCGCGGTGACGTCAGCGGCCGCAGCGGTGAGCTGCAGATGCTGCCCGACCTGCGTGGCGTCGCCGCGGCTCGGGTCCTCTTGGTCGGTCTCGGCAAGAACGTCTCGCGCTCTAGCTGGCGCCGCGCTTGCCTCGCGGCCCTCGCGGCCGTCGGCAAGACGCGCGCGCGCAGCGCAGCGCTGGCGCTCGAACGTCCCCCACGCCGCGAGCTCGACGACCTGCACTTCGGTCGCTCTAGCGCTGAGTTCCTGGCGACGACGCTCTACCGCATCAACGATCTCAAGACAGGCCAGCGCCCGCCGGCGCCGCAGCTCGAGCGATTGCTGATCGGTCCGGTCGCCCGCGCCGCCGCGCGCAGCGTCCGGCGCGGTATCACGCAGGGGCTCGGCCTCGCCGCCGGACTACGCGCCACCCGCGATCTGGCCAACCTGCCGGCCAACGTCTGCACGCCGAGCTACCTCGCGCAGGCGGCGCAGGAGCTTGCCGGCCGCTACCCCAGCGTTAGCGCCGAGGTCCTCGATGAGGCAGCGATCCGCCACGAGAAGATGGGCTGCGTGCTGGCCGTCGCCCAGGGCAGCGAGCAGCCACCGCGCTTCATCGTACTGCGGCACCGGGGCGGCGACGAGCGCTCGGCACCGATCGTGCTGGTCGGCAAGGGTGTCACGTTCGATACCGGCGGCATCTCGCTCAAGGATCCGGGCAGCATGGACGAGATGAAGTTCGACATGTGCGGCGCCGCGGCCGTGCTCGGCGCCATCACCACGGCGGCCGAGCTCGAGCTGCCGATCAACCTGATCGGGCTGGTGCCGGCCACGGAGAACATGCCGAGCGGCCGTGCGATCAAGCCCGGCGACATCGTCACGAGCGCCGCCGGCTTCTCGGTCGAGGTCCTCAACACCGATGCCGAGGGTCGGCTGCTGCTCTGTGACGCGCTGCACTACGCACGCCGCTTCAAGCCGCGTGCCGTCATCGATATCGCCACGCTGACCGGGGCCTGCGTGATCGCACTCGGCGCGCACCACACTGGCGTGTTTGCCAATGATGCGACGCTCGCGCGCGAGCTCGTCGATTGCGGCGTAGCCGCCGACGATCGCGGCTGGCATATGCCGCTGACGGAGGAATACGCCGAATCCCTGAAGAGCAACTTCGCCGACTTCGCGAATGTCGGCGGTCGCGAGGGTGGCGCGATCACCGCGGCAGCCTATCTCGGTAAATTCACTCAGGGTATGCGCTGGGCTCACCTCGACATCGCCGGCACCGCCTGGCTCAGCGGCGCGCAGAAGGGCGCCACGGGTCGGCCGCTCGCGCTGCTGACCGAATACCTGCTCCGCGCGGCTGCCGCGGCGCGGCGCGGATAGCGGCACGATGGACAAGGTCTACTCGCCGCAGGATATCGAGCGGCGCATCTACGCGGACTGGGAGTCCTCCGGCGTATTCGCACCG
>CAZAWM010000185.1:0-6677 GCA_964488605.1 uncultured Steroidobacteraceae bacterium | reverse complement strand
GCGATCTCCATCTCGATGCGGTCGATACCGTGGTACTCCGTGAGGTAGTGGCGGACGTCGTCTTCGGTGATCGCGTCGACGTCGGCGCGCTCCATCGCGCCCGTGATCAGGTCGACCATGTCCTCTATGAAGTTCCAGGGGTAGACCACCCACGTCCACTCCTCGAGTCGCTCGCCGACGTAGTCGGGTTCGAACTCGCTGGTCTGGAGCAGTTGGAGGGTCGCCGTCCTGACTTCGCCGGCGTCGCGGTCCCCGGCAGCGGCGTCGTTCGCAGCGGGCCCTGTGCCGCGGCGCCGCCGATGCATGCCGGGGCGGGTCTGCTCGTGCCGACCAGTGGCACGACGGGCGTAGCGCGGATCGCCCGGCTGCCGGCCCGGGCGCTCGATGCACATGTCATCGCGAGCGGCCGGGCGCTGCCGCCGCTGCAGC
Source organism: uncultured Steroidobacteraceae bacterium (assembly GCA_964488605.1). Lineage (GTDB taxonomy): Bacteria > Pseudomonadota > Gammaproteobacteria > Steroidobacterales > Steroidobacteraceae > UBA964. The sequence continues at coordinate 6,248 of CAZAWM010000185.1, read as the reverse complement.
GCGGCGGGCGCTGGCTGGTCTGTCTGCCGATCGCGACCATCGGCGCGCTCGCCACGCTCTGGCGAACGCTCGCGGTGGGCGCCTGCTATGCATTGCTCGAGCGCTTCGACGTCGACGCCGCGCGCGGGCTGCTCGCGACGCCGACGACACATGCGTCGGTGGTGCCGGCCATGCTCGAGCCGCTGGTGCGCGACCAGGAGCCGCCGCCGGCGCTACGTTGCCTGCTCGCGGGAGGTGGTCCATTGACCAGCGAGGCGGCGGCGCTCGCGCGGGCCCGCGGCTGGCCACTGTGGACCTCCTGGGGCATGACCGAGACCGCTTCGCACGTCGCAGTGGGACCGGTGGGTAGCGACTGGCGTGAGGGCATCGTCGGTCGGCTGCTGCCGGGCGTGGAGGTCGAGGTCGACCCGAGTTCGAGCCGGCTCGTCGTCGGTGGACCGATGCTGATGGCGGGCGATCTGACAGCCGACGCTGGCCTGCGCGCCGACGGCCGCTTCGTGACCGGCGACCTCGGCGAGTTCCTGGCTGACGGCAGACTGCGGATTCTCGGCCGCGCCGACGACGTGATCGTCACAGCGGGCGTCAACGTCCATCCGCAGGCCGTTGAGGACGTGCTGGCCTCCTGCCCGGGTGTCGCGGCCGTCGCGGTCACGGCTCGCCGCGATGCGCGCTGGGGTACGACGCTGGTCGCGCTGTTCGAGGGTGACGTGGATCCTGCAACGCTCGATCGCTGGGCGCGCGAGCGGATCGATCCCGCGGCGCGGCCTCGCGCATACCTCCGCGTCGCCGCACTGCCGCGCAATGCGATGGGCAAGCTCGTGCGGCACGAGCTTCCAGCACTGCTCACCGGCGAGGCGGGCGACCGCTGAACACCCGCCCGTGGTCTCAGGGCAGCTCGGGCTCGATGCCTAGGCCCGGTGCATCGCCGAGCCGCCAGTGGCCCGCGCGCGGTGGCAGAGGGCCGAGCGCCCGCGCGAGCCAGCGACCGGTGTCGAGCCCATGCGCGAGCGGCCGTTGCGCGGTCGCATCGATGGCGGCGGCGAGATGAGCGGCATGCCAGAGTCCCACCGCTGTCTCGAGCGCGCTCGTGACGACCGACTGCGTGCCGCGTCGCGCCGCGAGGGCGAGCGCGCGCTCGGCACCACCCAGCACCATCGGCTTGAGCATCTGGCGCCGCACCGGCAGCGGCGCGTCGTCGGCCAGGCCCGCGATCGACTCGTCCAGCGCGAGTGCGAACGGGCAGATCGCCTGCAAGCGTGCAAGCATGAGCGGCTCCGCATCGTGCACCGGTTCCTCGACGCACTCGGTGCGCCACTGCGCTAAGCTCGGCAGCCACTGCCGCGCCGTCGCGATATCCCAGGCGCCGTTGAGATCGAAACGTAGGCCCAGCGTCTGCGGCGCGCGCGCCAACTCGGCGGCAAGCAGCGACCATTCGATTGCTACAGGCCGCGTCGCCAGCTTGATCTTCGCGATCTCGAATCCAGCGGCGGCTGCCGCGGCGAGCCGCTCGCCGAGGCCCTGGTCGACCGGACCACAGCTCGCGTTGACGCTCAGTAGCGGGCGCGAGCCTTGCCGCAGCAGCTGATGGAGCGGCAGGCCAGCCCGTCGCGCTTCGAGATCGAGCAGGGCTGCTTCGATGCCACAGCGTGCTGCCGGTCGGTCGAATCCGGGCAGCGCGCGCCGTGCCATCTCGAGCTGCAGACCGGCCAGCCGCGCGCTGGCTGCGGCGAGTGCCTCGCCGGCCTCGGCCTTGGCCTCCGTGCCGAGCTCGGTCAGCACGGCGGTCTCGCCCCAGCCATGTGCGCCATCGTCCGTCTCGACTCGCACGAGCCAACCGTCGCGGCGGTGGATGACGGATCGGCGGGAACACCAGGGCTCTTCGAGCGGTACGGAATACGGCCAGAGCCGGACGGTTGCGATCCTCACCACCACCACCAGTCCACCGAGAACAGTACTGCATACAGCAGCAGCAGTTGGCCGGTACGGCCGAGGACGGTGTTCAGCGCAGCCGGGTCGCGAGTCGTCAGTACGGTGTGCACGGCGGGTATCGCCGCGATCAATGTCAGCGCCGGCAGCGCGATCGGACCGCGCGCACGCCCGGTCAACGTGAACAGCAGCGGCAGCAGTGCGGCGAGGGCCAGCGTCAGAAGATACTCCCAGCGCGCAAAGACCGGGCCGAAGCGGACGGCCAGCGTGCGTTTGCCGGCGCGCGCGTCGGTCTCGATGTCTCGCAGATTGTTGACAGTCAGGATCGCGACCGATAGCAGTCCCGGCCCGAGTCCGGCCAGCAGGATCCAGCCGTCGACTGTCAGCGCTTGTACGTAATAGGTGCCGCCGACGGCGACGGGGCCGAAGAACACCAATACGAACAGCTCGCCGAGCCCAAGGTAGCCGAGCGGACGCGGTCCGCCCGTGTACAGCACCCCGCTCGCGATCGACAGCAATCCGATCCAGACGACCGGCCAGCCGCCGCGTGCGACGAGGTAGAGTCCTGCAAGCATCGCGAAGGCGAAGACCCACACCATTGCCCGGCGCATCGTCGCCGGCGTCACGAGTCCCGCCTGCACCATGCGTGCGGGGCCGGTGCGCGCGGAAGTGTCGGCGCCTTTCACGAAGTCGAAGTAGTCGTTGGCGAAATTGGTGCCGATCTGGATCAGCACCGCGCCGAGCAGCGCTGCACAGGCCGCCGGCCAGTGCGCAGCCCCGTCGGCCAGAGCCATCGAGGTGCCAACCAGTACCGGTGCGACGGCGGCAGGCAAGGTCTTCGGTCTTGCGGCGAGCAGCCAGACGCGCAGCCGCGAGTTTGTCATCAACGCGTCAGGGCTGGCGACGGAACTTGCCGAAGTCCGGCTTGCGCTTCTCGACGAAAGCATTACGGCCTTCCTGACCTTCGGGGGTCATGTAGAACAGCATCGTCGCGTTGCCGGCCAGTTCTTGCAGTCCGGCCTGACCGTCGCAGTCGGCATTCAGAGCGGCCTTGAGGCAGCGGATCGCCATCGGCGAATTGGCGAGGATCTCGCGGCACCACTGCACGGTCTCGGCCTCGAGCTGCGCGAGCGGAACGACTGTGTTGACGAGACCCATCTCGAGCGCCTGCCGGGCATCGTACTGTCGGCACAGGAACCAGATCTCACGTGCTTTTTTCTGGCCGACGATGCGTGCCATGTAGGCCGCGCCGTAGCCGCCATCGAAGGAGCCGACGCGCGGACCGGTCTGACCGAAGATCGCGTTGTCTGCCGCGATGCTGAGGTCGCAGATCATGTGCAGCACGTGACCGCCGCCGATCGCGTAGCCGGCAATCATGGCGACGACGGGTTTGGGGCAGGTGCGGATCTGTCGCTGCAGGTCGAGCACGTTGAGGCGCATGACGTCGCCTTCGTCGCGATAACCGGCGTCGCCGCGGACCTTCTGGTCGCCCCCTGAGCAGAAGGCTTCGGGCCCTTCGCCGGTGAGGATCACGACGCCGATGTCGGGATCCTCGCGCGCGTCAGCGAGCGCGATCGACATTTCGCGTACGGTCAGTGGCCGGAACGCGTTGCGGACCTGGGGACGGTTAATGGTGATCTTGGCGATGCCATGCGCCTTGCCGCGGCCCTTCTGATAGCGAATATCGATGTACTCACCCGCGCCGACCCAAACGATGTCGCTCATGCAGTCCCTCGTGCGCGCTCGCCGCACACCTCCTCGAGGTATTTGGCAAAGTCCTGCTCCTGTTCTCCGTGGACATTATGCCCGGCCCCGGCGAAGACACGCACCCGCAGACATGGCGCGAGCCTCGCGAGTCTCGCGGCAATGTCCCGGTACCGCGCGTCTTCGGCGCCGAACGCGAAATGCAACGGCCGAGCCAGTGTAGCGAGTCTGGCCCAGAGGGGCTCCTGGGTCCCGACGCCCATCTGCTCGAGCGCGCGGGCGAGTCCGTGCGGATCCTGCCGGAGCCGACGTCGACGCAGCTCCGCATAGTCGGCGCGGGCGCGGAGCGTGGCGAACAGCGGCTGGCGGTACCAGTCGTCCACGAATCGCTCGAGTGGATCGCGGCGCAGCCGGGCGGCGAGCTCCGAATCGTTCTGGCGACGCTGCGCGCGCTCGCTGCCGTTCTCGAGTCCGGGCGAGGCCGATTCGACTACGATCGACGCGAATCGGGACGGCGCTTCGACCGCAAGGCGCAGCGCGATGCGGCCACCCATGGAGTAACCGAGCAGGTGCGGGCGCTCGATCGCCGCGGCGTCGAGCCAGCGCAGGATCGTTTCGGCACAGCCCTCGACGCTCCAGGCCGGATCCGTCGCATCGAGCGACGTCCGACCGTGACCGGGCAGGTCGAGTGCGAGTCCGTAGAACCTTCCGCCGAGGTGACCGAGCAGCGGTGCGAAGTCCTCGCCGCAGCCTAGGAAGCCGTGCAGCAGAAGCAGCGGTGCGCGCGCCGGGTCGCCGAACCTGTGGCAGTACAGACGGTTCGGACCGCTGCGAGCGTCGCGATTCACTGTGGCTGGGCGTCGTGCAGCGCCGCCCGCAGCGCATGGTCGATCTCGCGGTGGCGTTGCAGGTTGGCGGCGCGATCGGTACGCACCTCGATCAGCGTCGGTCGGCGCATGTCCAGCGCCGCGCGCACGGCGGCGATGAACCCGCTAAGGGTCGTCGGTGCGCGGCACTCGATGCCGAAGGCACGCGCGATGTCCGCATAGACGAGTCCCTGCGGCGTGCCGAAGTAGCGCTCGAACTCGGCACCGATCCGTGCGACGGGCAGGAACGAGAATATTCCGCCGCCATCGTTGTTGATCACTACTACGATCACCGGCGGATCTTGGCGACGCAGCAGCGCGAGCGAGCTCAGATCATGGAGCAGAGCAAGGTCGCCGCAGACGAGCAGCACAGGCTGGCCGGCGCCGCTGGCATGGCCGCAGGCGCTCGCGAGCGTACCGTCGATGCCGCTCGCTCCACGGTTCGAGCCCACCGGCACCGCGGCGCCGGTGGCGTCGGCGAACGCATCCATGTCGCGGATCGGCATGCTTGAGCCGAGAAACAGAGCTGCGCCGGCGGGTACCTCGTGCGCAACCGCGCGGCAGACGGACGGCTCGTCGAGCGCGTCGGCGGCGTCGAGCAATTTCGTCAGCTCGCGCGCGACGCGCCGGTCGGCGTCGAGCAGCGTGTCGACCCACGCGGGATCGGCGCCAGGCACGTGCCAGTCCGCGAGCGCGGCGGCGAATTCGGCGACCGTCAGGTCGACTCGGTCGGTGACAGCGTGCAGAGGGTCCAGACGGCGCGGGTCGGCGCTGACGCGGATGTAGCGCGCCGGTCGCGTTGTAGCCAGATGCTGCCAAAGGCGCTTGGAAGTGAATGTGCCGCCAACGTGCAGCACGCAGTCCGGCGCCAGCGATGTCGCATCGGTCGCGCCGAGCAGCAGGTCGCAGTGACGCAGCCAAGGTCCCGGTGCGCGGGTCGCACGCAGCCCGGAGGCGATGTCCGCATGAGTCGGCCAGCCGAGTTTCGCAGCGAGCGATTCGGCGGCCGCGCGCTCCGCTGCGTCGTGCAGGCGGCCAACGATCAGTAGCCCGCGGCGTGCAGCCGCCAGCGTCGCGGCGAGCGGATGCGTGGCCGGCCATGGCTGCGGCGGCGGCGCGGCATGGTGCCGCGTCAGCGGCACGCGGCGAATGGCGCAGCCGGTGCGGCTCGCGCGATCCGACTCGGGCAGCAGCGGTTCGCGCAGCGGGAAGTTCAGGTGTACCGGGCCGGCGGGTGGCGCTCGGCTGCAGTGCACTGCATGCGCGAGCGCAGTCTGCAGCGCCGCTGGCGGAAACTGCGGATCCGGCGAGGGCAGGTCGATCTCCCAGCGTACGTGCGCGCCGAACAGGCGCGGCTGGATGATCGTCTGGTTCGCGCCAGCGTCGCGCAGTTCCGCCGGCCTGTCGGCCGTCAGCAGCAGCAGTGGTACGCCATCCATGGACGCTTCGACGACGGCCGGCAGCAGGTTTGTCGCGGCGGTCCCCGAGGTGCAGATCACCGCAACAGGCGCACCGCTCGCGCGCGCAGCGCCGACGGCGTAGAAGCCAAGACCCCGTTCATCGACATGTACGGTCGTACAGACCGCGCGGTGGCGCGCGGCAGCCAGTGTCAGCGGCGTCGAACGCGAACCCGGAGCGATGCAAAATCGCGTGACACCGAGGCTGACCAGTTCCTCGATCGCAAGCGTGCACCAGTGTGCGTTGAGCTCCCCGGCGCTCTCCGTCATCCATCGGCCCAGCCCGACTGGACAG
>CAZAWM010000184.1:0-6701 GCA_964488605.1 uncultured Steroidobacteraceae bacterium | reverse complement strand
CCGCCGCTCGCGGGGTGCCGACGCGCTGCTGTCCGGGCGCGCTGCTGTCCGGCAGGGTGCGCACGGCGATGACGCGGACGGGAAGACCGGCCTCCTGCCAGACGGCGTGAGCAAAGGGGATGTCGGCGATCTGGAGGGCGGGGGAGCCATCGTCATCGGTGATGACGGTGCGCCTGTCGGCGTGGGCGATCTACGACGTGTTCGAGACGAAGGACGGCGAGCAGGTGTTCGTCGGTGTCGTCTCGGACAGTCTTTGGCAAAGGTTCTGCGAGGCCTTCGAACTGCACGAGCTCGGCGCGAATCCCGACTACAAGCTCAACAACCAGCGCGTCAAGGCGCGCGAGACCCTGCTGCCGCAGGTTCGTGCGGTCTTCAAGGGCTACACGAAAGCCGAACTGATCGCAAAGCTCGAGACCACCGGACTGCCGTTCGCGCCGATCGGCAAGCCCGAGGACATGTTCGACGATCCGCACCTGCTCGCGAGTGGCGGTCTGATCGACGTGACGCTGCCCGACGGCCGGAAGTCGCGCCTACCTGCGCTGCCGATCGAGATGGACGGGCACCGACCGGGCAAGGCCGGCGCGCTCGCCCGTCCGGGCCAGCACACGCGCGAGCTGCTGACCAGTCTCGGACTGACGGATGTCGAGATCGCGGAGCTCGATTCGGCGGGAGTGGTCGGTACCGACACACGGCCTGCTTGAGCGCGGCGTTCCGGTGCGCGTGCTTTGTGTCTGCCTGGGTAACATCTGCCGCTCGCCGACGGCCGAAGTGGTGCTGCGCGATCTGGCCGAACGCGAGGCGCCGGGGCTGATCACGAGGGTCGATTCGGCAGGAACCGCCGCCTATCACGTCGGCGAACCGCCGGATCGACGCAGCACCTCCGCGGCACGCCGTCGTGGCTACGACCTCTCGGCGCTGCGTGCACGGCGCATCGAAACCGCGGACTTCCATCAATTCGACCTGATGCTGGCCATGGATCGCGCCAATCTCGCGGCGCTCGAACGCGCGGCACCGCGCGGCGCGCGGGCGCGCATCGATCTGTTCCTGGCGTACGCGACCGAGCTCGGCGTCGACGAGGTGCCCGATCCGTACTATGGTGAGGCGGGCGACTTCGATCGGGTGCTCGATCTCGTCGAAACGGGGGCCCGCTGCCTGCTCGCCCGGTTCAGGGAGCAGGCAGCGGCGGCGAAAGCTCAGTAGCCAGGACCGCGCGGCGGCCAGGACGTGCCGGACGGAGAGGACGACCAGATCACCTTCTTGGGCGCCGCCTCGGGCGCTACAGCCTCGGCCGTACCCGGCGCTGCCAGCGTCGCTGCCGCGGACTGCTCCGCCGGCATATCGGCTCCCTCGGCCTCGGCGCGTCCCGGAAGTGCAATGTCCGGCGACTCAGCCGCAGGCGTATCCGCAGTGACCGCTACGACGGCATCGGCAGCCACTTCGCTTTCCCTGTCCGAGGCGTCCGCGGGCAGCGGTTCGGCAGCCGCGGTTGCGGAGCCTGCCGGGGCAAGGCCCGTCCAGCTCATGGCGGGCGCGGGTAGCGGCGGCAGCGGATCGCCAGCGCCGTTTGGCGGGGACTCGACTACCTGCTCGGAGGCGGCTTCGGTCGCGCCTGCGTCGCCCGCTGCGGCGGTCGCCGCGTTAGCGTCGGCGACGCTCACGGAGGTGAGCGCTTCAGGGTCCGATGGCTGACCCCCGACGGCGCCCGCGGCTGCGCCCGAAGCGTCGCGCCGCGCGCCTCTGCGACCGCGGCGTCGGCCGCGTCGGCTGCGCCGCTCGCCCGTTGCGGACTCAGCGCCAGGTGCAGCGGCCGAGGGGCCGTTGGCAGAGGTCGAACCCGGGCTGTCGGCAGCCCCGGCCGAACTCGTCTCGGTCGTGTCCACTGCCAAGGTCGCTTGCGCCGTCGCCGCGATGGCGCTGGCGGGCGGGGCATCGGTACGCGCAGCGGCCTCCCGGGCGGTCGCTTCCCGCCCGCGGCGGCGCTCGTCCTCGCGTTCGCGATCGCGCTGGCGCTGCGACTCGCGCTGAACTTCGCGTTCGACACGCTCGGCCCGCCCGTTGCGATCGCGACGGCGAGAGTCACCATCGCGACGCTCGCGTTCGGCCGAACGCTCGACGGTACGCTCGCGCTGCCGTTCGTGACGTTCGTTACGACGCCGTTCGTCGCGCCGGGTATCGCGACTGCCGCGCCCGCGCTCCTCGCCCGCTTCGGCAGGCGGGGGCGGGCTCGGCGGTATCGGATCTCCCATGAACCAGTACTGAATACGGCGTAGTAGGTTCGGGCGCGGCGGGCGCGGGGCGGTGGCGACCGCGGCCGGAGTCGCCTGAACGGGAGCGACCGGTGGCGGCGCTTCGACGATGGGAGCCGGCGTGGTTGGCAGGAAGGTCGGTACGGCTGCGGGCTCCTGCACAGGCTTTTTCTCGCGCGTGCCTGCCGGATCTGCGACCTGCGCCGGCGTCGGCAACTGGTAGCTGAGTTTCTTGACTTCCGGCAGATCGACTTCATCGTTGCGGACGCGGCGGATCGAATACTCGGGTGTTTCGATGTTCAGGTTCGGAACGATCACCAGATCGACGTCGCTCTTGTCCTCGAGCGTGCGCAGCCACTCGCGCTTCTCGTTGATCAGATAGGTCGCGACATCGATGGGCACCTCGGCAATGACCTTGGCGGTCCGGTCCTTGCGCGCCTCCTCGCCGATCAGACGCAGGATCGCCAGCGCCATGGACTCGACCGTGCGGATGCTGCCGATGCCCTGGCAGCGCGGGCAAACCTCGTGGCTCGAGTCGCCGAGCGAGGGTCGCAGGCGCTGGCGCGACATCTCGAGCAGGCCAAAGCGGGACAGCCGACCGATCTGGATGCGCGCGCGATCCATCTTCACCGCCTCCCGCAACCTGTCTTCGACGGCGCGCTGGTTGCGGCTCTCCTCCATGTCGATGAAGTCGATGACGATCAGGCCTCCGATGTCACGGATGCGCAGCTGTCGTGCGATCTCGTCCGCCGCTTCGAGGTTGGTGTTGGTGGCCGTGGTTTCGATGTCCGCGCCGCGTGTCGCGCGCGCCGAGTTGACGTCGATCGAGACCAGCGCCTCGGTGTAGTCGATCACGATCGAGCCTCCCGAGGGCAGCTGCACCTTGTGTGCATACGCCGACTCGATCTGGCTCTCGATCTGGAAACGCGTGAAAAGCGGAATGTCGTCGTTGTACAGCTTGAGCCGGCGTTGGCTCTCGGGCGGTACGAAACGCTGCACGTACTCCTGCGCGATCGCGAACGCCGAGGGCTCGTCGACCAGCACCTCGCCGATATCGTCGCTGAGGTAATCCCGTAGCGCGCGCGTCACCGGGTCGCTCTCACGATAGACGAGGAAAGGGGCGGGCCGGGCAAGTACCGCCTTGACGATCTCGTCCCACTGGTTTTTGAGGTGGTCGAGATCCCACTGCAGTTCTTCGACCGCGCGGCCGACCCCAGCGGTTCGCAGGATAGCGCCCATGCCGGCCGGAATCGCGAGCGCGTCCATGATCTGCCGCATCGACTCGCGATCTTCTCCCTCGATCCGGCGACTGACGCCGCCGGCGCGGGGGTTGTTCGGCATCAGCACCAGGAAGCGTCCGGCGAGCGAGATATAGGTCGTCAGCGCTGCGCCCTTGTTACCACGCTCCTCCTTCTCGACCTGGACGACGATGTCCTGTCCCTCCTGGAGGACCTCGCGCATGTTAATGCGGCCGCCCTGCGGCTGCTTGAGGAAGTATTCGCGCGAGATTTCCTTGAGCGGCAGGAAGCCGTGCCGCTCGGCGCCGTAGTCGATGAAGCAGGCCTCCAGGGAGGGCTCGATACGGGCGATCTTCGCCTTGTAGATGTTGGCTTTTTTCTGTTCCCGCGAGAGAAGGTCTATCGAGAGGTCGTAGAGTTTCTGCCCGTCAACGAGCGCGACGCGCAACTCTTCCTGCTGAGTTGCATTGACCAGCATTCTTTTCATGGGCCCTTGTTCTCCTGGAAAGGGCCAACAGGACGGGGTATGCAGTGTCGCGACGCCCGCTGGGGCGACGTTCTGCCGGGTCACTCGCGGAAGGGTGGCCGGACCAGACGGTCTCGCTGAAGCGCGCAGCCAGTGGATGCGGAATCGCGTTCATCAAGTGCCTGCAACCTCGCGGCACTCGCCAAGGCTGGCGTTGACGCACGGGGTTGTCCGGAGATCCTGTGTGAGCGCCTGCCCCGACTGCGCCGGGGAGCCGCTCGGGCTCGACGCCGGTCGCCAGCCTGTCGGCCGGACTCTTGCGATGGCCTCGTCGCCGAGGACCAACTAACATGCGCCGCGCTGCCTGTGACAGCCGGCGCGTGATCGTGCGCCCGGCGCAACCATGGCCGCAATGCCGGGCGACGCGCTGACTATATGACAAAGATATTGCAAAAACAAGATGTTACGCCCAGAAGTGTCGCATCGGCCGCACATCATGCCGTCGTCGGTCAAGACGATGCGGGCGTCCGGCTCGATCGTTTCCTGGCGGCCCGACTGTCCGGCGTGCCGCGCACTCGGCTGTTCCGTCTGGTTCGCAAAGGCGAGGTGCGTGTCAATGGCCGCCGCGCATCGATCGACCTGCGACTCGCGGCCGGCGATGACGTGCGCATTCCGCCCGTTCGGCCGCTTGCCGGGCCGTCGACCGCGTCGAGTGGCCCACCCTCGGGCGGTCGTCGCGTTCCCGGCAGCCTCGTCGAGACGATTCGGGCAGCCGTGATCCACGAGGACGAGCGGCTGCTCGTGGTCAACAAGCCCGCCGGCATCGCGGTGCACGGCGGCAGCGGCATCAGCTTCGGCGTGATCGAGGCGCTCCGTGCCGCCCGCCCCGACGAGGCCGGTTCCCTCGAGCTCGTCCACCGGCTCGACCGCGACACCAGTGGTGTGCTGCTGGTCGCTCGCAAGCCTGCGGTGCTGCGGATGCTGCATGCCGCGCTGCGCGCGGGCGACGATTTCGAGAAGCGCTATCTCGCACTCGTCGCCGGGCACTGGCAGCTCGGCCGCAAGCGGATCGAAGCGCCGCTGCGCACCGACCTGCGGGTCGGCGGCGAACGGACCGTCAGGGTGCATGCCTCGGGCAAGACGTCGATCAGCGAATTCGCGCCCGTGCAGTTCTTTGACACGCTGGCGACGCTGATGGAGGTTCGTATCGACACCGGGCGCACGCACCAGATCCGCGTGCACGCGGCATATGCAGGACATCCCGTCGCCGGTGACGAGAAGTATGGCGACGCCGACTTCAACCGCCGCCTGCGCGAACTCGGTCTGCGGCGGATGTTCCTGCACGCTGCGAGCCTGTCGTTCACCTGGCCCGATCGTGGCACCCCGTTCAGCGTCAGCGCCCCTTTACCGTTGGAGCTCGCCGCGGTAATCGATGCGCTCGGCCGGCAGGGTCGCCGGGCAACACGTGGGCCGCGCGCAGCGCCGCGGCCACCCAGATCAGGGGCAGACCGATGAGCGCCGTCGGATCGACCGTCTCGATGCGCTCGAACAATGTGATGCCACGACCCTCGACCCTGAAGGAGCCGGCGCAGTCGAGGGGTCGGTCGGCCGCGACATAGGCAGCGATCTCCTCGCTGTCGAGCGTGCGGAACACGCAGCGCGTTTCGTCGACATGCTGGCGCCAGTAGCCGGCTTGCAGGCCGATGACCGCGACAGCGGTGTGAAACAGCACCGTCTGACCCGACTCGGCCGCGAGCTGGGCGCGGGCTGTTGCGGCATCACCGGGCTTGCCGAGCACGCTGTCACCGAGCGCGCAGACCTGATCGGCGCCGATCACGATAGCGTCCGGATATCGTTCGGCCACGGCCCTTGCCTTGGCGAGTGCGAGGCGCCGCGCGAGCGCGTCCGGCGTTTCGCCCGGTCGGCGGCTCTCATCGACGTCGGGCGGCTCGCAGCGGAATTCGATGCCGAGCCGCTCGAGCAGCGCTCGGCGGTGGCGGGAGGTCGACGCGAGCCAGACGGGGCGGGCCAGCGCGGCGTGCTTGGTCACGTGTGTATCGGTCGCGGAAAACAATGGCTTAGGGCAGCTTCTTTTGACTCGCCGCGGCGGCGAACCTATTATACGCGGCCCATGTCGCCTGACCGGTCGTTGTCGTTCGATGTCGATCGGCTACCGGCGCAGGGCGGAAGGCAAGAGGTCCGTCTGTCGCTGGTCGAACTGCCCAGGCTCTCGAGCGGGCTCGCCGCAGACACCGGTGTCGTCGATGCGAAGATAGAGTTCGACCGCCTCGACGGCATGCCGCTGCTTGCCGTGCAGGTGGCGACGGACGTCGAGCTCGTATGCCAGCGTTGCCTGCAGACGGTGCGCCTGCGCCTCGAGAGTCACTCGCGCGTTGCGCTGGTCGAGACGATGCAGCAGGCAGACCGCCTGCCCGGAGACGTCGAGCCCGTCTGGATCGAGGGACGCCGTGTCGACCTCACGGCGCTCGTCGACGAGGAGTTGCTGCTCGCACTGCCGCTCGTGCCGATGCACGAGCGCGATGACCCGAGCTGCGGCGTGACGGCGGCCGAGCATTGTGAAGACGCGCCTGTCCGGCCGCCCGTGAAAGCCGAGGCGGCCTCGGCAGTACAGAAGCCCTTCGCGGAGCTCGGCGAGCTCCTGAAGCGCAGGAAGTGAAGGAGTAGATCCATGCCAGTCCAGAAGAGCCGCAAAACGCCGTCGAAACGCGGCATGCACCGTTCGCACGACGC
>CAZAWM010000183.1:0-6761 GCA_964488605.1 uncultured Steroidobacteraceae bacterium | reverse complement strand
ACACGCCCGTGATCACCGTGAACGCATCGCGCGGGATCGTCACGTCGATGTCGCGCAGATTGTGCTCGCGCGCCCGCTGCACAACGATGGCGCTGCGTGCCGCGCGGGCCAGCGGCGTCTCGGCCGCTGCAATGCCTCCGGACCGATCCGGAGCTTCGGCGACGGCATGGCCGCCTTCGTATTCGGCGAGTGCGCGACCGGTATGTGAGTGTGCCGCGGCGCGCAGCATGGCGGGCGTGCCCTCGGCGACGACACGGCCGCCCGCCTCGCCTCCCTCTGGACCGAGGTCTACGATCCAGTCGGCGGCGCGGATCACGTCGAGATTGTGTTCGATCACGAGCAACGAGTGGCCGGCGTCGAGCAGGCGACGGAAGGCGCGCAGCAAGCGCGCGACATCCTCGAAGTGCAGGCCGGTCGTCGGCTCGTCGAACAGAAACAGCGTCGGCTTCGCGCGGGCAGCGGCGAGATGACCGGCGAGCTTGAGCCGCTGCGCCTCGCCGCCGGACAGGGTCGGCACCGGCTGCCCGAGTCGCAGGTAATCGAGGCCGACTTCGGCGAGTGGGGCAAGCCGGGCCTGCAGCTCGGGCAGTTCGCCGAAGAACTCGAGCGCCTCGGTCACGGTCATCTCGAGCACGTCGGCGATACTCGCTTCGGCGCCCGTCGCACCGCGCGCGCGCACCTCGAGCGTCTCGGCGCGGTAGCGGCGGCCATTGCAGTCCCCGCAGCGCAGGTAGACGTCGGACAGGAACTGCATCTCGACGTGCTCGAAACCGTTGCCGCCGCAGCTTGGGCATCGCCCGGTCCCGGAGTTGAAGCTGAAGGTGCCCGGACGGTAACCGCGCTCGCGCGCCATCGGCAGTCTCGCGAACAACTGCCGAATCACGTCGAATGCGCCGACGTAGCTGGCGGGATTCGACCGCGTCGTGCGGCCGATCGGGCTCTGGTCGACCAACACGATATCGCCGAGCGGGTCGACACCGCGCAGCGCGCGATGCGCACCAGGGGTCTCGGTGGGCTGGCCGAGCGCTTGCCGCAGCGCCGGCCAGAGGACGTTCTGCATCAGCGTGGATTTGCCGGAACCGGACACTCCGGTCAGGCAGACGAGCCGGCCGAGCGGTAAACGCAGGTCCACGTCGCGCAGGTTGTGCTCGCTGGCGCCCAGCAGTTCGAGCCAGCAGTCCGTGCCGTTGGGCCGCGGGCCACGGTCCACAGCACCCGGCAACGTGACGCGCAGCGCGCCGCTGAGGTAGCGACCGGTCAACGACTGCGGGTGCGCCCGAACCTCGGCTGGTGTGCCTTCGCAGACGATCCGGCCACCATGCTCGCCGGCGCCGGGACCCATATCGATGAGTCGATCCGCCTGCATCATGATCTGGGGGTCGTGCTCGACCACGATCAGCGAGTTACCAACGTCGCGCAGGCGCCGCATCACGTCTATGACGCGCTGCATGTCGCGCGGATGCAAGCCGATCGAGGGTTCATCGAGCACGAACAGCGTGTTGACGAGCGACGTGCCGAGTGCAGTCGTCAGGTTGATGCGCTGCACCTCGCCGCCCGACAGCGTGCGCGACTGGCGGTCCAGAGTCAGATAACCGAGTCCGACGTCGCAGAGGAAGCCCAGCCGCGCACGGATCTCGCCGAGCAGCATGTCCGTGGCGTCGTCGAGCGCGCCGGATAGCTTCAGCGCCGCGAAGAATCGGCGGACGCGTTCCACGGGCAGTCGCATCAGATCGTGCAATCCGAGCCCCGGCAGCGAGCGCAGCTGCGTCTCGCTCCAGTCGATACCGCGCGGGCGGAATCGCGGCATCGATCCGAGCGTTGCCTCGGCGAGCGCGGCGTCGCCAATGCGCCACAGCAACGCCTCGGTCTTGAGACGCGCCCCGTCGCAGCTCGTGCAGGCCGCGTACGCGCGGTACTTCGAGAGCAGCACGCGGATGTGCATCTTGTAGGCCTTGCTCTCGAGCCAGGCGAAGAAGCGCGCGAGTCCGTACCAGGTATCGCGCCCGGAGCGACCTTCGCCATCGATGACCCAGCGACGTGCCCACTCGGGCAAGTCGCGCCACGGCTGGTCGAGCGGGATGCCGCGCCGCCGCGCGAAGCGCTCGAGATCCTGTTGGTTCTCGCGGAACGACTCGGTCTGCCACGGCCGGATCGCGCCTTCGCGCAGCGTCTTGGATTCATCGGGGATCACGAGCCCGTAATCGATGCCGATCACGCGGCCGAAGCCGCGGCAGACCTCGCAGGCGCCGAGCGGCGAGTTGAACGAGAACGTGCTTGGCGTCGGCGTCGTGTACGAGCGGTCGCAGTCCGGGCAGTGCAGACCGGTGGAATAGCGCAGCGTCGCGGTTGACGGTGCGGTATCCGCTCCCTCGCGCGAACGCGCCGCCTCGGTATCGGCGAGCACGTGTAGCGCGACGCGCCCCCGACCCATGCGTAGTGCGGCTTCAAGGGAGTCGATCAGGCGGCTTCTGTCGATGGCTCCCAGTCGCAACCGGTCCTGCACGACCTCGATGCGGCCGCGCCCGCTGGCGCGCACGCGCGTGTAGCCCTGTGCCTCGAGCAGATCGCGGACCTCCGCGGCCTTGAAGCCGCGCGGCACCTCGACGTCGAAACAGACGAGCAGGCGCGCGTCGCCGAGCGTCGGCGCACGCGCCTCGAGATCGTCGGCGATCGACTCGGGCGTGTCGCGCCGTACGGGTCGCGCACAGCCTGCGCAGAACACCGTCGCGGCGCGCGCGTAGAGCAGCTTCAGGTGGTCGTTGAGCTCCGTCATCGTGCCGACGGTGGAGCGCGAGGTGCGCACGGGATTCGTCTGATCGATGGCGATCGCCGGCGGAATCCCCTCGATCGAGTCGACCACGGGTTTGTCCATGCGTTCGAGGAACTGACGCGCATACGGGGAGAAGGTCTCCACGTAGCGTCGCTGCCCCTCTGCGTACAGCGTATCGAAGACCAGCGAGGACTTGCCCGAGCCCGAGACGCCCGTGACCACCACGAGCTGACCGGTCGGCAAGTCCAGGTCGAGATTCTTGAGATTGTTCTGGCGGGCGCCGCGGATCCGGATCGTCACTGCGATAGCGTATCAGGGGCCGGGTCGGCCGCCGCGCGCCGGTTGACGAGCGCGCCCGCCAGCAGCAGGTTGGCGACCACGACGAAGCCGATCAGTCCGAACGCCTCGCGGTAGCCCGCTGCGCCGCCGCCGGCCGAATCGGCGATGGCGCCGATCAGTACGCCCGACAGCATCATCCCTATGCTCGTGAAGATCGTCAGCATGCCTTGCGAGGAGCCTCGCTCTGCGGCGCTGACTTCGTTGAGAAGCACGTAGCGCAGCGGCGCGCCAAGCAGACCAGAGAGGCCAAGTCCAACCAGCGCGCCCGCATAGAGTAACGTCGCCCGGGTTGTTGGCAGCAGCGCCAGCGCGAAGCAGCCCGCTGCCAGCAGCGCGAGCGCCGCGAGGATCACCGGCTTGGGGCCCACGGAATCGAGCGCACGACCAAGCAGTGGTGCGCCGATGGCCAGTGCCAGCACGATCGGCAGCAGCAGCAGCGTCGCGGTCTGCGCCGTGACTCCGAGCGCCGCGACTGCCAGGTCCGGCAGGAAGACCATGGCCGCCTCGCCGAGCCCGGCCGCTGCCGCGAGCACCGCGACGATGCGCACCTGAGCCGAGGAAAACCATGCCGGCTTGACGATCGGATCGGTCGCCCGACGTTCCGTGATGGTGATGGCGGCGATTCCGGCGAGCGCCACCAGCAGCCATGGCCAGACCTGCAGCGACTGCAGGCTCGCGCCGAACTGGCGGCCGTCGATCCGGCCGATGGCGAGCGCAAGGCCGCCGAGCGCCATGCCGAGCGCGATCGCGCCAAGCCAGTCGAACGGCATCGTCCGCATCGCCCGCGTGCGCGGCAGCATGCGCCACCCGGCAATGACGATGCCGAGTGCGATCGGCAGGTTGACGAGGAACAGCCAGCGCCAGCCGAAACCGAGCAGGCCGGCGGCGAGCAGCGGTCCGATCAGGAAGGCGACACCGAAAACCGCGCCGATCAGGCCCAGTGCCTGGCCGCGTATTTCGGCTGGCAGGACGTCGCCGATCACCGCGCTCGCGACCGGAAAGATCCCGCCCGCGCCGAAGGCTTGCACCGCGCGGCCGACGAGCAGTTGCTCGAAGCTGGGCGCGGTCGCGACGACGAACGATCCCGCCGCGAACAGCAGCACGTCGAGCGTGTAAACGGGTCTGCGTCCCAGCCGATC
This sequence comes from uncultured Steroidobacteraceae bacterium, assembly GCA_964488605.1. Lineage (GTDB taxonomy): Bacteria > Pseudomonadota > Gammaproteobacteria > Steroidobacterales > Steroidobacteraceae > UBA964. Next base: position 2,513 of record CAZAWM010000183.1, on the reverse strand, counting down.
CGAGAGCTTAGCCATCAGCGGTGTGCCGATCAGATTGAACAGCACGTAGATGCTCAGCACCCAGGACAGAGCGCGTTCGTCGACGCCGAACTCGGCGCGCAGCGCCGGCATCGCCGGACCGACGATCGCGATGTCGAGTGCGCCCATCAGTACGCCGGCGAACAGCACCGCCAGCAGACCGTGGTGGCTCGCGGATTTCGAGGAGGTCATGAACACGATGCTAGACTAAATGTCGTTGCCGCGTGCAGAGTCCTCCCGGAAGCCCGACATGCAGCCTCGAAACCAGTCTCCGTCCGCAGACGACACTATTGTTCCTTCGCGGCGCGACTGGCTGCAGCGCGCGCTGCTCGCGGGCGCAAGCACCCTAGGTGTCGGCGCTTCCTCCGCCGCGGCCGCGCGCACTCGTGGTCCGCGGGCTAGGGTCGAGGTTCTGCCAGACGGCCGCTACGCGACCGTCCCGCTCGAGAAGGAGACGCTGCGGCTCGCTCTCGTCCAGACCCGCTTCAACATGATCGATCCGGCGAACGTCGTTGCTTCGCGCGCAGCCAATCTGCGCTACATGCTCGACTGGATCGATCGTGCCCAGTCCGGCCCGCGGCGCCACGACCTGCTGATGTTCCACGAACTGCCGCTGACGGGTCTGTCGATGCAGTGGGATCGGCGCACCATACTCGCCGGCTGCATCGAGGTCCCGGGCGTCGAGACCGAGGCGATCTCGGCCAAGGCACGTGAGAATCGGTGCTGGATCGTATTTGGCGCCTACGCCGTCGACCGCGACTGGCCTAACCACTACCTGTCGATCACCACCATCATCGGCCCGGATGGCGCGATCGTCGACCGCCAGTGGAAGGCGCGCAACATCATGGGTTCGCTCGGCGGCATCGAGCTGATGACCACGACGATCTTCAATGTTCTCGATCGCTACGTCGAGATGTACGGCTGGGATCGCGTGATTCCGATCGCGCGAACGCCGATCGGTAACATCGCCACGAGTTCGGTGCAGCTCGAGCCGGAGCTGTTTCGCGCATTCGCGATCAAGGGCGCGGAGATCGTGCTGCGCACCGCGACGGGCCGCTTTCGCATGGCCGACGTGCAAGGTGCCGCCCTCCACAATGGGTACTGGACGGCCATGGTCAACAACGCCTACCTGCCCGACGATCCACGGGGCCTGCGCCGCTACTGGCCCGACGGCGACTGGCGTCGTCCGACCGCCGACTCGACGACCGTGCTATCGAGCATCGTCGACCCGCGCGGCAATCTGGTCGCGCAGGCGACGACGCCGGAAGAGCAGGTCGTCGCCTTCGAGATCCCGATCGCCGCGCATCGTGCACAGATGCGTCAGCCCGTGGTCCACCAGGAGCTGTACAAGCCGCTCTGGGATGCGTACGAGGGCAAGTATCCGCCGGGGGCATTCCTGCAACGCCAGCCGCAGACCGTCGAGCAGGCCGCGCGGCAGCTCAACGCCGGAAGCCGCTGGCGCGACTGAGGCAGATGGCCGCGGCGCGGGCGGCGCCCCGTGGCGCCGAGCGCCACGCTGCGGCCATAGATGCAGGCAATGGTCCCCGCTGAGCCCGCATCGGCTGAATATCCGTGCATGATTCACGGCGAACCGCCGGTTCGCCGCGGCCTGTTGTCTGCCTGAAGGAGCTCGCATGTCCGAGAAGACCAAGTCCGATCTGTCGCGCCGCGACTTGCTGCAGCTGGCTGCCGGAGTCGGCGCCGTCGGTGCCGTGGCCAGCGGCGCGTCCGCCGTCGCGTCCGACGCGGCTCCCGCCAAGCCGAAGCGAGGCGGGAAGTCCCGGATCAAGTTCAACAATAGCTTCGACTTTACCGATCCCGAATGGAACCGCGACGCCTATGCGCGCCTGCAGGGCGACCTCGATTTCACCAAGACCCGCTACGGATGGCTCGGTGGTCCCGTCATGGGCGTGGTGCCAGGGGAGAAGGTCCGACCGCTGTTCTACATGGAAGGTTTCTCGACCTGCCGCCTGATTCCGATCGAGGGCGGTTACCGCAAGCTGTTGCGCGAGGTCGTCGTCTATCGCGAACTGACGATGAAGGGCCCGGGCAGGATTCTCGAGACCTGGGACAATCCTTACACAGGCGAGACCGTGCGCGTGGTACCGATCGAGAACGATCCGTTCAACTACAACATCACGCTGACTTACCCGGATCCACCGAGTTTTGGCGGGCTCAACCAGGAGAAGCCCCCCAAGGTGCCTTTCATCCTGCCGTGGTCCGTCAAGGGCGACATGCTACATCTGACGACCGATATTCATCTCTACTATCCCAACGCCCTGCAGCCGGACAAATGGCCGCGCGAATCCTCTGGGCCGATGGTGCAGGTATCGGAGCTCTACCGCTATTACATCCGGGTCGAGGACATGAAGAACCCGAACCTGACCCAGGTGCCCTGTTCGGGCTGCTGGGCGAGGGTGACGCCCTGGCTGCCGTGGATGCTGATGGGCACGCGTGCGGGTCACACGCTTTACATGGTCGACTTTACGGGTGCC
>CAZAWM010000182.1:0-6822 GCA_964488605.1 uncultured Steroidobacteraceae bacterium | reverse complement strand
CCGAGTACCCGCTCGCAGAGCGGCTCGGCGAAATCCGCTGCGACCTGCTCATCGGCCGCGTGGCCGGCGATGGCTTCGGGACGCGCGCCGAGTTCGCGGCGAGCGCTGCGGCCCGAGCTCGTATCGTCGACTTGCCGCGCGACGCCGGCCAATGGGCGGCAGCGCGCGACTGAGCCGACTCCGGTCCTGCGCCACGCGCGGCCGGAGGCCCGGGTAGATACCTTGTCGCATCGACGCCTTCGGGATCGCCGTGCCGCCGCCGGCGATGCGTCAATGTCAGTCGATCCGCGGGACGGTGTCGGCCGTGCTGCGATCGACGAGCCGTCCGAGCGCATCGAGTGCCGTGTCCAACTCGTTGCGGAACCCCAGGCGCGTCACCTCGCGAGCCCGAAGCTCACGCGCCGCCGAATTCTCCAGCAGTTGCATCGCGCCTGCGACGATCGCCTCCTGCGCAAGCGGAACGCCGACCGGGACACCCGCTTCCTCGAACCGGCGCAGGCGTAGAGACTGGTCCGGCGACATCGGCACCGCGACGCAGGGCTGTCCGCAGGCCATGACCTGCACGAGCGTGTCCGCGCCGTTCGACACGACGACTCGCGCGGCGCGGATCAGCGCCACGAGTTCGTCCGTTGGCAGTGCCGGGACGCGCACGAGTGCCGCCGGCACCTCGACGCCGGCGGGCGGCGCGATACCGAGCAACACCGTCTGTATTCCGCGCGCCGCGATGCGCACTGCCGCCGCGGCGATGATGTCCGGCACATGTGGCATGTCACGGTGACTGGTACCGCCACCCGGAGCGATCAGAACGTAGCGGTCCTCGATCAGTCCGAAGCGCTGTAGCACGGCCGCCGCGCGCTGGGGGTCCTCGCGGGGCATCAGCGTCGCGAGGAACCGCACTTGCGGCCCTCGCAGTAGCCGCAGTAGCAGCCGTTCCAGCCACCCGAGCGGGCCCGCAATGATTTCGGGGTATGCAATCCAGTGCTCGTCGAGGCGCATGAGCCACTGCGGCCGGAACGCGCGGCGTCTCCGACCGACACGGGAACTCACGTAGACGGTTCGGGCTCCCGCGGCACGCGCCGCTGCGAGCTGCGAGCTGCGGCCTGCGTTGTCGAACACGACAACGTGCGGGCGGAACCTGTCGATCAGCGCCCGCACCTCCGGGACATGGAAGGTCGGCGACGAGGGCAGCAGCGTCACGTCGAACGGCACCCGGTCCGCATACGGTGCCTCGCGGCTGACGACGAAATGGATCCTGGCCCGCGGCCAGCGCTCGCGTGCCGCGTTCGCGATCAAGACACAGCGGGCATATTCGCCGGTGCCGCGCGCGGCGGATACCGGCACGAACAGCAGACGTGGTGCCGGAACCATGCCGTGCCCAGAACTCATGCGCTCCACGGCGAGCGGAACTGAGGCGGAATGCCGTCAGCGAACGCCGCGAGGTGCTGGTCGAGCCCGAGTTCGCACCTGGTAAGGCGCTGTGCCAGGGTGGCGGCCAGGATCGCGTCGTTCGGGTTGACGCCGGCCGGGTCGCGCCGCGGATGGTTCAGATGCGTTGCGAGAGCGAGAAAGCGCACGTACTTGCGCATGATGCCGCTGTGGTTCAGGCGCGCGCCGCACTCCTTGTCCTCGGGACCCCAGCCGATGAAGCGCTCGTCGAAACCGTTGACCTTGATGAGATCCGTGCGCCACAGGCCCTGATTGCAGGTCTTCACGCGATCGATCGTAAAGGCCTTGCGGCTCGCAATCGCCGATAGCCAGGGGCTCCTCAATGTCATGTGCCGCTTGCGGATACCGGGTGTGAGCGGACCGAAACGCGCATCTCGCGCACCAAGCATCGCCGCTGCGCGGGCAGAGTCGGTGTCGCTGCGCGAGCCCTGAACGAAGCAACCGCGCTCGGCCGCGAGCACATGATCGGCGACGAACTCGGGATGCAGCACCATGTCGCCATCAACGAGGAGCAGGTAGTCGCCGCGGCTCGCGGCGAGAGCGAGGTTACGGATTCGTGCCGCGCGGAAGCCGCGATTCTCCTGCCATACATGACGCAGCGGCACCGCGAGTCGCCCCGACCACGAACGCAACAGTCGCGTCGTCGGTTCGGCCGAGCCGTCGTCCGCGACGACGACCTCGTCGGGCAATCGCGACTGCGACCTGACACTCTCGAGCGCAAGGTCGAGCGCCTCGGGCCAGTTGAAGGTCGTGATGACGAGTGAGATGCGCAACGTAGGCCGTCTCGGGCCGCCGCGGCGCGGGCCCGGTGCGCCGGTGATTCTGCGGGCGGCCGGCCCGTCATGCAACGCAGCTCCGGGCCAGATCGAACGTTCCGCTATCATCCCGTCCGTCATGCAGGCGCCGCCGTCCGACCCAGAGCTCGAGCCCGCTGTGCGGCGCTGGCTGCCCAGACTGCCGACCAGGGCGCTGCGCCGCTTCATCTGGGATCGCATCAAGCGGCAGCGGCACACGCAGGTGGTCAGCACGGTCTTCGGTGCTCGCATGCACTGCGATACGCGCGATTTCATCCAGCGCTATGTCTATTACTTCGGCGTCTGGGAGCCTAACCTGACTGCCTGGCTGCCTCAGCGCCTTAGACCGGGTGACGTGTTCGTCGATGTCGGCGCCAACATCGGCTACTTCGCGTTGCTGGCAGCACGCACTATCAGTCCCGGCGGACGCGTGGTGGCGATCGAGCCCTCGGACGAGGTCAAGGCGGCGCTCGATCGCAACCTCGCGCTGAATCCCGGCGCCGACGTCCGCGTCGTCCATGCCGCCGCGACCGATGTCGGGAAGGATCTGTCGGTGATCTTCGGCGGCGAGCATGACATGGGTGGCACTCGCACCGTCGATCCAGCCGCAGCGTCGACCCACGGCACCCGTATTCAGGGGAAACCGCTTTACGATCTCCTCGATGCGACGGAGCGCGCGAAGGCGCGCCTCGTGAAGATCGACGTCGAGGGCGCAGAGTGGGACGTCCTCACCGGTCTGCATCTCGAGCGCGGCGGATATCGTGACGATCTCGAGTTGATCGTGGAGGTCGCACCACAACGTCTAAGGCAGCAGGGTCGAGACGCCGACGCGCTGATTGCCCGGATGAAGTCACTCGGTTTCAACGCATACAGGCTGGCGAATGACTATCGTGTGCGCGCCTATCTGCACCGGACCCCAGTGGCGTTCCCGGTGCGGCTGCTCGAGCCGGTGAGCGAGCAGACGGACGTGGTGTTCTCGCGCATCGATGCCGAGCGGCTCTAGCCGCCCGATGTCGCGCTACGTCCACCGCCGCTTGCCGCGGCCCGCTCGTTGAGCGCGGAGGAACGCTCCGGCCCTGTCAGGTGCTTCGCGACCGGCCGGGCAGCATCCGCCGTACCGTGTCGTCGCGCAGGACGTAGTGGTGGAATAGGGCCGCGGCGGCGTGCAGGCCGATCAGCCAGTAGCCGGCCGTGCCGGCCGTCTCGTGGATTGCTTCGATCAGTTCCGCAAAGTCTTCGTCAGGCGCGACTAGTGGCGGCAGAGTCAGTCCCCAGTACGGCACTGGCTTGCCCTCGGCGCTGAGGATCAGCCAGCCGCCGATCGGCATGACGATCATCAGCGCGTACAGCGCGACGTGCACGGCCCTGCTGGTCCAGCGCTGCCAGGCAGGCGGCTCTGGCACGATCGGCGGAGTGCCGCCGGAGAGGCGCGCCGCAATGCGCACCCAGACGAGCGTGAACACGGACAGCCCCAGCATGAAGTGCCAGGTCTTGAGCAGTTCACGCGGGTCGCTGCCGCGCGGAAAGAGCTCGCGCAGCTCGATGCAGGCATAGACTGCGGCAAGCAGGGCCAGCATGAACCAGTGCAGGAATATGGTCAGACTGCCGTAGCGCTCCTTCATACGCGCAGCGATGAAACACGGGCCGCAAGTTCATGAGGTTACCAGAAGGTACTGTCCGGCGCCCTCATGTCGTCGGAAGGTAGTGATCGACCAGTAGCGCCGCGAACAGCCACATCAGGTACTGCACCGAGAACCTGAAAACGCGCATCGGCAGTTCCGTGCGCCCGGTGAACTTCATCGCCAACGCGTAGTAGAGAAAGATGCCGTTGAGAATCAGCGCCGCGACGAGGTAGATCAGGCCGCTCATGCGCGTCAGGAACGGCATCAGGGTCACGAGTACGAGCAGCACCGTGTAGAGCAGCACCTGCAGACGCGTGTAGGCCACGCCGTGAGTGACCGGCAGCATCGGGATGCCCGCGCGGGCGTAGTCGTCGCGCCGCGCGATCGCGAGCGCCCAGAAGTGCGGCGGTGTCCAGACGAAGATGATCAGGAACAGCAGCAGCGCATTGGGATCGATCGAGTTGGTGACGGCGGCCCAGCCGAGCACGGGCGGCGCGGCACCCGCGGCGCCGCCGATGACGATGTTCTGCGAGGTCGCGCGCTTGAGCCACGCCGTGTAGACGACGGCGTAGCCGATCAGCGAGAGGAACGTCAGGACCGCGGTGAGCGGATTGACCAGCCACCAGAGGATGATCATCGATAGCGCGCCGAGAGCGAACGCGAACGACAGCGCCTGCGAGGTGCGCATCGAGCCCGTCGGCAGGGGCCGTCCGCGCGTACGCGCCATCTTCTCGTCGATCCTCTGGTCGAGCACGTGGTTGATCGCGGCGGCGCAGGCGGCCGAGAGCGCGATACCGAGATTGCCCCAGAGCAGCGCCTCGAGAGGCGGCAGCCCCGGCGTCGCGAGCAGCGTGCCGACGATTCCCGTGAAGACGACCAGCAGCACGACCTTGGGCTTGGTCAGCTCGAGGTAGTGCCGCCAGGTCGTACGGCTCGCGGCGAGAACGTTCGATTCGGTAGCGGCCAAGGGCGCTCCGGGCCTTCGGGGGTCGATGTCCGGGGCGGGCAGGGTAGCAGAACGGGCGCTCCGGCGCGGGCCCGGGGTGCGGACTCAGCCCTCGCGTAGCCGCCTGTTGAGCGCCAGGGCCGCGAGCAGCAGTACGGCTGCGCCGGCGTTGTGTCCGGCGGCGAGCCCGAGCGGGAAGGCCTCGAGCACCATGAAGATGCCGATCAGCAGCTGCAGGCCGAGCGCAGCCAGCACCCAGGCGCCGGCGCGGCGGACCAGCGGCGTCGGGCCGCGCCGCAGCGCGAGCCAGCCCAGCAGCCCGAGTGCAACGGTGGCAACGAGGGCGCCGAGCCGGTGCGTGAAGTGGATCGCGATGCGCGCCGGGTGTTCGAGCACACCCCCCGTGTAGTTGATCTCGAGACCGCGCCAGAGAACGAAGGCCTCGTCGTACTGCATGCCGTCCGGCCACCACTCGTTCTGGCAGCGCGGGAAGTCGGGGCAGGAGACGGCGGCATAGTTGCTGCTGGTCCAGCCGCCGAGCGCGATCTGCAGGCCCAGCACGACGAGCGCGACGATGCCGAGCCGGCGCACAACGTCTAGCTCGACGGTCTGAGTCGCTCCGGGCGTGGCGATTACCAGTCCCGTGCGGCGGCGCATGGTGAGCCAGAGCCAGAACAGCAGCGAGAGTGTCGTCAAGCCGCCGATCAGGTGCAGTACGACCACGAGCGGCTTGACGAGCCACCAGACCGTGAAGGCGCCGAGCATGCCCTGAAAGACCACCGTGGCGAGCAGCGCGATCGTGTAGCCGATGCTCACCGGACGATCGCGCCGGAATGCGATTGCGACCGCCGTGATCAGCACGATGACGAAGCCGAGCGCCGTCGCCGCATAGCGGTGGATCATCTCGCGCCAGGCCTTGCCGGAGTCGAACTCCCAGCCCGCCTTGAACGCGGCGATCTTGTCGGGATTCTTCGCGGCGCCGGCGGGCGTGACATGTCCATAGCAGCCCGGCCAGTCGGGGCAGCCGAGGCCGGCGTCGGTCAGACGCACCCAGGCACCGAGCACGACCACGGTCAGGCAGAGGAACACGCCGAACAGCGCGAGCCGGCGGATCAGAACCGCGGGCGCGAGAGGGTCGGTCGCTGCGGATGTCAGGGCGACGTCGTTCATGGCTTTACCCGATGTGCGAGAGCTTGAGCAGCTTCTTGAGATCCTCGAGCAGACCCTTCGGTGGCTGGCTCGAGTCGAACTGCATCATGAGGTTACCGAGCGGATCGACAATGTAGATACCGGTGCGGCGGCCCTCGGCCGGAAACTGCGCGACGACGTCCTGCGCCGCCGGGTCGAGCGGCTGCACGACCTCGAGCCCCGGGTGCTCCTGCGAGAGAAAATCTGAGTTGCAGCAGCCGCCGGTGACGACGAAGACGCGCTGCACACGCTGCATGTCCTCGGCCAGCAGGAGCCGCGCCTGGCGCATCGTCCAGAGCGCGCGCTGGCAGGCCGCGTCGCAGGCGCCATCGCCGATGTATACGAGCGACCACTTGCCGCGCAGCAGGCCGGCGCGCGCCGACGTCGTGCCGTCGCCGAGCGTGAACGGGGCGTCCTCGAGCGGTCGTGGTGGCGAGATCAGCGTGCCGTGATTCGTCGTGCCCGATGGCCGCCAGCCGCCCGCGTAGTACAGCCAGAACGAGATCGCGAGCGGCACGAAGAACAGCGCTGCAAGACCGATCAGCGTACGGCGACCGCGTATGACATCCGCCGCGGAAGTTGCCGCGGAGACGGGTGGGTTCATGATACGTCCTCGATTTTCCTGATGTTCAGCAGTCCGTACAGCAGCACCAGCACCACCGCGAAACTCCACCACTGGATCGCGTACGACCAGTGCCTCTCCGGCGCCATGCCCGGCGGCCGCCAGTCGCGACGGTAGCCTTCGGGTGCCGCCGGATCGAGCAGCAGCAGTCGCGGCTCGAGATGCCCGACGCCGAGCGCGGCCGCGAGCTCCGTAGCGGTCGGA
>CAZAWM010000181.1:0-6824 GCA_964488605.1 uncultured Steroidobacteraceae bacterium | reverse complement strand
TGACCCAGCCCTCGGCGAAGCCGCGCTCGGCGATCATCTTCTCGACGAACTCGATCGTGACCGGATCGCTGTTGATGCCCAGCACACAGGCAGACTCGCAGGGCGCCGGGCAGATGCGGCCCGTGAACTCCGGAAAGTTGTTGGTGCGGTGGAGCCGATCGAGTGCCTCGCGCCACAGTCCGCGATAGACGAGGTCGTTCCACTCGGGGATCAGATTGTTGACCGGACAGCCCGAGGCGCTGCCGTTGATCAGCTTGCCCGTGTGGCAGAAAGGCACACCGCAGTCCATGCAGCGCGCGGCCTGCTGGCGCAGGTGCTTGTCGTACATGTGCTGATGGAACTCGTTCCAGTCGGCGACGCGTTCGACGGGGCTGCGATCGAGCGGCAGCTCGCGCAGGTACTCGATGAATCCGGTTGGCTTGCCCATGCAGGTTGTTGATCCGAATCAGTTGCCGCCCACGCGGGCGAGGTCGCGGGAGTTCTCTTCGAAGGCGGCCATGATCGCATCGTCGCCCGACAGACCCTGGTCATGCGCCCGCCTGAGGCAGGCGAGCACGCGCTTGTAGTCCTTCGGGATCACGCGCGCGAAGCGCGGCAGCTGCGTCGGCCACGCCTCCAGGATGCGCAGCGCCTTGCGGCTGCCCGTCAGCAGTGCGTGGCGCTCGATCAAGGCACGCAGCGCAGCAGCCTCCTCGACGTCGGTAACGCGCTCGACGTCCACCATCTGCAGGTTGACGCGCTGCATAAAACCGCCGGCTTCGTCGAATACGTACGCGATACCTCCGGACATGCCGGCACCGAAGTTGCGCCCCGTCGGACCGAGCACGACGACGCGGCCGCCCGTCATGTACTCGCAGCCGTGATCGCCCACCGCCTCGACGACCGCGTCGACGCCGCTGTTACGGACCGCGAAACGCTCGCCGGCCATACCGCGAACGAACATCTCGCCACTGGTCGCACCGTAGAGCGCAACGTTACCGACGATCATGTTCTCCTCGGCCACGAACGTCGCCCGCTCATCGGGTCTGATGATCAGCCGGCCGCCGGACAGACCCTTGCCGACGTAGTCATTGGCATCGCCTTCGAGCGTGAAGGTCATGCCGCGCGGCATGAAAGCGCCGAAACTCTGGCCTGCGGAGCCGACGAAGCGCAGCCGTACCGTGTCGTCCGGCAGACCCTTGGCGCCGTAACGCTTCGTCACTTCGCTGCCGGTGATGGTGCCAACGACGCGGTTGACGTTGCGGATCGGCAGCGTGGCTTCCACGGGCTCGCCACGCTCGATCGCCGGACGGCAGATCTCCAGCAGCGTCGTCACATCGAGCGACTTCTCGAGACCGTGGTCTTGCGGCTGCGTCTGATAACGGCCGACCTCCGGTCCCATGTCGGGCTGATAGAGGATGTTCGTGAAGTCGAAGCCGTGCGCCTTCCAGTGATCGATCGCCGCCTGAGGCTCCAGCATGTCGACACGGCCGATCATCTCGTCGACGCGGCGGAAGCCGAGTTCCGCCATGATCTCGCGCAGATGCTGGGCGACGAAGCGCATGTAGTTGACGACGTGCTCGGGCTTGCCCGTGAACTTCTCGCGTAGCCCCGGATCCTGGGTCGCGACGCCGACCGGGCAGGTGTTGAGGTGGCACACCCGCATCATGATGCAGCCCATCGTCACGAGCGGCGCCGTCGCGAAACCAAACTCCTCGGCACCGAGCAACGCCGCGATCGCGACGTCGCGGCCGGTCTTGAGCTGACCGTCCGTCTCGACGACGATGCGGCTGCGAAGATTGTTGAGCACCAGCGTCTGGTGCGCCTCCGCGAGCCCGAGTTCCCACGGCAGGCCGGCGTGCTTGATCGAAGTCAGCGGCGACGCACCGGTGCCCCCGTCGTAGCCGCTGATCAGAACCACGTCAGCGTGCGCCTTGGCGACGCCGGCGGCAATGGTGCCGACGCCGACCTCGGCCACCAGCTTGACGCTCACGCGCGCATCACGGTTGGCGTTCTTGAGGTCGTGGATGAGCTCCGCTAGGTCCTCGATCGAATAGATGTCGTGATGCGGTGGCGGCGAGATCAGGCCGACGCCGGCGGTGGTGTGCCGGGTCTTGGCGATCCACGGGTAGACCTTGGTGCCGGGCAGCTGTCCGCCCTCGCCCGGCTTCGCGCCCTGCGCCATCTTGATCTGCAGCTCCTTGGCGTTGACGAGATACTCGTTCGTGACGCCGAAACGGCCCGATGCGACCTGCTTGATCGCCGAGTTCTTAGAGTCGCCGTTCGGCAGTGGAATGTAACGCTCCGGATCCTCGCCGCCCTCACCGGTATTGCTCTTGCCGCCGATGCGGTTCATCGCGATCGCGAGCGTCTCGTGCGCCTCCTTGGAAATGGAGCCGTAGCTCATCGCACCGGTCTTGAAGCGCTTCACGATGTTCTCGACCGGCTCGACCTCGTCGATCGGCACGGGGTCGCCCTTCTTGAAGGCGAGCAGCCCGCGCAGCGTCGAGAGATTCTTCGCCCGGTCGTCGATCAGCTCGGCAAAGGACTTGTAGGTCTGATAACTGCCCGTGCGCACGGCTTTCTGCAGCCGGTGGATCGACTCCGGATTGAACAGATGGAACTCGCCGTCGGAGCGCCACTGGTACTGACCGCCGGCCTCGAGAACGGTGGTCGCGGCCGGACGCTCGGCGAACGCCGCGCGGTGACGCATCAAGGTCTCCTCGGCGATCACATCGAGGCCGATTCCGCCGATCCGCGAGGCGGTGTTCGTGAAGTACTCGTCGATGACGTCCTGGCGCAGACCTACCGCCTCGAACACCTGTGCGCCGTGGTAGCTCTGCACCGCCGAGATGCCCATCTTGGACATCACCTTGACCACGCCCTTGGTCGCCGCCTTGGCGAAGTTCATGCAGGCGATCTTGTGGTCGACGTTCGGCAGAATGTCCTCGCGGACCATGCCGTCGAGGGTCTCGAAAGCGAGGTAGGGATTGATGACGCTCGCGCCGTAGCCAATCAGCAGCGCGAAGTGATGCACTTCGCGAGCCTCGCCGGTCTCGACTGCGAGGCTGACACGCATGCGCAGACCCTCGCGAATCAGGTAGTGATGCAGGCCCGACACGGCGAGCAGCGAGGGGATCGCAGCGAAGTCGAGATTCACGCCGCGATCACTGAGGATCAGGACATTGACCTCCTCCTCCTCGATCATGCGACGTGCCGTGGCAAACAGCTCTTCCATCGCCTTGACCAGACCCTGCTCGCCGCGTGCGGCGCGGAACAGCATCGGCAGCGTGCCGACCTTGAGCCCAGGCAGGGCGAGACGGCGCAACTTGGCAAACTCCTCGTTCGTCAGCACCGGCCCCTTGAGTTCGACGCGCCGACAGTCCGTCGGGCTGGGCTGCAGCAGGTTGCCCTCGGAGCCGAGCCAGACATCGGAAGAAGTGACGATCTCCTCGCGAATGCAGTCGATCGGCGGGTTCGTGACCTGCGCAAAAAGCTGCTTGAAGTAGTCGTACAGTAGACGCGGCTTCTTCGATAGCGCTGCGAGCGGCGTGTCGTTGCCCATCGCGCCGACCGCCTCGTTGCCATCACGCGCCATCGGCGCCATGAGCAAGCGCAGGTCCTCGAAGGTGTACCCAAAGGCGATCTGCCGCTGCATCAGCGTCTCGGGCTCCGGCGTCGGCACCTCGGGCGCGGGCGGCAGGTCCTCGAGATGTACGAGGTGCTCGGCGAGCCACTCGGCGTAGGGACGCTCGCTGCAGATCTGCCGCTTGATCTCCTCGTCCTCGATGATGCGTCCCTGGGCCGTGTCGACGAGGAACATACGCCCCGGCTGCAGGCGGCCCTTGCGCAGCACACGCTCCGGCGGGATGTCGAGCACTCCAGTCTCGGACGAGAGCACGACGAGATCGTCCTTCGTCACCCAGTAGCGACCGGGCCGAAGGCCATTGCGGTCGAGCACCGCGCCTATCTGCGTGCCGTCGGTGAAGGCGATGGCGGCCGGGCCGTCCCACGGCTCCATGATGCTCGAGTGAAACTGGTAGAACGCTCGGCGCTGCGGATCCATCGCCTCGTGCTTCGACCACGGCTCGGGAATCATCATCATGATCGCGTGCGGCAGCGAGCGGCCGCCGAGCACCATGAGCTCGAGAACGTTGTCGAACATCGACGAGTCGCTGCCGTTGACATTGACGATGGGCTTGAGCTTCTCGACGTCTTCGCCGAACAACTCGGACTCGAGCAGCGCCTCGCGCGCTTTCATCCAGTTGATGTTGCCGCGCAGCGTGTTGATCTCGCCGTTGTGCGCGATGTAGCGATAAGGATGGGCGCGATCCCAGCTCGGAAACGTGTTGGTAGAGAAGCGCGAGTGCACGAGCGCGATCGCGGTCTCCATCAACGGGCTCTGCAGGTCCGGAAAGTACTGGTCGAGCTGCATCGTCGTCAGCATGCCCTTGTAGACCAGCGTCTTGTGGGAGAGGCTGGCGACGTACCAGTACTCGGCGCCACCAACGGTCGAAACCCGGATCTCGCTGTAGGCGCGTTTGCGGATCACGTAGAGCTTGCGCTCGAAGGCCGCTTCGTCGGGCGTGTTCTCGCCGCGCGCGATGAAGACCTGACGGATGAACGGCTCGCAGGCCTTGGCGGTCTCGCCGAGCATCGTGTTGTTGACCGGAACGGTACGCGCGCCGAGGTAGACCTGGCCCTCCGACTGCACGACCTGCGCGAATATCTCCTCGATATGACGCCGCTGCGTCGGGTTGCGCGGCATGAAGATCAGTCCACAGGCGTACTGCCCTGGCTCCGGCAGCGTGATGTGGGCGCGCTTGGCCGCGTCCTTGAGGAACGCGTGAGGCATCTGCATGAGTACTCCGGCGCCGTCGCCGGTATTGACTTCGCAGCCGCAGGCGCCGCGATGGTCGAGGTTCTTGAGCACCTCTATGGCCTGGCGCAGGATCGCGTTCGACTTGCGACCCTTGATGTCGACCACGAACCCGACACCGCAGGCGTCGTGTTCGTTCCTCGGATCGTAGAGTCCCTGCTTGGCCGGGCGGCGGTTGCGGACGAGCGGGGCGTGTCGGTCAGCTGGGCGCACGGCAGTACTCCTCGGGTATCGCAGTCCGCGCAGGGTGTGCGCGAATCCGGCACGGACGGGCCCGGAGCGGGCACGGGCCCGTCTGGCCCCCGGCACGACTATACCGACGGCGCACCTGAATCGGAACCGAATTCGGAGTGTTTTACTCATCTTGATGAGTCATTTAGACTCATATTGTGACTAAGCGACTGCAGGTCCTTTTCGAGGATGCCGAGTACGCCGCGCTCCAGGCGGCAGCGGCCGCGCGTGGGCTGTCGGTCGCGGAGTGGGTACGGCAGGCCATCGCGGCCGCGCGCCGCCGCGAATCGACTGGCGCCGTCGACCGCAAGCTCGATGCCATCCGCGCCGCGGTGCGCCACACCGGTCCGACCGGGCCAATCGAGCGGCTCACCGCCGAGGTCGAACGCGCCTACCGCGGGGGCGCGGACAGCGGCGGCGGCTACTGAGCGGATCACCGATGGTTTTTATCGACTCGAACGTGCCGATGTACCTGGTTGGCACCGCGCACCCGCATAAGGTCGACGCGCAGCGGCGGCTCGAGGCGCTCGTCACGGAGCGTGTCCGGCTCGTCAGCGACGCCGAGGCACTCAACGAGATCCTGCATCGCTACACGGCGCTCGACCGCCGCGGCTACTTACAGCTCGCATTCGACGCGCTGCTCGGCGTGGTCGACGAGGTGCTGCCCATCGAACGCGGCAGCGTGGAACTCGCCAAACAGCTCTGCCTGCAATACCCGACGCTGCCCGTGCGCACCGCCGTGCACGCCGCGGTCATGCAGCAGCATGGCATCAGCACGGTGCTGAGCTTCGACCCCGCCTTCGACCGGATCCCGGGACTGACGCGACTTCGCTAGCCCTCCACGCGGCGGCAAGGCATCGAACGCGCGGCTCGCGGTCAGAACGGCAGCGGCTGCCCGTCCCAGGCCCAGACGCGCCCTGAATCCGCGACGCCGCGCGCATCGATCACTTCGAGCAAGGCTCGCGCCGAGCGCGCCGGCGATAACAGCCGTCCCGACGGGATGGCCGACTGGAACGGCTTCGACAACCGGCTATCGACGCTGCCCGGATGCAGCGCGAGGCAGATCGCCGTGGGATTGCGTCGGGCCAACTCGATCGCGAAGCCGCGAATCAGCATGTGCAGTGCCGCCTTCGAGGCCCGATAGGCGTACCATCCACCGAGGCGATTGTCGGCGATCGAGCCGACGCGCGCCGAGAGCGCCGCGAACACCGCCTTGCGGCCCATCGCGAGCGCCTCGAGAGAGTGCCGGGCAATCAGCGCCGGTCCGGTTGCATTGATGGCGAACGCTCGCTGCAGCGCCTCCCCGGAGAGGCCGCGCCACGTCTTCTCCGGCTGCAGACGCGCCCCGTCGTGCAATACGCCTGTGGCGACGATCACGAGATCGAGCGGCCCGCCGGCCGCGGCCGTCGCTACCGCGCCCGCAATGCTGCTTTCATCCTCGAGGTCGAACTCGAGTCGCTCGACGCGCTCGCCGAACGTGCCGCCTATGCGCACCGCGCGGGCGTCCCGCGCCGCCGCATAGACCTGCGCGACGCGCGGATGCGCAGCGAGCAGCTCGACGAACGCGCCCCCGAGCGCGCCACTCGCGCCGAACACCAGCGCACGCAAGCCGGAAGCGAAGCTCTCGAGCGCGGGTTCCCTCTCTCCCCTATCCGGCATCCTGCGCCACTCCTCAATTCCTCGCTGCGCAGCTTGTGCGCGGGACGCCCGGCGACGCAAGCTGCGGGGTCAAGCC
>CAZAWM010000180.1:0-6826 GCA_964488605.1 uncultured Steroidobacteraceae bacterium | reverse complement strand
GCTCGCGCACCCGCCGCGCGACCGGCGTCGGGGTCAGCCCGATCAGCTGCGCGAGTTCGACATGGCTGATGCGGCCGTCGCGCTGCAGGGTCTCGAGAATGCGTTGGTCGGTACGGTCGAGGCGCATGGGGCGAGACTATACGACGAGCTCGCGCAGCGCGCGCCCCATGCGCATCGGGCGCCGAGGTTCTACACTGAGGCCCGCATGGATCCCGCCGAGTTCACCCCGGGCGTCGCCGTGGACGTCGCGCCTGGCGTTCGCCGCCTTACCGCACCGAATGCGTCGGCCATGACGGGGCCTGGCACGAACAGCTACCTGCTCGGCGATCCGGTCTGGGCCATCGTCGATCCCGGGCCCGACGACGAGCGGCATGCGGCCGCGCTGCTGGCCGTCGCCCCGATGCCGCGCTGCATCTTCGTCACCCACACGCACCGCGATCACTCGCCGCTGGCGGCGCGGCTCGCGGCGCTCACCGGCGCGACGCTGATCGGTCGTCCCGGCCCGCCCGATGGCCGGCAGGACCAGACCTTCCGGCCCGATCGCGTGCCGGCACGCGACGAGCGTCTGGGTCCCGAAGGGCAGCGATTGCGTGTGATCGACACGCCGGGACACGCCTCGAACCACGTCTGTTACCTGCTCGAGGACGAAGGTGTATTGTTCTCCGGCGACCACGTCCTCGATGGCATGACGCCCGTCATCCTCGCTCCGGACGGCGACATGCGTGACTACCTCGATTCGCTTGCGCGCCTGCGCGACGTGCCGCTGCGTTCGATCGCTCCAGGACATGGCCGCCTGCTCACGGAGCCCGGTGTCGTGATCGACGCGCTGATCGCGCATCGCCTACGGCGCGAGCGGTGCGTGTGCGATGCGTTGCGGTCCGCGGCACCGGCCGATCTCGCCGCGCTCGTCCAGGTCGTCTACCGCGAGACGCCGGAGTCGCTGCATGGGCTGGCAATGCGCACGCTAGAAGCGCACCTGATCAAGCTCGAGCGCGAGGGTCGCGCGGCGCGCGATGGGGAGCGCTGGATTGCGCTCTGACGCGGCAGGCCAGGGGCGCGTCGTCGGAATCGAGGTCTGGCTGCGAGATCTCGATCTACACCGCGGCGGCCGTCCCGTGCTGCGCGCTCTCGACTGGCGGTTGCGGCCCGGGCAGCGCTGGGTCCTGGTCGGGGTCAATGGCTCCGGCAAGACGCAGCTTCTCAAGCTCATCGCCGGCGCCGTGTGGCCAGATCCACCCGCTGCGCGCCGACTGCGGGCCACGACTGCGCGCCGCTATCGCCTGCACGGCGGCGCGGCCGGCCAGACGGGGGGCTGGCTCGATCAGCCGCTCGAGGTCGCAGACTCGATCGCCTACCTCGGCCCCGAGCGTCAGGAGCGTTACGACCGCTACGGCTGGAATTTCCCGGTCGACGCGATCGTCGCCACCGCCTATACGCGCAGCGATATTCCGGAGCGACCGCCGACGCGCGCCGAGCGCCGGCGTGTCGCGGCGATGCTGCGCGAGTTTGGCATCGAGCGTCTCGCGCGCCGTCCTTTCCTGACGCTGTCCTACGGCCAGCGCCGGATCGTGCTGCTCGCGCGCGCGCTGGCCGGCGCGCCGCGCCTGCTACTGCTAGATGAACTGTTCGGCGGTCTCGATCCAGGGCATCGCGAGCGTCTGCAGCGCTGGTTCGAGGGGCCCGGCGCGCGACTGGCATGGGTCCTTGCGACGCATCGACCCGACGAGGTGCCGGCATCGGCGACCCACTGCGCCCGGCTCGTACAGGGGCAGCTGCATCGGAGCCGGCGAACGGCGGCGCCACGACCGCGCCCGAAGCCTCAGTCCGCCGGCGGCGCGCCGCGTCGGCCGCGCGCGGCGAGCGCGGCGGATGCGGCGCCCGGTACCTCGGCGCGCGCGCGCTCGGTAGAGACACCGCTGGTCGCGTTCGATCGTGTCAGCATCTTCATCGACTGGCATCCCGTTCTCCGCGACATCGACCTGACGATCGGCTCCGGTCAATGCTGGGTCGTGCACGGACCGAACGGAGCCAGCAAGACGACCTTGCTGCGCGCGATCTGGGGCGACTGGCCCGCCGCGCTCGGCGGACAGATTCGCCGGCTTGGCATCGGGCCCGGCGTCGCGCTCGAGGACTTCCAGCGCCACAGCGGATTCGTGGCTCCGCACCAGCACAGCCTGCAGCCGCCGTCGATCACGGCGCTCGAGGTGGTCGTCTCGGGACTGCGCGGCAGCTTCGGTCTCGCCGGTCCCGCCACGCCGTACGAACGGCGTCGCGCGTGCCAGCAGCTCGAGGCGCTCGGCCTCGGCGACCGGGCCGACGACGTATTCGCCGCGCTCTCGTGGGGAACGGCGCGGCGCGTGCTGCTCGCGCGCGCGACGGTGAACCGCCCGCGCCTGCTGCTGCTCGACGAACCGTGCGCCGGGCTCGATTCGACAGCGCGAAGAAGGCTGCGCGACGACATCGACGCACTGCTTGCACGCGGACTGACTGTCGTCATGAGCGCGCACCATCGCGACGAGTGGCCGCAGGGCACGACGCACGAGCTCGTGCTGCTCGATGGCCGCGCCATCCACGCCGGTCCGCGGCGTTCCTGACTGCGGCGCGGAGTGGCAGATGTCGACGGCGATGGAGTGGCGGACGGACGGACTCGACTGGCCGAATCGCGATGCGAGCAGCTTCGTCGATGCCGGGGGACTGCGCTGGCACGTCCAGCGGCTCGGTCGTGGCGATCCTATGTTGCTGATCCATGGCACCGGCTCTTCGACCCACTCGTGGCGCGATCTCGCGCCGCTGCTGGCGCGGCGTTTCGAGGTCATTGCGCCCGATCTGCCAGGCCATGGGTTCACGGCGTCACCGGACCCCGAACGGCTGTCGCTGCCAGGGATGGCCGGCGCGGTTGCCAGACTGCTCAGCGCGCTCGCGCTGCGTCCGTGCTGGGTAGTCGGCCACTCGGCGGGCGCCGCGGTGCTCGCGCGGCTCTGTCTCGACGGTGCCATTGCGCCGCAGCTACTGCTCAGTCTCAACGGCGCGCTGCTGCCACTCAGCGGCCTGCGTCACCCGGCGTTTGCGCCATTCGCGCGCTTGCTCGTGCGCAATCCGCTGATCCCGCGCCTGTTCGCCTGGCAGGCCAGCCACCCGGACTTCTTCGCGCGCCTGCTCGAACAGACCGGCTCGCGGATCGACGCGCGCGGCGTCGACCTCTATCGACGGCTCGCGAGCCGACCCGAGCATATCGGCGCAGCGCTAGACATGATGGCCCGCTGGGACGTGCGTCCGCTCGAGCGCGAGCTGCCGCGACTCGCGGTCCCGCTCGTGCTGATCTCGGGCGGTCGCGATCGTATGATCCCGCCGAGCCACGCCGAGAGCGTGCACCGTCTCGTGCCGAGCGCCCGCCTCCTGACTCTGCCCGATGTCGGCCACCTCGCGCACGAGGAGCGGCCCGAGGAGCTCGCCGCCCTGATCGACTCGCTGTGCTCTGCGGCCGCGCGATAGCGCTCGTCCCGATATACCGGTATCGTCAATCGCCGATGCTGCCGCCTGATCATCCGCTGCGATTCGTGCTCAACGACGAGGTCCACGCGCGCCCGCCGGACGCCCTCGAGACGCCGCTGCGTCTGACGTATCTGGCGCTCGTCTCGCCATGGTCGAACCGCGATCGCGAATGGGCGCTGGTGGCGGAACTAGCGCGTCGGTGCGGCGCCGCGCCGCCCAAGCAGGACGTCAATCACTTCAGTGCCGATCTCGGCTCCTTTCGGCTCACCTTCGAGCGGCATACCGAGTTCGCGCGCTACATGTTCGCTTTTCCCGGGACGTTCGCGCGCGCTTTCGCTGACGACCCGCTTGGCCCGGTGCCGCGCGACTGGGTCGAATCCCTGCCCGGCGAACTGCTGGTCGGCGCCCGGGTCGCGCTCGTCCGTGGCCCGCTCGAGCCGCTGCGCTATGACATCCTGGCTGCCGAGAATTTCTCTGGCAACACGCTGGTCGGGTCCGCGATCACCGACGCAGCCGCCGCTGCGTTTACGGATTTCCGCATCCACGCCGACGGCTTCAGCCGCTGGTACGTGGTCAACACCTCGCTCGGTTCCCGTCAGGCCGGTCGCGTCGTGCAGCGTCTCCTCGAGATCGACACCTATCGGATGCTCGCGCTGATGGCGCTGCCCGTCTCGCGCGAGCTCGGGCCCTTCCTCGGCCGCTGCGAGGCCGAACTCGCCGAGATCACGCAGACGCTCGCGGACGGTCGTACGACCGACGAGGGCGCGCTGCTCGTGCGCCTGACGCGCCTCGAGGCCGAGATCGACAGCCGCGAGTCGCAGAGCCATTACCGGTTCGCCGCAGCGACGGCCTACTACGATCTGGTCAGGCGCCGCATCGGCGAGCTGCGCGAGCAGCGGCTAGAGGGCCTGCAGACCTTCCAGGGTTTCATGGAGCGGCGGCTCGCGCCAGCGATGGCGACCTGCCGCGCGGTCGCGACTCGGCAGCAGACCCTGCAGGAGCGTGTCGCTGGCACCACGCAGTTGCTGTCCACGCGCATCGACATGACGCGTGAGCAGCAGAACCAGGCGCTGCTCGAATCGATGAACCGGCGCGCCGCGCTGCAGTTACGCCTGCAGAGCACGGTCGAGGGACTGTCGGTCGCGGCCGTGACCTACTACGTCGTCGGCCTCGTCAACTACCTCGCCAAGGGCCTCGAGGCGATGCGGCTGCCGATCGATGCGGCGCTCGCGACCGTGGCCAGCATCCCAGTCGTAGCGCTGGTGGTCGCGCTCGCGATTCGTCGCGTCCGGAGGATGGTCGAACGCCGTGAATCGCACTGAGCAGGCGCGCGCCATCGTGATCGGCGCGGGTTTCGGCGGCCTGGCCGCTGCGGTACGTCTCGGCGCCCGAGGCTATCGCGTCACGGTCCTCGAGCAGCTCGATGCCGCCGGTGGCCGGGCCTACGTGCACCACCAGGATGGATTCACGTTCGACGCGGGACCGACGATCATCACGGCGCCTTTCCTGCTCGAGGAACTCTGGTCGCTGGCGGGGCGGCGGCTCGCGGACGACGTGCAGCTGCGCTCGCTCGATCCATTCTACAAGGTGCGCTTCGACGACGGCGAGATCTTCGAATACAGTGCCGATCTCGAGGCGATGCGCGCGCAGATCGCGCGCATCGAACCGCGTGACGTCGCGGGATTTGACCGTTTTCTCGAGTACAGCGGGCGTATCTACGACGTCGCTTTCCTCAAGCTCGCCCACGAGCCCTTCCACGAGACAGGATCGCTGCTGCGCGCGATACCCGATCTCGTACGGCTCAGCGGTTTCCGCTCCGTCTATGGAGAGGTCTGCCGCCACTTCCGGTCGCCGAAGCTGCGTCTGCTGTTCAGCTTCCATCCGCTGCTGATCGGCGGCAATCCGCTCACCACGACGGCTTATTACTGCCTGATCGCGCATCTCGAGCGTAGCCACGGGGTGCATTACGCGGCCGGAGGCATGGGCTCGCTCGTCCGCGGCCTCGTCGGACTGATCGAGGGGCTGGACGGCCGGCTGCGCTATGGCGCACGCGTCGAGCGCATCCTGGTCGAGAACCGGCGTGCCGTCGGCGTGCGGCTCACGAGTGGCGAGGAGCTTCGGGCCGACGTGGTCGTGTCCAATGCCGACGCCGCCTTCACCTACCAGACGCTGTTGACGGACCAGCCGCGCCGCCGCTGGAGCGATGCGAAGCTCCGGCGTGCCAAGTACTCGATGAGCTTGTTCGTCTGGTACTTCGGTACGCGCCGGCGGTACGAGGATGTCTATCACCACACGATGGTGTTCGGTCCGCGTTACGAGGGCCTGCTGCGCGACATCTTCGAGCATCAGCGCCTCGCCGCGGACTTCAGTCTCTACCTGCATCGGCCGAGCGCAACCGATCCGACGCTGGCCCCGGCGGGCTGCGACTCGTTCTACGTGCTCTCACCCGTACCGCACCTCGACAGCGGCGTCGACTGGCGCACGGAGGCCGAGCGCTACCGTCAGCGTATCGAGGCGCGGCTCGAGCAGACCTTGCTGCCGGGACTCGGGCGCGCGATCGTGACCCAGCGACTGTTGACGCCACTCGACTTCCAGGACCGGCTGCTGTCGGTCCGGGGCGCGGCGTTCTCGTTGCAACCGCAGTTCCTCCAGAGCGCGTGGTTCCGGCCGCACAATCGCAGCGAGGAGGTCGACCTTCTGTACCTCGTCGGTGCGGGCACGCATCCAGGCGCCGGCATCCCGGGCGTGCTCTCGTCGGCAAGGGTGCTCGATCGCATCGTGCCGTCGCCGGCCGAACTCGGTCGCTAACGCGGCCGGCCGCGGCCCAGATCGTTGATCAGCCGGGCTGCCGCGAGTCTGCCCGACATCGTCGCCATCGGCACGCCGGGCCCCGGGTGCACCGAGCCGCCGGCGAGATACAGGCCCGGAATACGACTCGCTGCCCCAGGCCGCTTGAAGGTCGCCGTCGCGCCGACGCTCGCGCGGCCGTACAGCGCACCACCGCTGCCGGGGTAGAGAGCAGCGAAGTCGCGGGGCGTCGTCGCGATCCGTCGCCGCGGATCGCCGCGCAGCTCGAGGCCGCAGTCGCGCAGCAGCGTCGCCGCGCGATCGTACAGCTCCTCGACGTGCGCCGACGGCCAGTCGTGCGTGTCGCCGTTAGCGGGGGCGTTGATCAGCATTAGCAGGCGTTCAGGCGATGCCGATGCCGGCGCAGCGCGTGACTGCGCGTCGCGGTCTTGCGCGCAGAGGTAGACTGTCGGGCGCGGTGGGATCGCACCACGGCCGAAGATGTCGCGGAACTCGCGCTCGTAGTCCTCGGCGAAGAACACGTTGT
>CAZAWM010000179.1:0-6865 GCA_964488605.1 uncultured Steroidobacteraceae bacterium | reverse complement strand
AGCGTCTCGGCGAGCGCGGCGGCGTCGAGCAGCCCGAGATTGACGCCCTGACCGGCAAGCGGATGCACGACGTGCGCCGCATCGCCGATCAGCACAACCCGCTCGATCGCATAGCGCGGCGCGAGCAATCGGCGCAGTGGTGGCGCGACGCGGCCGCTGGTCAGGTTCAGTTGGCCGAGCACGGCAGCGCTGGCGTCCGTGAGCTCCTGCTCGAACTGCTTGGCCGGCGCGGCGAGCAGACGCTCCGCCTCGGCGCGCGGCAGCGACCAGACGATCGAGCACTCACCGCTGGCCAGCGGCAGCAGTGCCAGGGTCCCGTGACCGAGAAAGCGCTGCCAGGCAGTGAACTCGTGCGATCGCTCGGGACGGACGCGGGCGACGACGCCGAGCTGCGCATAGTCCTCGATGCGCGCATCGAAGCCCGCCAGGGCGCGCACAGCCGAGCGCCCGCCGTCCGCCCCAACCACGAGGCGGGCGCGCCAGCTGCCGTCATCGCCATGCACGCGAATGGTCCTCGGCTCGAATTCGAGCGCCGTCACCTGGGCTGCGAGGCACTGCCCGCCCGAGGCGCGGAATGCCTCGAGAGCGGCGTCCTGCAGCGCACGGTTCTCGACGATGTGGCCGAGATTCGGCTCGTGCAGCGCGGCGGCCTCGAAACGCAGCGCCGCGGCGCTGTGCGGCCCGGCATCGGACGGCCAGACATGCATACGCTCGTAGGGGCAGGGTGACGAGGCCAGCACCGCTGGCCAGGCACCGGCAACGCCGAGAATGCGCTCGCTCGCGCGCGAAATGGCCGAGACGCGCAGCCCCGTCTCGGCAGGCGGCGGCGCCGGCCGCAGAGGCGATCGCAGCTCGCGCTCGAGCAGCCCGATACGGCGCGCTTCGATGCCGGCTACGGTCGGCAGCAACGCGG
Source organism: uncultured Steroidobacteraceae bacterium (assembly GCA_964488605.1). Taxonomy (GTDB): domain Bacteria; phylum Pseudomonadota; class Gammaproteobacteria; order Steroidobacterales; family Steroidobacteraceae; genus UBA964. The sequence continues at coordinate 5,952 of CAZAWM010000179.1, read as the reverse complement.
CGAACGTCGCACCGACCGAGCCGCCACCCACGACGACGACGTCGAAGTCGGCAGCAGAGGTGGGCCGGCTCATCGGGAGAGTCGCAGGCCGCGCGCGAGCCTCGGCGTGCGGCCCGCGAATCCCCAGCTTACGCGCGACAGCGCGGCCTTGGCGGTCGGGCTCAGGTCAAACAGCAGCATTCCGAGATCGCGCGCGAGTCCGATGCCGGGGCGACCGTCGCCGAACAGCCGCACGAGGCCGTCGGTAAAGCGCGTGACGCCGTCGCGATCCCTGGCGCGCCGCCGCGCGAATTCGGCGAGCAGCGCCGGTGCGCCGGCGTCGAAATCCGCAAGCGTCGCGGCCGCAGCCACGCCATCGGCCAGCAGCTCGGCGAGCGTGGCCGCGTCGCGCAGCCCGAGGTTGAAGCCTTGACCGGCGACCGGATGCAGGCTCTGTGCCGCGTTGCCGATCAGAATCGCGCGCTCGGCGGTCGTCTGTACGGCGCGCGTCAGTTGCAGCGGATACGGTGCGCGCCGGCCGACGCGCGTGAAACGACCGGCGCGCCAGCCGAACGCGGCCTGCAGCTCGGCGAGGAAACGGTCGTCGCTCCAGCCGAGCGCCTCGGCGGCGCGCTGCGTCGGCAGCGTCCACACGGCACCCCAGTCGCCGCTCGCGAGCGGCAGCAGTGCGATCGGTCCGCCCTCCGTAAATCGCTCGTAGGCGACGTCGCCGTGCGGCCGCTCGGCTGCGAGATTGGCGATCACGGCGACCTGGCCGTAGTCCTCGGGCCGCGCCTCGATGCCGAGCGCCGCTCGCAGCGACGATTGGGCGCCATCGGCGGCAACCACGAGCCGTGCGCGAAGCCGCCGCGGCAGCGACGGATCCGCCGACTGGACCTCGATTTCCCGGGCCTTGCCGTCGATGCCGCCACCTGTGGCCCGGGCCGGCATGCAGGCAAGCAGGCGCGATGATGTGCCGAGCGCGTTCCAGAGCGCGCGGCCGAGCACGCGATTGACGACGACGTAGCCGAAGGCGTCGACGCCTTGCTGCGCGGCTTCGAGACGCGCGACGCCGAAACGGCCCGCATCGGAAACGTGAATGACACGGATTGGCCCGGCATCGCCCCGGATCCTCTCCCAGACGCCGAGTCCCTCGAGGATCCGTCGCGTGCCGTTGCCGAGCGCCGTGGTCCGATCGTCGAAGCTCGGCTGCGAACCCGCCGAGCGAGGGTCGACGCCTTCGACGAGCGCGACCATCAGCGGCGTCGCGGCCAGCGCGAGCGCCAGACTGGCACCAACCATACCGCCGCCGATGATCGCGACGTCGACCTCGAGCGCATCGGCTGGCCCTACCAAGGCTCGGCCCTGCCCAGCCGATAGATGGGCCGCCTCCGTACCGCTCATGCCGCTGCCATCAGCGCTTCGATCTCGTCGGGCGTCTTCGGAACACCGCGCGACAGCACCAGCCGCCCGTCGCGCGTCACGACGACATCGTCCTCGACGCGGATACCGATGCCTTGGAAAGGCTTCGGCACGCCGCGGGTGCCGGGCGCGACGTACAGCCCCGGTTCGATGGTCAGCACCATGCCCGGTTCGAGTTCGCGCCATACCTCGCCGACCTTATAGTCGCCGACGTCGTGGACGTCCATGCCGAGCCAGTGGCCGGTGCGATGCATATAGAAGGTCCTGTACGCCTCCGCCTTGATCAGCGCCGGGACCCTGCCCTTCAGCAGACCGAGCCGCACGAGCCCGGCAGTCAGCACCTGCACGGCCGCATCGTGCGGGTCGTTCCAGTGATTGCCGGGCCTGACCTTGGCGATCGCCGCGAGATTGGCCTCGAGCACGATCTCGTAGAGGGCCCGCTGCGGAGGTGAGAAGCGGCCGTTGACGGGGAAAGTACGCGTGATGTCCGAGGCGTACTTCCGATACTCGCAGCCGGCATCGACGAGCACGAGGTCGCCATCGCGGAGGCGGTCACGGTTGTCCACGTAGTGCAGGATGCACGCGTTCGCGCCACCACCGACGATGGGCTGGTAGGAGATGTCGGCGTCTGCGCGGTGGAACTCGTGCAGCAATTCAGCCATCAACTCGTATTCGTAGCGCCCGGGCCGACAGAAGCGCATGGCGCGGACGTGCGCCCGCGCGGCAATGTCGGCCGCTTCCTGCATCAGCGCAAGCTCCGAGCGGCTCTTGTAAAGACGCATGTCGTGCAGGAAGTGCTCGAGGGCGACGATTTCATGCGGAGGGTGGCGGCCATGCCGTACCTGAGCGCGCAACCCGTTAACCCAGCCGAGCACGCGCTGGTCGAAATCACGGTTCACGCCCATGGTGTAGAAAACCTTGGCGCGGTTCTCCATCAAGCCAGGCAGGATGTCGTCGAGATCCGCCATCGGGAAGGCATCGTCGGCCCCGAAGTCGCGTTTCGCCCCCTCGGGACCCGCCCGACGGCCGTCCCAGATCTCGCGCGCCGGATCGCGTTCGCGGACGAACAGCAGGTACTCGCCGGCGCTGCGGCCCGGCACCAGTACCGCCACGGACTCGGGTTCATCGAAGCCGGTCAGGTAGTGGAAATCGCTGTCCTGCCGGTAGCCGTAGTGAACATCGTTATTGCGCGTCTTCGGCAACGCGGCCGGCAGGATCGCGATCGAATCCCGTCCCATGATCCGCATCAGCTGGCGGCGGCGCCAGGCGTATTCCTCACGGGTCGGCGGCTTCGGACGCGGCATGTATCGACCTTCGGCCGGCTCAGTGAAACGCGCCGGCCGGCGCAGAGGCGGACGGGTCCGCACCGCGCCAGCGTTCGAATTCGTCGAACAGGAGCTGCGCGGCGACTCGCACGAACTCCACCAGTTCGGCGTAGGCTTCCTCGTTGGCTTCCTCGCTGGCCGCTGCGTCCGCCGTCATCTGGGTCATGGCCGTGAGGTCACGCACGACCTCGCCGGCATCCTGGCTCAACTGCTCGGGCGCCGGCAGGGGGCGCATCGACAGGCCGTAGAGGAAGCCCTGACACCAGTGCCCGAGGGCCTCGGCACGCACGGCGATCGGCGTCTCGTCGCCCGGCAGCAGCGCGCGAAACCGCATCTGATCGGATACCAGGTCCCCACGGGTGAGTTCGAACACGGCCCGCAGCGCGTGCACGGTGGTCTCGTCCGTCTGCGCCTCCGCGTACAGTTCCGCGAGCCAGTCGTCGAGCGAGTAGTCAGACGCGGCGCACAGCGCGCCGACCAAGGTTCCATGCGCCTCGGCAGCCTCAGTCAGCGCGCGCGACTGCCTCAGCAGTCTTTGCAGGTCGTCGAATTCGAGGCCCATGGGTAGGGATTATGCAACAGGCGCGCCGCGAGCATTGCCCTCACCCCGTCACCCCTCTATGATCTTAGACGATGAACGACGCCAACCATCACCCATTCGAAACCGAACTGCGGCGTCTCGAGAACACGGTGCAAGAACTGGTCGCACTCGTCGCGCAGCTGCGCGAGGAAAACCGCGCGCTGCGCCAGCGCCACGAGAGCCTGTCCGCCGAACGCGCGAGCCTGCTGCAGAAGAACGAACAGGTGCGCGCCCGCGTCGAAGCCATGATCGGCCGCCTGAAGATGCTGGAGCACGGCGCGTGACCGATGCCGACAGGACCGTCTCGCGCGTGACGGTGCGCATCCTCGACAAGGAGTACGCGATTGCCTGCCCCCCCGAGGAGAAGGCGGCGCTGCTCGAATCGGTCGAGGTCCTGAACGGCAGGATGCGCGAGATCCGCGACTCCGGCAAGATCGTCGGGCTCGACCGGATCGCCGTGATTGCGGCTCTCAACGTCACGCACGAAATGCTCCGGCTACGTGCCCGCGACCGGCGCTTCGAGACCGAGTTCAGCAGTCGCTTGCGGTCGTTGCGCGAGCGGGCCGATGCCGCGCTGGCACGCAACCAACAGCTCGATCTCTGATCCGAACGCAGAAGCGTGAATTCGGCCCGGCTTCTGCCGGTTGCCGCGCTCGAAACGGCGCCGTCGCTGTTGTACAGTGTGGCCGACGTCGCCTGCGGTGTTCGAATGCGGATCGGGTTACCTCTCGACCCTAATTGAAACACCCAAGGGGCATATGGGCTTGCCGGCAGCATTGTGCATGTCCGCCTCGAGCGGAAAGCCTTACCTGCCGCAGCTCGCCCCACTTGTTGCTCCGTGTCGAGAGCAACGGTCCAACCCGGCACAGGCGGGTGACGTCGCCTATTCCGGGAGGCGGGCCGCTTACCATCCGCCCCGTGTCGGCCGCCCGCCAACTCTCGGGCAGCGATGACCATGCCGCCTGACCGACGCGACCTCGAGCGGCGCACGCAGCGACGGGCCATGCAGCTCGCCCGTGCCAGCCAGCCCGCCGCATCGCGTCGCGCCGCGGCCCTGGCGGCGGCTCGGCAATTTGCACGCATGCACCTGCTTCGGCCCGGTGTCCGTCTCGGCGCCTACCTGCCGGCACCGGGTGAGTTCGACCCGAGCCCGCTGCTGTGCTTGGCACAACGACGCGGCGCGCGCATCCTCGTGCCACGCCTTTCACGAGTGCATCCGGCGGGAATGACTTTCGCACCGCTGTCGCCACCACTGCGCCGCAATCGCTTCGGGTTGCTCGAACCGGCCGGACGAGCGTCCGCATCGGCGCTGACGCTGGATATCGTGCTCGTGCCGCTAGTCGCCTTCGATCGCCGCGGGCACCGCCTCGGCATGGGCGGCGGCTTCTATGACCGCGCGTTGTCGTTCCGGCTGCGCCGGCGTCGCTGGCGCGGCCCGCGGCTGATCGGACTCGCGTATGCGATTCAGGAGCTGCCGGCGATCGAGGCGGCACCTTGGGATGTACGCCTCGACGCGGTCCTCACCGAGCGGGGACTGCTGACCTTCCCGGAGGAGCTGACGTGAAGTATTGGCTCATGAAGACAGAACCTTCGACCTTCGGTCTCGAGGACCTCAAGCGCGCGCCGGGACAGACGACCTGCTGGGACGGCGTGCGCAATTTCCAGGCACGCAACATGCTTCGCGACGAGATGAGGAAGGGGGACCATGCCTTCCTCTACCACTCGAGCTGCGAGCCCCCGGGGGTGGCCGGCCTCGCCCGCGTCGTGCGGGCCGGCTTCCCCGACCCATCCCAGTTCAATCCCCGGGACCCGCACTTCGATCCCGCGAGCCCGCGCGAGGAGCCGCGCTGGTACGCAGTCGGCCTGCAGGCGACGCGGCGCCTGGCGCGCTTCGTCCCCCTGGACGAGCTGCGGGCCGAGCCGGGCCTCTCCGGAATGGCCCTCCTGCGCCGGGGGAACCGGCTCTCCGTGCTGCCGGTCTCGGCGGCCGAATGGAAGATCGTACTGCGGCTGGGCGGGGTTTCCTGATGCCCAGGGGGCCCGCGGCCCCGGCGAGCAGGGGGGCCCTAGCTCTCCAGTAAACCGCTGTCTGGCAAGGACTTACGTTCTGCGCAGGGGCCGCGACCTACCACCGGGGCGCGCCCCGGCTCCTGCCTGGGCGACCCCAGAGCCTTGATCCCGGGGGCGGAATGTGGTTTCCCAGTGCCCCCTCGGGCCTCCGGAAGCGTTCCAGATCGGGCCCGTGAGCTCTGTCCCCAGGATTCGAGAAGGCCCATGACTCAGAACTTCGAGAAGCTCAAGCAAGCCGTGGAGGCCGTGGCCCCCGACGTCGAGAAGGCCGTCAAGGGGAACAAGGCCGCGACCTCCCGCGTGCGCAAGGCCATGCAGGAGGTCAAGGCCATCGCCCAGGAGATCCGCAAGGAGATGCTGGAGATGCGCGACGCCGGCGGCACGCCGTGACGTACGGCGGGCGCCTTCCCGGCGCCCGCAGGCTCGACGGAGCCCCAGGCAGGCGGACCGCGCTTCCCGAGCGAGGAAGACGGTCCGCTACGCTTCCAGGGGCTCGAGCTCGCCCGAGGCGAGGCCATGCTCCCCGGCCAGCCGCCCGAGCGTTCGCAACGCCTCCCGGCCTGTCGGGCCGAGCTC
>CAZAWM010000178.1:0-6869 GCA_964488605.1 uncultured Steroidobacteraceae bacterium | reverse complement strand
GACCGCTGGTATCTCGAGCGACGCGGCGACCGTTACGTCACGCGCGTCGACGCCGACGATTTCGGCTTCGAGCTGACCTTGCAGCTGACGCAGCCACCGCTCGTCAATGGTCACGAGGGCTACAGCCAGAAGGGTCCCGCGGCCGAATCCGCCAGTTTCTACTACAGCGTGCCGCAGCTCGAGGTCACCGGCACGATCCGTCGTACCGACCGCCGCGATGCCGTGAAGGGCCGGGCCTGGCTCGATCACGAATGGTCGAGCGCGCTGCTCGATCGCGACGCGACGGGCTGGGACTGGATCGGCATCAATCTCGACGACGGCGGGGCACTGATGCTGTTCCGGCTTCGTGATGCAGCCGGGCGTCGCCACTGGGCCGGCGGCACGCTGCGCCGCGCCGATGGCAGCGTCCGCGTGTTCGCACCCGATGAGATCGAGTTCGAACCCGGACAGCGCTGGCGCTCGCCGCGCACGAGCACCGAATACCCGGTGACGTGGCGCGTGCGCGCCGCGGACCTCGCGCTGACGCTCGAGTCGCTGATGGACGACCAGGAGAGCGACACCCGCGCCTCGACGGGCGCCATCTACTGGGAGGGTGCCGTCACGGCCTATGCTGCGGGCCGTCGTCTCGGCCGCGGTTACCTCGAGCTCACGGGGTACGGTGAACGCCTGCGGCTGCCCTGAGCGGCTTCGGCCGCAGCCCGCGCTGCTCGAGCCAGCGCAGCGCGGCCGAGAATGCGGCCGTCGCATCGGCCTTGTTGTAGGAGGGACGGTAGTCGGCATGGAAGCCGTGCTGCGCGAGAGGATAGACGATGATCTCCGAAGCCTTCGCGGCTGCCGACCCCGAGGCCAACGCCCTGCGCATCTGCTCGACGGTCTCGAGCGGAATCCCGCCGTCCTTGCCGGCATACAGGCCGAGCACCGGCGCCTTGAGCTCGCCGGCGACGTCGACCGGGTGTCGCGGCTGCAGCTCGCTCGGCGCGCCGACGAGGCGGCCGTACCAGGCGACGCCAGCCTTCACGCGCGGATTGTGCGCGGCATAGAGCCAGGTGATGCGGCCACCCCAGCAGAACCCCGTAACGGCCAGCCGGCGCACATCGCCGCCATGGTCGGCGGCCCAACGCACGGTGGCATCGAGGTCGCTCATGACCTGCGCGTCGGGTACTTTGGCGACGATGTCGCGCATCAGCGCCTGGATGTCGGCGAAGGCCGCTGGATCGCCCTGGCGCGCGAACAGCTCTGGCGCGATCGCCAGATAGCCGCGCTTCGCGAAGCGGCGGCAGACGTCCTTGATGTGCTCGTGGACACCGAAGATCTCCTGCACGACGAGAACGACCGGCGCGGCACGCAGCCGCTTCGGGCGCGCGCGGTAGGCCGGCAGCTCGCCGTCCGCGACGGGAATACGTACCTCACCCGCCTCCAGGCCCTCCGTGTCGGTAGTGATCGTCTCGGCGCCAGCCGGCCCTGCGGCGGTCGCGAAGCCTACGCCGAGCGAGGTCACGATGAATCCGCGACGGTCCAGACCGGAAAGTGGTCGCAGGCTGCGCAGTTCGTCGGCGATGGGGCTCGAATCGCAGGTCGAATCCGTCATACAGTGGCCTCCATGAGACTGCTGGTGTGGCTGGCGTTCATCTTAGCGATTGCGCTGCTGCTGCGGAGCCTGCTGCGCAAGCGCGGCGCGCCGCCGACCCGACTCGAGGCTCGCGTCGACACCTCCGCGCCCGACGGCGATGCGCTGACGCGTGCGCCCGCCGCGCTACCAGCGCCCTTCGATGCGTCCGCGGCGATCCGTAGTCGCGCAGGGCCCATGCCAGCGGGGGCGGCAGGCGCGCGCTCCGCGGCCGACAGCCGCCGGGCGCTGCATGCGCTGCTGCTCGGCGTCGAAGCGCTCGCCGACGAGGTGCCGCTCGCCCATGCGCGTATCGTCAACGAGGTGCTCGGTTCGCTGGAGGATGCCGCCGAGGAGCCGCGCTGGATGCCGCGGCGACCGCTGCTGATCCCGGAGCTCATGCGGCTCGCGACGGACCCCGACGCCTCGCGGCGCCAGATTTCCGCGCTCGTCGCCCGCGACCCCTCGCTGACCGCCGAGCTGCTGCGCATCGCCAACAGCGCCTATTACCGTACGGGTCCCCAGCCGGTCGAGAGCATCGATCGCGCGGTCGCCGTGCTCGGCACCGACGGCATGCGCTCGGCGATTGCCGCGGCGGTTCTGCAACCCGTCTTCGCCACTCCGGCGGGCGCGTTCGCGCGGTTCCCGTCGCTGACCTGGGACCACGCGTTCATCACCGCCGTGGCCGCGGAATCCTGCGCGGCGATCGTCGAGGACGAAGATCCGTTTGCCGCCCAGCTATTGGCGCTGCTGACCGGACTCGGGCGCATCGTCGTGTTCCGCGCCGCCAGCGAGCGTTATGCAGCCGAGCCGGATTCCGCGCCGAGTCCGAGCGCCATCGGCAGATTGCTCGAACTGCAGGCACCCGCCGTGGCGCGACGCATCGCCGCCAGCTGGCAGGTTTCGCAGCGGATGCTCGACGCGCTCTCGGACCAGATCGTCGCTACGCGCAGTCCCGCGGCGCCGCTGTCCGCGCTCGGGCGCGCCGTGGTGCTCGGCGAGCGCATCGGTACGCTGGTGCTGCTCCATCGCGAGCGCAGGATCGATGCCGGAGCGGCGCGCGATGCCGGGCTTGCGCAGGGCGCGACGGCAGCCTTTTTCGATCGTCTTTGGCTCCGCCTGACGGCCACTTGAGGCGGCGCCGACCCGCCGCCCGCGGTGTCCGTATCCGTACTTTCCTCGATGGCCCGGCCCCGTCAGGCTGTCGGATGCTGTGGGCCATCCGAGGATCGCCGCGATGAACGACCGCATCGTTCCGCCCTACGAGCTGCTCGGCGGCGCTGAGCCGCTGCGCCGGCTGATCGACCGCTTCTACGATGTCATGGACGAAGATCCTCAGGCGCGCGAGCTGCGCGCGATGCACGGCGCGGACCTCACGCCGATGCGCGAGAAGCTCTACGAGTTCATGAGCGGCTGGCTCGGCGGACCGCCTCTCTACGCGCAGCGCACCGGCTCGGTGTGCATTACACGCGCGCACGCGCCCTTTCCGATCGACGCGGCGGCGCGCGACCAGTGGCTCTGGTGCATGGAGCGCGCGCTCGACGACGTCGGGGCACCGATCGAGGTGCGGCGGATGATCGCGGCACCGCTGGCGCGGATGGCTGATTTCCTGCGCAACCGCTGACGCCGCCTCAGAGCGTCTGCTTGACGATGCGCCCGTCCTTGACGATCAGTCGCAGGTTGCGCTCGGGATCCTCGAGCAGGCGGATGTCCTCGAGCGGGTTGCCGTCGACGACGAGCAGATCCGCGAGCGCATCCGGCTCGAGCACCCCGAGCCTTCCGTAGCCGTTGCGTGGTCCCGAGAGGGCCAGCAGTTCGCCGTTGATCGACGTCGCCTGACGCAGGATCTCGAGCGGCGTGAACCAGCGCAGCCGCGCGCCGAACTCGCGCGACTGCCAGGCGAAGACGCGCGCGCCGCCGAACACGTCGGTGCCGAAGGCGATGCGGACGCCGTGCTTGCGGGCGAGCTGCATCATCCGGTCGAGCCCGCTCGAGACGAGCTGCGACTTCTCGCGCTGCGCCTGCTGCGTCGGTGTCGGCGGTGGCGCACCAGGCGTTGGCGGCTGGGCGAAAACGCCGCTGAAGACGTAGGCCTGCGGCGAGAGGAACACGCCGCGCTCGGCGATCAGTTTCATGGTCGGTTCGTCGATCAGGTGGGCGTGTTCGATACTGCGCACGCCGGCCTCGACCGCGCGACGGATCGCGACAGGCGTGTAAGCATGCACCGCGACATAAGTGCCCCAGTCGGCGGCGGCCTGAACGGCCGCTCGCAGTTCGCTGTCGAAGTACTGCACGCTGTCGATCGGGTCGAAGACCGAGGAGATGCCGCCGCCCGCCGCGAGCTTGATCTGCGTCGCGCCGAGCCGCAGCTGTTCGCGGACCGCCGCGGCAACCTCGTCGGCACCGTCGGCAATGAGACCATAGCCCAGCCGCTCGAGCGCATCGTCCTGGCCACTCCAGCGGCGCGCCGGTGCGGTGCGCAGGCGGAAATCGCCGTGGCCGCTCGTCTGGCTGATCATCGCGCCCGACGGGAAGATACGCGGGCCCTCGATGAGGCCCTCGTCGATCGCCTGCTTGAGTCCGAACGACGGTCCGGCCATGTCGCGGATCGTCGTGAAACCGCGCAGTAGTATCTGGCGTGCCTCGACCGCAGAGCGCTGCGCAAGGTAGTTCGGGTCATTGTCGCGCAAGGCCGTCAGCGGCACGGCGATGGTCGGATGGGCATGCGCGTCGATGAGGCCGGGAATCACGACGCGGCCGCCGGCGTCGATCACCTGCGCTCCGTCCGCCGCTGCGGTGTCCGCCATCGCGTCGCGGATCGCTTCTATGCGGTTGCCGAGAATCACGATCTCGGCGCGCTCGCGCAGCCGCTCGTTACGGCCGTCGAAGACGCGCGCGTTGCGGATGATAAGCTGAGCGTCGGCCGCGACCGCTACCGCTCCTGCCGCGAGCAGAGCGACGCTCAATGCCTCGCCGCCGCGGCGCACTCGCCGGCCCGGGCCGACTCTCCATTGGAGGCTGCTTGACACCATCCGTAACTCGGCTGTGGACCACCCTATGGCTGCTCACGCTAGCACAGCCCGCCGGCGCCCTCGACCTCGCCGAGCTCGCGCGTCGTACGCTCGGCGCCGATCAGGGCGTGTACGTCGAGGCATCCGATGGCAGCATACTCGTCGAGCAGGTCGCCGCCCGCGCCGTGCACCCGGCCTCGATCTCCAAGATCCCGACCACGCTCGCGCTGCTGCGCCGGTTCGGCCCCGAGCACCGTTTCGTGACGACTTTCAGCGCTACCGGACCGATCGCCGGCGGTGCCCTGCGCGGTGATCTCGTCGTCGATCCTGGCGGCGATCCGTACTTCGTCGACGAGAACGCCCTGCTGGTCCTGCTCGGGCTGCGCGCACTCGGTATCGAGCGCGTCGACGGCGCGCTGCGCGTGCGCGGCACCCTGACCTTCAACTGGACGCCCGATGCCGCCGATGCCCGGCTGCGCGCCGCACTGACGGGTCAGGTGCCGCGAGCCGCATGGTCGGCGGTCCGCGCGCGCGCCGGCGGCGGCACACTCACCGCCGTCACCGAGGCTCCGGCGCTGCGTTGGGGTTCGGTCGGCGCCGGAGGCGGTGCGGATCCGCCGGCACGGACTCTGCTCGTGCATCGATCGCAGCCACTGCTGCCCATGGTCAAGGCGCTCAACGATTACTCGAACAACATCTTCCGGCCCCTGGCCGAAGCGGCTGGCGGCGCCGCTGCCGTCGAGCGCCTCGCGCGCGAGCTCGTACCGCCGGCGCAAGGCGGTGAGATCAGGCTCGCAGACGGCGCGGGCGTGGATCCGCGCAATCGGCTCAGTCCGCGCGTCACGGTTCGGCTGCTGCGCGCACTGGAGGCAGAGCTCGCGCGCAGCGGCCACGGCCTGCACGACGTGCTGCCCGTTGCCGGCGTGGACGACGGCACGCTGCGCCACCGGCTCGACGGGCCGTCCGAGGTCGGGCGTGTGGTCGGCAAGACCGGCACTTTCGGCGACTACGGCGCCTGCGCGCTCGCCGGTGCTCTGCGCAGCGCCCGATATGGGACCGTGTATTTCGCCATCCTCCATCGCGGCATTCCGATCGTGCCGGCGCGTCGGCGTCAGGACGCGTTTCTGCGCGAACTGCTGCGGGCCCTCGACAGCGAGCCGTGGCCCTATGCGCGCGATCCAGCGCCGGCCTTCGCACGGGCCCGGGTCGAGCTCACCGGTGCGGTCGCGCCTTCGCTCAGTCCCTGAGCTCGCTGCCGGCGCCGTCGACCGTGAGCTGGCGCGCGACGCCGTAGTAGAGTTGGCGCATGTAGACGATCGGCGCGAGCGGCGCCTCGATCCAGGCGCGGATCCGCCAGCCGCCAGTGCGGCGCTCGCAGACCGCTGCGGCACGCAGCGTGCCGGCCAGCGGCGCGTCGCCTCCGACGCGGGCCAGCCAGGTCAGCTCGAAGCCGACGAGCTGGCGCTGCTCGTCGAGCGGCACGCAGGTCCGCGGTACGAACCGCGCGCGCAGGTGCGAGAGGGTCTGCGACGTCAGCCGCCAGTAGTTCTCGAGCTTCACCCACGAATCGATGAATTCGTCGCGTTCCTCGGCGAGGTAGAACGGTGCCGGCAGATCCTCGACCCAGAGCGCGCGCACGGCGGCGAAGTCCTTCGCGCCGTAGTGTCGGCCGAGGGCCGCGAACAGTTCGATGATGCCGGGATCGATCGGCGGCATGGCGGCTCCGTGCTCAGCAGCGCTGGTAGAACTCGAGACGCTCTCGGTCGGGACCGTCGGCGGCGAAAGCCAGCGTGAGGCCGATGCCCGGCAGCATGATCTGCGAGACCGGGCCTATGTCCGGCGAGCCGAGTTCGCGGAGCCTGGCCTGCGCTGCGGCGACATCCGACGTCTCGAAGGAGATCGCGAGAATGCCGAGCCGCGGCGGACGGGCGCGTGCCCCGACGGGTTCGCCGGGCAGCCCCCGGTACTGGACGATCTCGATGCGACCGACCGTCGAGAGCTCGGGCTTGTACAGGTTGATGTCGTGCAGCGCGACATGCTCGGGCAGATGGAAGAAACTCGAGAGGTCGGTGATCAGGCGATCGAAGAACAGCGAATACCCGAGCCCGAGGTAGAAGTCGCGCGAGCGATGGGCGTCGGCCGTATGGATCGCGACCGTCTCGACCTCGGTCGCGAGGCCCTCGATCGGTGCGAACACGTCGGGCCGACCGCTGACGGTGTAGACGTCGAGCAGCGTGCCGTCCGGATCGAAG
>CAZAWM010000177.1:0-6914 GCA_964488605.1 uncultured Steroidobacteraceae bacterium | reverse complement strand
CGCGTCGGCGAGCGTGTCGAGATCGCGCTGCTGCGCGACGGCCGGCCGCAGCGCGTCGCGGCGCTGATCGAGTCGCCGCCGGAGGAAGCCTCGACCCCGGCGACAGCGGACGGCACGCCCGCCAAGCCGCTGCATCCGGGACTCGCTGGCGCGCTGCTCGGCGATGCACCGAATGGCGAGGGCGCACTCGTGCGAGGCGTCGCTCAGGGCAGCGCGGCGTTCGCCGCGGGACTGCGGACCAACGACGTGATCGTCGGCGCAAATCGGGCGCGCGTGACCAACCTCGCGCAACTGCGAGAGGCAGCCAGGGATGCGAGCTCGCTCGTGCTGAACGTCCGTCGCGGCGACCGCAATCTCGTGATCCTGCTGCGCTGAGGAACGGAGTTGGCCAGGATCGTCGTCCTCGGGGGCTCGGGTTTCGTCGGCACGGCGCTCGTCGCTCGCCTCATCGAACTCGGGCACCGCGTGCGCGTGCTGACGCGTCACGCCGAGCGCGCGCGTCATCTCCGCGTGCTGCCGCTCGTCGAGATCGCCGAGTGCAACGTGCATGATTCGCTCGCGCTCCGCGCGGCGTTCGCAGGTAACGACGTCGCGATCAATCTTGTGGGCATCCTCAATGAGAGCGGCCGCTCGGGCCGCGGCTTCGCCGCGGCGCATGCGGAATTGACCCGCAAGGTCGTCGATGCGGCCGTCGCCCGGGGCCTGTCCCGTCTCCTGCAGATGAGTTCGCTGGGCGCCGACGCCGAATCCGGGCCCAGTCACTACCTGCGCTCGAAAGGCGTCGCCGAACGCCACGTGCGCTCCGCGCCCGCGTCGCTCGACTGGACGATTTTCCGGCCGTCGGTGATCTTTGGTCCGGGCGACTCGCTGCTGAACCGGTTCGCCGTGCTGCTGCGCCTGACGCGTGGCCTGCTGCCGCTGGCCCGCGCCCGCACTCGCTTCGCGCCCGTCTACGTCGGCGACGTCGTGGAGGCGTTCGTCCGCTGCCTGCCGGGCGCCAGCCATGGTGCAGCCAGCCGCGGGCAGACTTACGAGCTCTGCGGACCCGAGATACTGACGCTCGCGGAGCTCGTGCGCTACACGGGCGAGGTGATCGGCGTGCGGGCCCACATCGTCGCGCTTCCGGATCCGGTGGCGCGCCTGCAAGGCCTCGTCATGGACTTCGTTCCGGGCAAACCTTTCTCGACCGACAACTACCTGTCGCTGACGCAGGACAGCGTGTGCCGGGAGGACGGCATGCGGCGACTTGGCATCCGTCCCGCCTCGCTGGCTGCTATCGTGCCCGGCTACCTGGGCGCCGGTGCGCAGAGCCGCGCACGCCGTGCCGCCGCCGGCTCCTTCGCGAGCTCGCGCACCCGCGCGTAGAACCGCCGCAGATCGCCGCCGACGGCGGCCAGCTCCCGCTCGAATCCCGCCACGCACTCCCAGTAGCTCGCCACCGACGCGAGATGCGCATTGTTGAGCCCGACCTCGAGCCAGAGCGAGAACCCGGCCCGCCCTGCCGACTCCGCCTCGAGCGCCCGAAGCTCGGCGACAAGCTCTGCGAGCCTCGCCTGCTTGGCGACGCGCATCGCCGATGCACCGAGCGGGCGCGCGTACAGCACGGCGAGGTCACGCCGCGCGCGCTCGACCGCAGCGACGAAGCGTCGCTGCCGCAGGTCGCGCTGCTGCCGTGCCGGCGATGGCGATTCGCCGCGGTAAGCGAGCCAGCGCTCGAAACCTGCCCGCTCGACCGTCACGGCGAAGGCCTCGTTGAACGCGGTGTCGTCCCGCACGTAGACGACCTGGTGCGCGAGTTCGTGGAACAGCGTCGCGACTGCCTCGTCGACGCCGAGTCGAAGCATCGAACTGAGCAGTGGATCGGCGAAGCGACCGAGGGTTGAATAGGCCGGGATGCCGCCGACGGTCACGTCGTCGCCGCGCCGCGCCAGTCGCGCCGCGTAGCGGCGGGCCGCGCGCTCACTGAAGTAGCCTCGATACGCGACGCAACCGGCCACCGGAAAGCACCAGCGTCGCGGCGTGACCGAAAACTCCGGCGTGGCCACCACGCTCCAGACGGCAAACGGACGCTCGAGATCGACGAAGCTGCGATAGCTGTCGTTGTCGGGCAGGGCGAGTTCGCGCACCGCGAACTCTCGCGCCTCACGCAATCGCTCGAGCGCCTGCCGCCGCCTCAGCGCGGCCTCGCCGCTCGAGTGGCCGGCCTGCTCGATCGCGCGCTCGAGCGGCATGCGCCGCGACATCAGCTCCACCTGACCACGCGCCGCCTGCAGCAGATAGGGCGCGCCGCAACCGGACAGCGCGCCGAGGAGCAGCGCGATCAGCAGCGGCCGCGCCATCGCGGCTCGCCTCCCGCACAGCGCGCGCTTACCATGCATTGATGGAAGTCTATCTGGTCGGCGGCGCGGTGCGCGATGAGCTGCTTGGTCGGCCGGTCGGTGAGCGCGACTGGGTCGTCGTCGGCGCGACGCCGGCCGAGCTCGAAGCCCAGGGCTACCGCCCCGTGGGCCGCGAATTCCCGGTCTTCCTGCATCCGCAGACACACGAGGAATACGCGCTCGCGCGCCTCGAACGCAAGGTTGCACCCGGCTATCGCGGTTTCGTCGCCGAGTTCGCGCCCACGGTGACGCTCGAGGACGACCTGAGGCGGCGTGACCTGACGATCAACGCGATCGCGCGCGCTGCGGACGGCCGGCTCATCGATCCGTATGGTGGCCGACGCGACCTCGAGGCGCGCCTGCTGCGGCACGTGTCGCCAGCCTTCGTCGAGGATCCGGTTCGCGTCCTGCGGGTCGCGCGCTTCGCCGCGCGCTTCGCGCCGCTCGGCTTTCGCGTCGCGCCCGAGACTCTGGAGCTGATGCGTCGTATGGTCGAGGGTGGCGAGATCGACGCGCTCGTGCCGGAGCGCGTCTGGCGCGAGACCGAGAAAGCGCTTGCCGAGCCGAGACCCGATGTCTTCGTCGCTGTACTGCGCGACTGCGGCGCGCTCGCGCGGCTGCTGCCCGAGGTCGATGCGCTATTCGGCGTGCCGCAACCGCCGCGCTGGCATCCTGAGATCGACACTGGCGAGCACCTGCTGCTCGCGCTGCGCGTCGCTGGGCAGCGCAGCGCCGGCCCGCTGGTCTGCTTTGCGTTGCTCGCGCACGATGTCGGCAAGGCCTTGACACCCGCGTCGCAGCTGCCTGGCCACTCCGGGCACGAAACCGCAGGCCTGCCGCGCGTCGAGTCGCTCTGCGAGCGCTTGCGCGTTCCGGTCGCCTACAGGGAGCTCGCGCGGCTCGCGACGCGCTTGCACACCCTCGTGCACCGGGCACTCGAGCTGCGCGCAACGACCGTGCTCGAGCTGTTCGAGCAAGCCGACGCGTTCCGTCGACCCGAACGCTTCGACCAGCTGCTCGAAGTGTGCGAATGCGACGCTCGCGGCCGCGCCGGGCTCGAGGATCGCCCATACCCGCAGCGCGCGCTGCTCGAACGCATGCGCGTCGCTGCGGCAGCAGCACAACCGGCCAGTACGGAACGCGAGCGGCTGCGCGGCCCTGCGTACGGCGAGTCGCTGCGCCAGGCAAGGCTCGCCGCGATCGCCGGGGTGCACCCCGTCAGATGAAGACGACGACGATCAGTCCGGCAAGCAACAGGCGATAGATCGTGAACGGCAGGAAGCCGATCCGCGCGATGAACTTCAGCAGGAAGGCGATGCAAAGGTAGCCGACGACACCCGATACGAGCACGCCCGTGACGATCGCCGCCAGCGGTGGCATGACCGCACCTTCGCCGGTCGCGAGCTTCAGACCTTCGTAACCACCCGCCATCGCGATGCCGGGCACCGACAGCAGGAAGGAAAAGCGCGCCGCGGCCTCGCGCGTCAGCCCCAGTGACAGCGCGACGGTCATTGTGATCCCGGAGCGCGAGGTGCCCGGCACCAGCGCGAGCGCCTGGCCACAGCCGATCAGCAGCGCCTCGCCCACGGTCAGCCCCGTCTCCTGCCGCTTGCGGCGTCCCAAGCGGTCGGCGAGATGCAGCACTACGCCGAACACGGCAAGCTGAAATGCGACGACGAACGGGCTGCGCAGGTGCTCCTCGATGAAATCGGCGAACGTCAATCCAGCGAGACCGACCGGGACCGAGCCGACGAGCAGATTGACAGCGAGGCGACCTGCGGCCTCGCGACGATCCCCGGCGACGAAGCGGAGCAATCCGGTCACGAGCGGTTGCAGATCTGCGCGAAAATACGCAAGCACCGCGAGCAGCGTGCCGACGTGCACCGCGACGTCGAAGGCGAGCCCCTGGTCCTCCCAACCGACGAACAGCGGCAGCAGCACGAGATGGCCCGAGCTCGAGATCGGCAGGAACTCCGCGAGCCCCTGGATGATCGCGAGTATCGCCGCCTGCCACCATTGCATTTCCATCGGTCGACCTCCTCATGCTTTCAGAGCGAGTCGCGCAGGTCCTGCAGCCGCGCGCCGCGCGGCGCGCCGCCCCAGCCGCGCGTCAGCACCATTACCTTGACTGCCTCGCCCATCTCGCCAGGCAGGAGCAATCGCTTGACTCCCTGCATCTGCGCGAACCAGCGCGCGCCGTTGGCCGGTTCGCCCTCGACCAGGCGCTCGATACCGAGCGAGAGCAGGAATGCCGCCTGCGTTGCGAATGCCGCTACCTCCAGCCCAGCCGCCTGCGCGGCTTCCGCGATCCGCGTGAAATCAACCCAGGCGGTGATGTCCGTAAGGCCGGGGTACCGGAAGGGATCTGCGTGCGCGCGCTGGCGGAAGTGGCAGCGCAGCGTCCCCTAAACCCGGTGTGGGTTATAATACTGGCGCCGCGGCAGTCCGTAGTCGACGAGGATCTCGGCGCCGCGCTCGCGCGCGCCGCCGAGTTCTGCGACCCAGGCCGCGGCTCGCGGGCACAGTTCGCTGCAGTACCCCTCCGGCAGTTCGTCGGCGACGCCTTCGAGCACCCGGTCGACTTCCGCCAGCCACTCGGCATCGGCGGGATCGTTGGGGTCGGGCCGGCGTGGGGCCCAACGCAGCCCCTCCGCGCCGACCGCGACCCCGAGGCGCTGCGGCCGCCCGCCGATGATCATGAAGCGGTCGCAGGGCAGCGCATCGAGCAGCTCGTTGGCGAAGATGACCCCGACGTGGCGGGTCGGTGGCCGGTTCAGCCAGCGTACCGGGCCGAGCGCCGCGCCATCGCGACCCAACTCCTCGCGTTGGCGGGCGCGCAGATCGGCGCTGATTTCGAGCAGCGAGTACGGCACGTCGCGACAGCCGGGGATGCCGAGCTCTTCGAGCACGACGCGCGCGAAGCGGCCCGACCCGGGACCGGCTTCGAGCACGCTGCCACCGGTCGCCGCCAGCACCTCGGCGAACTGGCGCGCGAACGCGCGCGCGAAAAGATCCGAGATTTCCGGCGCCGTGACGAAATCGCCGTCGGGGCCGAACTTGGTGGCGCCCGCGCTGTAGTAACCGCGACCGGGCGCATAAAGCACGGCGTCCATGTAATTGTCGAAGGAGAGCCAGCCACCGGCGCGCTCGATACGCGCACGCAGCTCCGCTTGCATGCGCGCCACGTGCGCGCGCTCCGCGGTACCGGGCTCAGGCAGTGTTGTCGGCGTTGTCGGCGTGCGCGGCCTCGTCATAAGCTGCCGCCATGAATTCGACGCCCCCAGCTCCGCTGCACGGCAAGGTTGCTCTGGTCACGGGCGCGGCAAGGCGTGTCGGCGCAGAGATCGCCCGCGCGCTGCACCGGTGCGGCGCGGCGGTTGCCATACACTGCAACCGCTCCCGTGCCGACGCCGAGCGCCTCGCCAGCGAATTCGACGCGCTGCGCCCCGGCAGCGCCGTCGTGCTGCAATCGGACCTGCTCGACGTCGGCGCGCCGGAGCGACTGGTCGACGCCACGCTCGCGCGCTACGGCCAGCTCGACGTCCTCGTCAACAATGCCTCGACTTTCTACGCGACGCCGCTCGGCGAGATCGGCGAGGCGCAGTGGAACGATCTGATCGGTTCGAACCTCAAGGCACCGCTGTTCCTGTCGCAGGCTGCGATGACGCCACTGCGGCTCGCGCGCGGCCTCATCCTCAACATCGTCGACATCCACGGCATGCGCCCGCTGCGTCGCTATCCGGTCTACAGCGCAGCGAAGGCCGGTCTGATCATGCTGACGCGATCGCTGGCGCGAGAAATGGGGCCTCACGTGCGCGTCAACGGCATTGCACCAGGGCCTGTGATGTGGCCCGAGGATGGCACGGCCGACAGCGACCTGCAGCGCAAGATCGTCGATCGCACGGTGCTCAAGCGCTCCGGTTCCGCGCAGGATATCGCCCGCGCCGCCGTGTTCTTTGCCACCGAGGCGCCGTTCGTCACCGGACAGATCCTCGCCGTCGACGGCGGCCGCAGCATCGGCTGGTAGAGCGTGGCTCACAGATCGACGCGTCGCATCGCGTGATCGCGCGGGAAGCGCGCCCAGAGCGCGGCCATGGTCTGCCCCGCGGTCGGATGCCGCAGGTCGGGCGCGATCTCGGCGAGCGGACCGAGCATGTAGGGGCGACGCAGCAGATCTGGCCGCGGCAGCGTCAGCCCGGGACGCTCGCAGACCAGATCGCCGTACAGCAGGATGTCCAGATCCATGCTGCGCGGTGCCCACTTCGGTGCGTCTCGCGGCCGCCCGCACAGTCCCTCGATGCGCTGCAGCTCGGCGATCACGGACTCGACGGGACGATCCGTATCGAAACCCGCGACGAAGTTGACGAAGTCGGGACCATCGAAGCCGACTGCGCGGTTCTGCCATGCGCTCGACAGCGTCAGGCCACCGAAGGTGCGTTCGAGTTCGTCGCGGGCCAGACGCAGATTGGCGTGCGCGTCGACATTGCTGCCGGCGGCGACGAAAACCCGGCTCATGGCTTCGCGCGTTCCGTTCAG
>CAZAWM010000176.1:0-6958 GCA_964488605.1 uncultured Steroidobacteraceae bacterium | reverse complement strand
GACGCCGCCGCCCGCGGACCCGGCCGCAGGCCCAGCGCATGGCAGATGGCGTAGGTCAGTTCGGCGCGGTTCAGCGTGTAGAAATGAAACTCCGCGACTCCATGCCGAAGCAGCCGCTCGACCTGTTCGATCGCGACGCTCGCCGCGATCAGACGCCGGGTCTCCGGATCGTCGTCGAGACCCGCAAAGCGTTCGGCGAGCCAGCCGGGAATGCGTGCCCCGCAGCGTGCCGCGAAGCGCATGACCTGCGGGAAGCGCGTGATCGGCAGGATGCCGGGCACGACGCTGACGCCGATGCCGGCGGCGGCGCAGCGGTCCCGAAAATGCAGGTACACGTCGGTATCGAAGAAGAACTGCGTGATTGCACGCGAGGCGCCGGCGTCGATCTTGCGCTTGAGATTATCGAGATCGGCCTGCGCCGAAGGCGCTTCGGGGTGCGTTTCCGGATAGGCCGCGACCGAAATATCGAAATCGGCAACGCGCCGCAGGCCGGCCACGAGGTCGGCGCCGTAAGCGAACCCCTGCGGGTGCGGTTCATAGCGGGAAGAACCCTGCGGTGGGTCGCCGCGCAGCGCCACGATGTGACGAATGCCCTGGTTCCAGTAGCGACGCGCGATCTCGAGCACCTCCCCGCGAGAGGCGCCGACGCAGGTCAGGTGTGGCGCCCCGATCAGCGACGTCTCCCGCTGGATGCGCGAGACCACGTTGTGCGTTCGTTCGCGCGTCGAGCCGTCGGCGCCGTAGGTTACCGAGACGAAGCGCGGCCCGAGCGGCGCGAGCCGCTGCACCGATGCCCACAGCGTGGCCTCCATCGCGGCATCGCCAGGCGGAAAGAATTCGAACGAGACCTGGATCGGCGCGGACATTGGATTCTCCTTAGAACTCAGGCCGCGCGCAGCCGATCGAGTCGGCGCGCAGCACATTGGACGAACAGTCGATGCCGGCCATCGGCTTCGACCGGATGGATCCGCAGCGCTTCGAGACCGATGGCCTGCAGCCGCATGCGCAGCTCGTTGAGCGGCGCCCGGCCCGCTTCGGTGACGCCCTCGACCAGCTCGTAGTCGACCAGCAGCAACACGATCGCGTCCGGGTCTTGCAGGCGCTGTAACCGGCGCAGCCGCGCCTCGCCCGCCGCCCAGTCGCTGCAGTCTCGCAGATCTACGCAGCAGAGTTGGGGCGGCGCAGCGCGCAGCACGGTGCGCGCGTCACCGCTCAGCAGGACCTCGCCCGCAATGCCGGCCTCCGCGAGCCGGCGGCGCAGTCTGGTTCTCGCGGCGACGGTGTCGGCGGCGACGATCAGTTGTGTGTGCCGCGCCGCGAGCGCCCGCAGCAGCTCGGCGGGGGGTTCGCCACCGACCAGCGCGACGCTGCCGCCTCGAACCGGCTCCGGCAGCAGCGAGACGAGTGCCGCACCGAGCGGTGCATCGGACACATCCGACGCGCCTGCCGACCGGCTGGGCCGCGCGCGGCCGGAGGTCACCGCAAGGCTGCGCCGCGCCCGGTTCAGCCGAGAGTCATCGGGCGGCAGCTGACGCAGGACCTCGGCGGCGAGCGCGGCCGCCGCACCGTGCTCGACGCCCGAATACTCGACGCGCTGGCCGCGGCGGACCCGACGCAGCAGACCCGCCTGCGCCAGCGACTTGAGATGTCGCGAAACGGCCGGTTCGGGCTCGCCGAGGGCCGCCGCCAGCGCCGACACCGCAGCCGGAGCGCTCGCGCACAGGGCGAGCAGACGCAGCCGTGTCGGCTCGGCGAGCGATCGCAATTGCGCAGCGAGGCCGTCCAGGTCCACTCGGATAATGTATGCACTATTGCATAATCGTACAATAATATTTGTAAGCCTTTGAGCGATATCATATTTTTAAAGCCACAAGAACAAGGGCGCGAGCAGTCGAGGCTGCGTCAGTTCAGGCGGTCGCTGCCCGGCGCGGTGGCGGCCGCGAACAGCTGTTCTACATCGATACTGTCGAAACGGTAGGGCTTGCTGCAGAACTCGCAGGTCACCGTGACGGCGCCTTGCTCGGCGAGCAGTTCGCGCACCTCGGGCTCGCCGAGCGAGCGCAGGATGGTCTGCACGCGCGGCCGATCGCAGCGGCAGCGGAACTCGACCGGCTGTCCCGCGAACAGCCGCAGGTCGAGACCCGCGAAGCACTGCCGCAGCAAGGTCTCGGGCGGCTCGTACAGCAGCGCGGCCGGCTCGAGACCGAACAACGCGGCGTGCGCCCGCTCCCATGTTTCCTGCGCCTCCCGCGGTGCGTCGCGCCCGCCCTCGACCGGCATGCGCTGGATCAGCAGTCCGCTCGCGCCGCGTTCATCGGCGACCAGACGCAGGCAGGTTGGCAGCTGCTCCGAGTTTGCGAAGTAGCTCTCGAGCGAGGCGGACAGCGAGCCGCCGTCGACCGCGACGATGCCCTGATAGCGCGCACCGGTCTCCTCGGTGTCCACCGTCACGGTCATATAGCCACCGCCGGCCAGGGAGTCGAAGTCGGCGGCCACGCGCTGCGTGTCGAAACGCGCGACGCCGCGAATCCGGAAGTCGTGAGTGCATTGCGCCACCAGCAGGCGCACGGCCGCATCGGACTTGAGTTCGAGCGTCAGGCTGCCCTCGAACTTCAGCGTCGACGCGAGCAGCACGGCAGCAGCGGTCGCCTCGCCGAGCAGCTCGCGGACGGGTTCTGGATAGTCGGCGTGCTCGCGCAGCGCGCCCCAGGCCGCGTCGAGCCGCACGAACTCGCCGCGCACGGCCTGGTTCTCCACCACGAAACGTCGCACTACGTCGCGATCAGTCGGCCCGTCGGTCATCGCGCTCGATCGGCACTCAAGGCGCGAGCTTCTTCTTGAGCAGCTCGTTGAGCTGCGCCGGATTGGCCTTACCGCCGGTAGCCTTCATGACCTGACCCACGAAGAAGCCGAACAGCTTGTCCTTGCCGGCGCGGTATTCGGCGACTTGCCCCGGATTCTTCGCCATGACCGCGTCGATTGCACACTCGATCGCGCCGGTGTCGGTGATCTGCCGCAACCCCCTTGCCTCGATCACGGCATCGGCGTCACTCGAATCGGCCCACATCGCCTCGAATACTTCCTTGGCGATCTTGCCCGAGATCGTCTTGTCGCGAATTCGCGCCAGCAGCCCGGCCAGCTGCGCGGCACTGACGCGGCTCCCGGCGATCTCGAGTCCGTCCCGGTTCAGGAACCCCGAAAGATCGCCCATGACCCAGTTCGCCACGAGCTTGGGCTCGCCGCCGAGACGGCCGACGACCTCTTCATAGAACGCTGCGAGTTCGCGACTCGCCGTCAACACGCCGGCATCGTATTCCGAGAGGCCGTACTCGCGCATGAAGCGCGCGGCTTTCTCGTCGGGCAGCTCCGGCAGGCCGGCGCGGACGGCCGAGACGTATTCCGGATCGAGCTCGAGCGGCAGCAGGTCGGGATCCGGGAAATAGCGATAGTCGTTCGCCTCTTCCTTCGAGCGCATCGAACGCGTCTCGCCCTTGTCGGGATCGTAGAGCCGCGTTTCCTGCACGACCTTGCCACCCGATTCGAGCAGTTCGATCTGCCGTTCGATCTCGTAGTTGATCGCCTTCTCGACGAAACGGAACGAGTTGAGGTTCTTGATCTCGGCGCGGGTACCGAACTTGTCGCTGCCCTTCGGCCGCACCGACACGTTGGCATCGCAGCGGAACGAACCCTCCTGCATGTTGCCGTCGCAGATCTCGAGGTAGCGCACGAGGGTGTGCACCTTCTTCATGTAGGCGACAGCCTCTTTCGCCGAGCGCAGGTCCGGCTCGCTGACGATCTCGATCAGTGGCGTGCCTGCGCGGTTGAGGTCTATCCCCGTCGCACCCGGCAGCCCTTCGTGCAGGGACTTGCCGGCGTCTTCCTCGAGGTGCGCGCGCGTGATGCCAATGCGTTTGCGCGTACCATCGTCGAGCACGATCGTCAGTTCGCCGCGGGCGACGATGGGCAGCTCGTACTGACTGATCTGATAGCCCTTGGGCAGATCGGGGTAGAAGTAGTTCTTGCGCGCGAATACTGAACGCGGAGCGACCTGCGCGCGGATCGCGAGACCGAACTTGACCGCCATCCGCACGGCCTCACCGTTCAGCACCGGCAGCACTCCCGGGTAACCGAGATCGACGAGATTGGCCTGGGTATTCGGCTCGGCTCCATAGGCCGTAGCCGACCCCGAAAAGATCTTTGAGCGCGTGGCCAGCTGCGCGTGGATCTCGAGACCGATGACGCTTTCCCACTCCATGGCGCTCCCCCCTCAGGCCCATGCCGACGGCACGCGCCGGTGCCAGTCAGTCTCGAGCTGGTAGCGGTGCGCGGCGTTCAGCAGCAGCGCCTCGGAGAAGTGGGGGCCGATGATCTGCAACCCGACCGGCAGGTCGCCGACGAAACCACATGGGATCGACAGACCAGGCAAGCCCGCGAGATTGGCGCCGATCGTATAGATGTCGTTGAGGTACATCGTGATCGGATCGGAGACCTTGGCGCCGAGCGCGAAAGCCGGGGTCGGCGACGTCGGTCCGGCGAGCAGGTCGACCTCCTCGAACGCGCGGGCGAAATCCCGACTGATGAGCTGGCGGACGCGCTGGGCCTTGAGATAGTACGCGTCGTAGTAGCCGGCAGAGAGTACGTAGGTGCCGGTCATGATGCGGCGCTTGACCTCGGCGCCGAAGCCCTCGCCGCGTGAGCGCGTGTAGAGGTCCATGAGGTCGCGCGGACGCTCGCAGCGGTAGCCGAAGCGCACGCCGTCGAAGCGCGCGAGGTTCGAGGAGCACTCGGCCGGAGCGACCACGTAGTAGGTCGGCACCGAGAGCGGCAGATTCGGGCAACTGACCTCGCGCAGACGGGCCCCTTGGCGTTCGTACTCGGCGAGCGCCGCGCGGATCGGCTGCTCGCAGGCCGGGTCGAGCCCCTTGTCGAAGAACTCGCGGACGATGCCGATCCGGAGTCCCTCGAGCGGTCGGTCGAGCGTGGCGCGGTAGTCCGGCACCGGCGTGTCGACGCTCGTCGAATCGCGCGGATCGAAACCGGCCATCGCGCCGAGCAGAAGTGCGGCGTCCTCGGCTGTCTGCGTGATGACCCCGCCCTGATCGAGACTCGAGGCGAAGGCGATCATGCCGTAGCGCGACACGCGGCCATAGGTGGGCTTGAGACCCGTGACGCCACAAAGCGCGGCGGGCTGGCGGATCGAGCCGCCGGTGTCGGTCGCCGTGGCCGCCGGCACCAGCCGGGCCGCGACCACGGCAGCCGAGCCGCCCGAGGAGCCACCGGGGACCCGGCGCGGATCCCAGGGGTTGCGCACCGGGCCGAAAAAGCTCGTCTCGTTCGATGAACCCATTGCGAACTCGTCCATGTTCGCCTTGCCGAGCATGACCATGCCGGCGGCCTTGAGACGGGCGACGACGGTCGCGTCGTAGGGCGAAACGAAGTTCGCGAGCATCTTCGATCCGCACGAGGTCAGCACGCCCTCGGTGCAGAAAATATCCTTGTGGACCAGCGGGATACCGGTCAACAGGCCCGCGCGACCGGCCGCGATCGCGGCGTCGGCCGCGGCGGCCTCGGCAAGCGCTTGTTCAGCCGTGATCGTGATCATCGCGTTGAGCTCGGCCTGGGCCGACTCGAGCCGGCCCAGGCAGGCGCGCGCGAGTTCCACGGCGGAGAACTCGCGGCACCGCAAGCCCTGTCCGAGTTCGGCGACAGTCCGGGTGTGGAGACTCACTCGATCACCTTGGGCACGAGGTACAGCCCGGCTGCGGTCGCTGGCGCGTTGCGCTGGTAGAGATCCCGCCGGTTGCTCTCGTCGACGACATCGGCGCGCAGCCGTTGCCTGAGGCCGGGCAGCGGATGAGCCATCGGCGTGATGTCGCCGGTATCGGCCCGCTCGAGTTTGCCCACGAAGTCCACGATCTTCGACAGCGAATCGACGTAGACCGGTATCTCGGCCTCGGTCAGGTTCAAGCGCGCAAGATGCGCGATGCGTTCGATGTCGGCGCGGGTGAGGCTCATGTGAAGTGCTGCAAAAACCGCGGAAAAAAGGCGCCGGAATGATACACCCTTGCCTTGTGGAACGCTGCGCAGGTTGTTAGATTACCGCAACTTTTCGGCGCGCTTCGCGCTTGCGGTCGCCACCCGATGTTCAAAAGTCTTCGAGGCTACTTCTCCAGCGATCTGTCGATCGACCTGGGGACGGCAAATACGCTCATCTATGTCCGCGGCAAGGGCATCGTGCTCAACGAGCCCTCGGTCGTGGCCGTCCAGGACGAGTTCAATCGCGCCGGCAAGCTGATCGTCGCCGTCGGCAGCGAAGCGAAGAACATGCTCGGTCGTACGCCCGGTCACATCACGGCCGTGCGCCCGATGAAGGACGGCGTCATCGCCGACTTCACGTACACCGAGAAGATGCTGCAGTACTTCATCAACAAGGTACACGGCAACAAGCTGCTGAAGCCGTCCCCGCGCGTGCTCGTGTGCGTGCCAGTCGGCTCGACGCAGGTCGAGAGGCGCGCGATCAAGGAATCGGCGGAGGGCGCGGGTGCGCGCAATGTCGGCATCGTCAGCGAACCGATGGCGGCGGCGGTCGGAGCGGGGCTGCCGGTACATGAGGCGCGCGGCTCGATGGTGCTCGACATCGGCGGCGGCACCTCGGAAGTCGCCGTCATCTCGCTCAACGGCATCGTCTATGCGAACTCGGCGCGCATCGGCGGCGATCGCTTCGACGAAGCGATCATGAACTACGTGCGCCGCAACTACGGCATCCTGATCGGCGAGACCACGGCCGAGCGCATCAAGATCGAGATCGGCTCGGCCTATCCGGGCCAGACAGTCCGTGAGATCTCGGTCAAGGGCCGCAACCTGTCGGAAGGCGTGCCGCGCAGCTTCACGCTCAACAGCAACGAGATCCTCGAGGCCCTGCAGGAACCGCTGCAGGGCATCGTCAGCGCGGTCAAGC
>CAZAWM010000175.1:1055-7042 GCA_964488605.1 uncultured Steroidobacteraceae bacterium | reverse complement strand
GCACGATGCGCTCGCAGGTCACACCGGGCGAGGTTTCGACGAGGATAGGTGCGAGCTTCTGCGCCTCGTGAAAGCGGCGTACGTTGCCGATCGCACGCTCGAGCGCCCGAATCTGTTCGATCGGTACCGCCGCGCGTGCGCGCGCGAACTCGCGCCGGTCGACCTGCAGTTCGTCGATCTGGACACCGTCGAACTGCACCGTCAGTTCGCGCACTGCGACGTCACCGCGCAGACGCACGGCCGAGACGGTCGCGCGCACGCTGTCGTATATGCCGGTCCCCTCCGTCGCAAACGGGCGGGCCAAGGCCTCGCGCCTTGCGGGCTCATCGAGCGTCTGCCAGTCCAGTACCTTCATGTCAGGCGAGCATCTTCTCTACCGGCAGCACGAGCACCGCGCTCGCCCCGGCCTTCTTGAGACTCTCCAGCGTCTCCCAGAAGACGTTCTCGCGGCAGACCGCGTGAATTGCGATCTTGTCGGGGTGACCTTCTAGAGGAATCACCGTCGGAGTCTCACTGCCGGGCAGCAGTTCCCTGATCGCTGGCAGAGCGGCGCGCGGCGCGTGCAGCATGATGTACTTGCTCTCCTTGACCTGCTGCACACCATCGATGCGCATCAGCAGCCGGTCGACCCATTCATCCTTGATCGGCGTGAGCGGCAGGGGCGTCTGGATCAGCACTGCATGGCTCTCGAGCACGGTCTCGACCTCGCGCAGACGGTTGGCAACCAGCGTCGAGCCTGTCGATACGAGGTCGCAGATCGCATCGGCGCGCCCGAGCCGCGGGGCAATTTCGACCGCACCCGAGAGCGTGACGATCTCGGCGTCGATGCCTCGCTGTACGAGGAAGCGCTCCAGCAGGAAAGGGTAGGTGGTCGCGATCCGCTTGCCGCGCAGCGATGACGCGCCGTCGTAGCTCGCGCCTTCCGGCATCGCAATCGATAGCCGGCAGCGCCCGAAGTCGAGATCGCGCAGCACCTGGAAGTTCGCGCGCGCATGACGAGCCGCGAGTTCGAGGCGCTTCTCCTCGAGCACGTTGAGACCGACGAGCCCAAGATCGCAGACGTCTTCCTGGACGAGATCCGGGATGTCGTCGTCGCGAACGAAGAGCAGGTCGAGCGGCATGTTCTCGCCGAATGCAATCAACTGATCCTTGCCGCGCGACACTTTCAGCCCGCAGCGTGTCAGGAGGTCGACAGAGGGGTCGGTAAGACGTCCCGACTTCTGGATTGCGAGCTTGAGGCGGATGTCCTTTTCCATGTGAGGTTTCCGAGGCGTCGTCGCAGGGATCAGCGCGAAACGCCGCCGCGCGATGGGGCATTCTCGAGGCGCTGACCCTCGAGGCGGCGCGCAGCGAGCTGGTAGCCGCCGTTTCCGTCGGAGAGGTAGCGCGCGACGCGGCCGACGGTCGTGACACTGACGCCGGTGGTGCGATGTACCTCGCGATAGGGCAGACCGCGCTCGAGACCCTCGACGCAGGCCCAGCGATCGGCCATCGCCTCGATCTCGGCCGGCGTGCACAGGTCGCGGAAGAAGGCGCGACACTCCTCGACCGTGCGCAGGGTCAGTATGGCCTGGTACAGGTTGCGTTCGGACAGCGCCTGCTGCCGAGGCGTCAGATGACGGTGCGGTTTCATTGTCGGCCGCGTCCGAATCCGGTTGTAATAACGTGCTAATACGCTAACACATTAGTACAATCGAAGTCAAATCGGCGTTGACGCGCCGCCGCACGTGACGGACAATGCCGGCACTCATCGAGACCGGCTGAGGGAAAGGCCCTTCGACGCCGGGGCAACCTCCGGAATCCTGTTTCCGGAAGAGGTGCCAACTCCTGCCGTGCCACGCGCGGCCCAGATGAGCGTTCCGCGGGTCCGCCCCGATCGTGATCGGGTCCGGGGGTGGGCGCGAACACCCGTCTGGCGGGCGCTCTGGAGTTGCGAGCTGAGTCGGTCCTGCGCCGCATCGGCGAATAGGACTGTGACGAAAACCCTGGAGCCCGTTACGGATCGCCGCATGAGCCAACCAGAAGAACTGAGCAGCGCACAGCCGGCTGAACGTCGGTCCAATGACGGCGCCGCAGTCGCCGTGTTGCCAGCACGCGAAGGCATTCTCGAGGTGCCGGGCGAGGTGCGGCTGTATCATGGCGGCGTCCTGCATGGCGTCCGTGTGGCCTGGCGTATCGCCGGGGCCGCATCGGCACCGGTGGTCGCCGCGCTCGGCGGTATTTCCGCGGGGCGTTGTGTCTATTCGACTGACGATCCGGGCGCGGGGTGGTGGCATGAAGTCGTCGGGCCCGGTCTTGCGCTACCCTCCGAGCACCTTCGGATCCTGTCGTTCGACTTCCTCGGCGGCAGCGGCGACACCACTGGGCCGCGCGGTGGTCAGGCCTTTCCGAGTGTCTCGACTTACGATCAGGCGAACCTGCTGCTGCGGCTGCTCAATCACCTCGGCATCAAGTCGCTACGTGGATTCGTCGGTGCTTCGTACGGCGGCATGGTCGCACTGGCGTTCGCCGAGCGTTACCCGGAGCGCGTCTCGCAACTGGTCGTGATCAGCGCTGCAGATCGCACTCATCCCATGGCGACGGCGTGGCGCAGCGTCCAGCGGCGGATCGTGCGCCTCGCCCGCGAGCTTGGCACCACGCGTGAAGGGCTGGTGCTGGCACGTGCGCTCGCCATGTCCACTTATCGCAGTCCCGAGGAGTTCGCCGCCCGGTTCGCCGGTAGTCCGCGTGCGACGGAGACCGGCTTCGTGTTTCCGGTGGAGGAATACCTGATGGCGCGCGGCCGCGATTACGCGCAGCGCTACGAGCCGGATAGTTTCCTGTGCCTGTCGGAGTCGATCGACTTGCATCGTGTCGATGCGGCGCGGATCTTCGTGCCGACGACGGCCGTGGCCGTGCGCGAAGACCAGCTGGTACCGCTCGCCGACATGCGGGCAATGGCGGCGAGGCTGCCGAACGCGCGCCTGCACGAGATCTCATCGCTATTCGGCCACGACGCCTTCCTGAAGGAAGCCGAGCAGCTCAAGCCCGTGTTCTCGCGCGCCCTGGCGCCGCTCGGCGGAACTTGACCGTGAGCGCGCCGCAGGACGCCGCGACGCGCGCGGTCCGCGCGGGTCTCGAGAGCGACCCGCTGACGGGCGCCGTGGTGCCGCCTATCCACCTGACGTCGACATTCGCGTTCGAATCGTTTGGGGTCAAGCGTCGCTACGACTACTCACGCTCTGGCAACCCGACGCGCGATCTGCTCGCCGAAGCGCTTGCGGATCTTGAGGGCGGCGCGGTCGCCGTCGTGACCAGTTCGGGAATGAGCGCCATTACGCTGGTCGGGCATCTGCTCGAGGTCGGGCAACGCATCGTCGCGCCGCACGATTGCTATGGTGGCACTTTCCGGCTGCTGACGGCCTGGGCCCGCCGCGGCGACTTCCGCGTCGATTTCGTCGATTTCGGCGATGCGACGGCGCTCGAGCGCGCGCTGGCGCAGCCTGCCGCTCTGGTCTGGATCGAGACTCCCAGTAATCCGCTCTTGCGAATCTCGAATATCGCCGCGGTTGTCGCATTGGCGCATCGTGCGGGCGCGCTCGCTGCGGTCGACAACACTTTCCTCTCGCCCGTCTGGCAGCGTCCGCTGGATTTCGGTGCCGACCTCGTCGTGCACTCGACGACCAAGTACCTCAATGGCCACAGCGACGTCGTCGGCGGTGCCGTGATTGCTGCGACGCCCGAACTCGGTGAGCGGCTCGCCTGGTGGGCAAACTGTCTCGGTCTGACCGGCGCGCCGTTCGACAGCTTCCTGACGCTGCGCGGCGTGCGCACGCTGCACGCGCGGCTCGCGGTGCATGGCAGCAACGCCCAGGTGATCGCCGAATGGGCGAGCGCGCAGCGCGGCATCACCCGCGTGTTCTACCCCGGTCTTCCGACCCATTCCGGCCACGAACTCGCGAGGCGTCAGCAGCGCGGTTTCGGTGCGATCGTCACGATCGAACTTTCCGGCGGTGTGCCGGCCGTGCGTCGCTTCGTCGAGGGCCTCGAGCTGTTCTCGCTCGCCGAATCGCTGGGCGGCGTCGAGAGCCTAATAGCGCACCCGGCCAGCATGACGCACGCCGCGATGGAGCCCGCGGCACGGGCCGCTGCCGGACTCACCGACGGGCTGTTGCGGCTGTCCGTCGGCATCGAGAACGTCGACGATCTGCTGCGCGACCTGGGCGCCGCAGTCGGGCGGCTCAGGAGTTGATCGCCTCGAGCGGTAACTCGGTGGTGTTCTTGGTCTCCTCGAGCACAATACGCGAATCGATCGATTGCACCCCGGGTACCTGCGCGAGCTTCTTCTGCACGAAGTTGTTATAGGCTTCGATGGTCGGCGTTGCGACCAGCAGGATGAAATCGATGTCGCCCATCAGCACGAAGCACTGAATGACCTCGGGGAAGCTCACGACCTGCTGTTTGAACTTCGGCAGCGATTGCCAGCCATTGCTGGTCAGCTTGACGTGCACGAATACCAGCACTTCGAGGCCGAGTTTCTCGCGCGACAGCAGCGCTACTCGCCGCTTGATGACGCCCTGCTGCTCGAGCAGGCTGATCCGGCGCCAGCATGGCGACTGGGAGAGCCCGACCCGCGAGGCGATCTCGGCCGTGGATAGGGCTGCGTCCTTTTGCAATGCATCCAAAATGCTCAGGTCGAGACGATCGAACTTCATCGATTGGAACCGCGCATATAGCACTGAAAGCTAGATAATCTATCTAGCATTCAAGCGGGCAGTACGCAATTCGACCAGCGTTTTGCTACACGTTGGGCGTAGGCTGATCGGCATGAGCTCCGCATCTCGCCTGCATGTACCGGCCGTTCCCGCGCGGCCGGGCCAGAAACCGGATTTTAGCTACGTGCGCCTGTCCGAGGCGGGCGCAGTGCCGCGCCCTTCCATCGACGTCCCAGTGCGCGACACGGTGTCGCTCGCCGAGGAACTCGTCCGGGTGCTCGACGACTCGGGGCGCGCCATCGGACCGTGGGATCCCGGGCTGACGCCCGAGGCACTCCGCAGCGGGCTGCGGCACATGTTGCTGACGCGCCTGTTCGATGATCGCATGCAGCGCACCCAGCGTCAGGGACGCATCACGTTCTACGTACGTTCGTACGGCGAAGAGGCTGTGTCGGTCGCGGCGGCGATGGCGCTGCGCGATTCGGACATGCTGTTCCCGTCTTACCGCAACCAGGGCCTGTTCCTCGCCCGGGGGATGCCGCCGGTCGAGATGATGTGCCAGCTGCTCTCGAACACGGCGGACATGTGCAAGGGCAGACAGTTGCCGGTGATGTACCACT
The DNA here is from genome assembly GCA_964488605.1 of uncultured Steroidobacteraceae bacterium. GTDB lineage: Bacteria > Pseudomonadota > Gammaproteobacteria > Steroidobacterales > Steroidobacteraceae > UBA964. The sequence continues at coordinate 1,728 of CAZAWM010000175.1, read as the reverse complement.
CGGCGCGCCGCCGGCTGTTCTCGATTTCGGGGAACCTCGCAACGCAGTTCCCGCAGGCGGTCGGCTGGGCGATGGCTGCGGCAATCAAGGGGGAGACCGACATTGCCGCGGCTTGGATCGGCGAGGGCAGCACGGCAGAGGCAGATTTCCATCATGCCCTGCTGTTTGCCAAGGTGTACCGGGCGCCGGTGATCCTCAACGTGGTCAACAATCAGTGGGCGATCTCCACGTTCCAGGGGTTCGCCGGCGGCGAGCAACGTTCGTTCGCCGCGCGAGGGCCGGGCGTTGGCATCGCGGGCCTGCGTGTGGACGGAAACGACTTCCTCGCGGTCCATGCCGCGACGCGCTGGGCTGCCGAGCGCGCTCGGGCGGGCCACGGAGCGACGTTGATCGAACTCGTGACCTATCGCGCGGGCGCCCATTCGACCAGTGACGATCCGAGCCGCTACCGGCCGCGGGACGACTTCGAGCACTGGCCGCTCGGCGACCCGGTCGAACGCCTGCGCCAGCATCTCTTGGCACTCGGCGAGTGGGACGACCAGCGTCACGCCGCCCTGCTCGCCGAGCTCGAGGCCAAGCTCGCCGCGGACTGGAAGGCCGCGATCCGGTATGGCACGCTCGCCGACGGACCACGGCTCGACCCGGCGCTGATGCAGAGGGAGAAGATCAGCGA
>CAZAWM010000175.1:0-1045 GCA_964488605.1 uncultured Steroidobacteraceae bacterium | reverse complement strand
TCGAGGACGTGTTTCGCGAGCTGCCAGAGCACCTGCGCAGACAGCGCGACGAGCTGGCGGCCGAGCGCGCGGTCCTGGGCCGGACCGCGGCGGAGGCCGGCGACGCGAACAGGGAGTCCTGAGCATGCCGCGCAAGACGATGGTCCAGGCGCTGAACTCGGCGATGGACGTGATGCTCGGGCGCGATCCCTCGGTGGTCGTACTCGGCGAAGACGTCGGCTACTTCGGCGGCGTGTTCCGCGTCACGGAGGGACTGCAGCGCAAGTACGGTGCGCACCGCGTGCTCGATACGCCGATAGCCGAGGGTGGAATCGTCGGCGCTGCGATCGGCATGAGCGTCAATGGGCTGAGACCCGTCGCGGAAATCCAGTTCGCCGACTACATCTATCCGGCCTACGACCAGATCGTCAGCGAGCTTGCGCGGCTGCGTTACCGCAGTGCCTCGGATTTCTTTGCGCCGGTGACGATACGTACGCCGTGCGGGGGCGGCATCCGCGGTGGGCAGACCCACTCGCAGAGTCCCGAGAGCATCTTCGCGCACGTCAGCGGGCTCAAGGTTGTCATGCCGTCCAATCCCTACGACGCTAAAGGTTTGCTGATCGCGGCGATCGAGGACGACGATCCCGTGATCTTCTTCGAGCCCAAACGCATCTACAACGGGCCTTTCGACGGCGACCCGAGCAAGCCTGCGGTGGGCTGGGATGCTCATCCGGCCGGCGACGTGCCGTCCGGCCACTACCGCGTGCCGATCGGCCAAGCGGCAATCGTGCGCTCGGGTTCGGCACTGACGATCGTGACCTACGGCACGATGGTGCACGTCTGCCTTGCGGCGGCCGCGGAGCTCGGGGTCGATGCCGAGGTTGTCGACGTACGCAGCATGGTGCCGCTCGACATCGATACGATCGCCGCTTCGGTCAGCCGTACGGGGCGCTGCCTGATCGCGCATGAGGCCACGCGCTTCGGCGGTTTCGGCGCCGAACTGTCCGCCTCGATCCAGGAACGCTGTTTCTGGGACCTCGAGGCGCCGATCGCGCGTGTGGCTGGC